>JAEZQR010000093.1 GCA_023413015.1 Pseudomonadota bacterium
GCCCTTGAGCCAGCGGGCGCCGTTGCCGCCTCCGCCACCCGTGCCGGTACCCTGACCGCCGCTGCCGAGTCCAACGCCTGTGCCGCCGGCGCCGGTGCCCGGGCCTTCGACATTGGCGGCGCCGGCCGACGCGTCGGGGCCGGTCGAGGCGATGGGCGGCGCGACGACGGGAGGCGGGACCTCGATGCGGACCTTGGGCGGCGGAGCGACGACCGGCTTGGGCTTGGCCTTGCGGTTGGCGGCGGATGCCGCCCCTTCGGGCTTCGGCGTGCGCGGCTTGGCGGGCTTCGGCTCCTCCTTCGGAGGTGTGGGCGGTGGCGGCACCTCGAACACGGACAGCGCCGCTTCGCGCGGCGGAACGTCGATGACCGAGGGCAGGATAAGGTAATAGCCGAGCGCGGCGTGGATAACGGCGACGCCGGCGGCGATCGCCGCCTGCCGACGCTTTTCATAGTCCATGTGACGTATCGATAGCTTCATCTTCGGGCCCGTCGATGGCATCACGCCATCGGCTATAACGCGGCTGACCTTTCCGGGGTTTGAACCGATGCCGGACAGACGTAGGGACGAGGGGGCGGCTATGACGGAAATCGCGATTCAGTCGGTGGATGCGGCCGAGGTGGTGCGGCGGCAGCTCGATGCCTACAACGCACGCGACATCGACGCCTTCATGGCACATTGGGCCGACGATGCGCAGGTGTTCGCCTGGCCGTCACAGCTGATGAGCGACGGGGCCGATGCGATCCGCGCCCTGCATGTCGAGCGGTTCAAGGAGCCGAGCCTGTTCGCGCATCTTGTCAGTCGCGTGGCGGTGGGCAACCTCGTGATCGACCGCGAGGTGGTGACGCGGACCTTTCCGGAAGGACCCGGAACGCTCGACGTGATCGGCATCTACGAGGTGGAAGACGGCAAGATCGCCCGAGCCTGGTTCAAGCGGGGCGAGCCGATGATGGGAGGGCGCTGATGCACATCCGCGCCGCCCGGCCGCAGGATCATGACGCCATCTGGCGGATCATCGAGCCGGTGATCCGTGCCGGCGAGACCTATGCGCTGCCGCGCGACATGAGCGAGGCGGACGCGATCGCCTACTGGACCGGCCCCGACCGCGAGACCTTCGTGGCGGAAGCGGACGGGCGGCTGGTAGGCACCTACTATTTGCGCGCCAATCAGGCCGGCGGCGGATCGCATGTGGCGAACTGCGGCTACATGACGGCGACGGAAGCGGCCGGGCGCGGCGTGGCGCGCGCCATGTGCGAGCATTCACTGCAGGCGGCGCGCGAGCGCGGGTTCCGGGGGATGCAGTTCAACTTCGTCGTCAGCAGCAACGAGCGGGCGGTGCGGCTGTGGGGGAGCCTCGGCTTCGAGACGGTCGGGCGGTTGCCGGAGGCGTTCGGGCATCCGACGCTCGGCGATGTCGATGCGCTGGTGATGTTCCGGAAGCTGTAGTCCGAATGAATCGGGAGGCGCCCATGAGGCCGCCTCCCGACGGTCTTCATGCTGTTGCGGTTTGCCGGCGCCGCAAGCCGAGCGTGATCAGGCCCAGGCCGAGAAGGCCGAGCGCGCCGGGCTCGGGAACCGCGATAGGTTCGACGATACCGCGGAGCAGCAGGGTGCGCGTATAGGTGCGGACGCCGATGCCGGTCTCGCCACCGGGCAGCGAGTCCGCGAAGGTCAGGGTGAACAGCGCCTCGAAGCTGCCGGTGGCCGAGGTGTCGAGACCCCAGTGCGAGGCGAGCGACTGGCCACCGGCCAGGCCGTCGAACGCGGCGAGATCGGTGGTGAAGGCGTCGAAGGCGCCGGACGGCACGATGCTGATCAGCGCGAGGTTGGCAGCATTGAGGCCGCCGGCATTGGCGATGTCGAGCAGCAGCTGATCGACGAGCTGGCCCTGCGTGACTGTGCCGAAGTCGAGCACGGTGGCCGACAATGTCGGATCGGCATGTTCGTAGTAGCTGTAGTCGACCTGGACGGCGACGTCGCCGAGCGCCAGCTCATAGGCGGCCGAGCCGGTGGTGAAGTTCGACAGCTGCGTCAGGTTGGCGGTCGCACGGGCGCCGACGTCGATCGCGTAGTTGGCACCGTCGGCATAGTCGGCGAGCGACGCCGACGCTGCGGTGATCGTGGCGGTACGCGAGCCTGACGAGCTTTGCGACGTCGGGCAGGCCGGCGGCGCGCTGTTCACGTTGGTGTCGCAGCTCAGCGTGCCGATGGTGGCGGAATTGGTGTTCGACAAGCTGCCGCGCGCCACCGACAGGACCCCGGTGCCGAGACCGGCCGCGGTGCGGTTGCCGGTGTTGCGAGAGCCCTCGCCGGTGATGGTGAGCTTGTGCGAAGCCGAGCTTGCGACCGCCCGGATTTTCACGCCGGTGAGGATGCCTGTGTTCGTGTCGAAACGGGCCGCGCTCACCGAGGCATTGGCGGCGTTCGTGGCGCTGGCCGTGGATGAGGCCGAGGTGTCCATGGCGGTCACCGTCCCCAAGTTGATGTTGTAGCTCGAGGTGGCGGTCAGCGGCCCCGCCTGGGCGCCGCTGGCGAGCGCGGCTGCAACCGCGATAAGGAAAAGCTTCTTCATTGTTGACCCAACCCTACCCTGATGCCTCCCGCGCCAAAGCGCTGAAGCAACATCTGTGCCAGGGTTGATGGGTCCGCTTAGATACTTGTCCCGCAAACGGAATTATGACGGCGGCAGAACGAGACGTTTCGCAGCTGTAAAGACGGCCGACACTCGCCGGTGGCCGATGACGCCGAACAGCTACTGGCTGACGCGGCTGAACGCCTTCTTCGCTTCGACGACGACGGGGCGGACGAAGTCCTCGGCGAGGACGCTGTCGGGATCGAGGTTGCGCGCGAACTCGTCGAGCCAGTCGACCGCCTGCTCGGGCGCGAGGATGCCGCTGGCGCAGAGCGTGCGCAGCAGGCCGACCTGACCGAGGATCTGCGCCTTCCAGATGGCGAGCAGCTCGGTCGAGAGCTGGTCTTCGCGGGCGTTTTCGTCGGTGTCGGACATCGAACGGCTTTCTGAAAAATTGGAGATTGCACATGCGCTTTGGTTGGTTCGGGCGCAAGGGTGAGGTGCGTCCGCCGCTCGGGCGGCTACCGGTGGCGTTCGTCACCGGCTGGGCCGCAGGCGAGGCACCCAAGGGCTATGAGGCGCTGACGCGCGAGGGGTATCTCCGGAACCCGGTGGGGCAGCGCGCGGTGCGACTGGTGGCGGAAGGCGCAGGGAGCGCCGCGCTCTTCTGCCGACCGGAGGGGCACCCGGCGGAGACGCTGCTCCGGCGGCCGAACCCGGCCGCCTCGGGCGCCGGGCTGATCGAGGCAGTGGCGAGCCATCTGCTGCTGCACGGCAATGCCTATCTGGAGGTGGTCACCGGCGCTGCCGGCGAGCCGGCAGAGCTTCATGTGCTGCGGCCCGAGCGGGTGGCGGTGGAGGCGGACGCGCGGGGTTGGCCGGCGGGGTATCGCTACCGCGCGGGCGATGCTTCGGTGCGGCTGGCGGCCGAGAGCGTACTGCATCTGAAGGGCTTCCATCCGCTCGACGATCATTACGGGCTGGGATGCCTGGGCGCGGCGGCGGGCGCGATCGAGGCGCACAATGCGGCGGCGAAGTGGAACAAGGCGTTGCTCGACAATGCGGCGCGGCCCTCCGGCGCACTGGTCTTCGAGACGGGCGACGGCGAGGCGCTGGCGCCCGATCAGTTCGCCAATCTGAAGCGCGAGCTGGAGGCCTGCTACCAGGGCGCGGCGAACGCGGGGCGGCCGCTGGTGCTCGAGGGTGGGCTCAAGTGGCAGCCGCTGTCGCTGACACCGGCGGAGATGGATTTCGTCGAGGCGCGGGGCGCGGCGGCGCGCGAGATCGCGCTCGCCTTCGGGGTGCCGCCGATGCTGCTCGGGCTGCCGGGTGACAACACCTACGCGAATTATTCGGAAGCCAACCGGGCGCTGTGGCGGCTGACCATCGCGCCGCTGCTGGGGAAGATCTGCGCCGGGCTGACCGGGCTGCTGCAGCGCTGGTGGCCGGAAGTGGCAGTGGACGTGGACTGGGATGCGGTGCCGGCGCTGTCGGCCGATCGCGAACGACTGTGGGCGCAGGTGAGCGCGGCTGAATTCCTGAGCGACGACGAGAAGCGGGCGATGCTGGGGTTCGAGGCCAGAGGAGGTGCGTGATGCGGGCAGCGATGTTGGCGGGACTGATCGGGCAGGCGGAGCGGAGCGGGGCGGACCTCGCGACGCTGCGCGCGCTCGTCGAGGAGGCCAGTGAATTGGGAGCCGAGCGGGCGTTGGCGCGGATCGGGCTCGGCGACGAGAAGGCCGGCGACGACCTGCGTGAGGTACGGCAGCTGCTGGGCGCGTGGCGCGATGCGAAACGGGCGGCGCGCAATGCGGCGATCGGCTGGGTGGTGCGGATCGGGCTGGCGCTGCTGCTGATGGGGCTGGCGGTGAAGTTGGGGCTCGCGGCGATGCTGGTCGGGAGCGGCGCATGATCGCGCGCATCGCGGGCTACGCGAGCGTGTTCGACGTGGCGGACAAGGGGCGCGACGTGGTGCGGCGCGGCGCGTTCGCCGGCGCGCCGCCGGGACTGCCACTGCTGTGGCAGCACGCGGCGGACGAGCCGATCGGGCGGGTCGAGCGGCTCGCTGAGGATGCCAAGGGGCTGCGGGTGATCGCGGGTCTCGCCGACACACGGCGGGGACGCGAGGCGCTGGCGCTGGTGCGCAGCGGCGCTCTGACCGGGCTGTCGTTCGGCTACCGCGTGAAGCGTGGGCGGGCGACGCGGACAGGCCGTGAATTGCTGGCGGTGGAGCTGATCGAGGTGTCGCTGGTGACATTCCCGATGCAGCCGCTGGCGCGGGTTCTGGGTGTGGGTGAGGTGGAGACGATATGACCTACGAAATGAAGACGGATGCGTTGGAGCAGGTTTTCGAGGGAGCGGGCGGCGCCGCGGAGATAGCGGAGCTGAAGGCAGCGGTGGCGGGTCTGCGCGCCAAGGTCGATGGCTTCGCGGTGGCGGACGGACGGCCGGTGCTGGCGGGGGCGAGCGAGGAGGCGCCCGAGCGGAAGGCCTTCGTCGAGCGCTATCTGCGCAAGGGGATTGAGGCGCCCGAGGTGAAGGGCATGACAGCCGGCGTACCAAGTGAGGGCGGCTATGCGGTGCCCGAGGTGGTGGACGCGGCGATCGGCGCGCTGCTCAAGGATATGTCGCCGATCCGGAGGATTGCCAATGTGGTTAGTATCGGCAGTTCGAATTACCGCAAACTGGTGACGGATGGCGGGCTCGGATCGGGGTGGGTTTCGGAAGTGTCAGCGCGCGACGAGACGGCGCCGCCGAGCTTCCATGAGATCGCGCCGCCGATGGGCGAGCTCTACGCCAACCCGGCGGCGTCGCAGACGATGCTCGACGATGCGATGTTCGATGTCGAGGGTTGGCTGGCCGCCGAGATCGCCGCCGAGTTCGCGCGGGCCGAGGGCGCGGCGTTCGTGCGCGGCAACGGCATCAGCCGGCCCAAGGGCTTCCTGAGCTACCCGACGAGCGCGCAGATCGACCGCAACCGTGCGTTCGGGACGCTGCAGCATGTGGCGTCGGGCGTGTCGGGCAACTTCGGCGCGGATGCGGCCGACAAGCTGATCGACCTCGTTCACCAGCTGCGCGCGCCGTACCGGCAGGGGGCGGCGTGGGTGATGAACTCGGCGACGCTCGCGAAGCTGAGGAAGCTCAAGGACGGCGATGGGAATTTCCTGTGGCGCCCGTCGTTCAGCGAGGGGCAGGCCGCGACGCTGCTCGGTTATCCGGTGGTCGAGGCCGAGGACATGCCCGACGTGGCCGCCGACGCCTGCGCGATCGCGTTCGGCAACTTCCGCCAGGGCTATGTGATCGCCGAGGCGACCGCGACGCGCATCCTGCGCGACCCGTTCAGCAACAAGCCGTTCGTGCACTTCTACGCCACCAAGCGCATCGGCGGGGCGGTGGTCAATTCCGAGGCGATCAAGCTGCTGAAGTTCAGCGCGGCGTAGAGCAGGCAAGGGGGAGGGTGATCGGCGGGCTTGGATCTGGCCGGGGTATCGACCCTCCCCTTACCCCTCCCTGCGAGGGAGGGGAGTCCCAGACATTGGAGCGAGTGGAGGAACCATGGCGCTGGAGCTGGCGCGGGTGAAGGATTTCCTGCGCATCGAGCACGCGCGGGAGGATGCGCTGCTGGACGGGTTCGTCGCCACCGCGGCGTCGTTGTGCGAGGCGTTCACGGGGCGGGTGCTGATAGAGCGGGCGTGCCGCAAGACGGTGGCGGCCGACGGAGAATGGCAGCGGCTGGCAGCGACGCCGGTCAAGAACGTGACAGCGGTGAGCGCGCTGCCGGCGGATGGCGCGGCGGCGGTCGCGATGACGCCGCCGGCTTATGAGCTGATGATCGACGCGAGCGGCGACGGCTGGGTGCGCGGGCGTATGGCCGGGGCCAACCGGCTGCGCGTGAGCTTCGTCGCGGGGATGGTGGCGGAGGCGGGCGCGGTGCCCGAGGCACTGACACAGGGGATGCTGCGGCTGGTAGCGCATCTCTACACGCACCGCGATGCGGCGGAGGACAAGGGACCGCCGGCGGCGGTCGCGGCGCTGTGGCGACCGTGGCGGCGGATGCGGCTGGCATGAGCGAGCTGGCGGGCGCTTTGCGCGAGCGGGTGGCGGTCGAGCGTTTCGTCGGCGTGCCCGACGGGGCGGGCGGGACGAGCGGCGACTGGGTTGAACTGGCGAACCTCTGGGCGGCGGTCGGGCACGAAGGCTTCGGGCCGGCGGCCGAGGGCGAGCGGGTGAGCCGGGCGCCGCGATATCGCGTGACGATCAGGCAATGGAGCGACGTGGAGGTCGGCGACCGGCTGCGGTGGCGCGGGGTGGCGCTGCGCGTACTGAGCGTGGCGCGCGATCCCCGGCGCCCGGAGTGCGTGGAGATGGTGACGGAGGAGACGAGGGCATGAGCCGGGTGATGAACAAGGTGAAGGCGATCGGCGCGGTGCGGGCGCTGCGCATGGTGGCAGCGGTGGCAGACGCGATCGCGGATGCGGCGGAGGGCGAGCCTGACGTGCGGGCGGAGCGTGCGTCGCGCGGTGAGGTCAAGCTGTTCGGGCGGCGGGTGCCGGTGCGGGCGGCGGTCGAGCTGGTGCGCTCGCTGCGGCGCGCGAAGCGGGCGGCGTGAGCGCTGCCGGGTTGATGCTGCAGCGGGCGCTCTATGCGGTGCTCAGCGGACAGGCGGAGCTGACAGGGGTGTTCGACCACGTGCCGGCAGGGGCGACCTACCCTTACGC
>JAEZQR010000106.1 GCA_023413015.1 Pseudomonadota bacterium
AGGGCGTCGAGGTCCTTGTCGTCGTTCAGCGACTGGTCGAGCCCGGTCCGGCGGATCACCTTCTCCAGGTTCGGCCGGCTGGTCAGCGTATCGCGGACGACCTGCACCTGGCGCGCCTTGTCGGCCGTGCGGATACCCAGCTCGTTCGGCAGCAGCGAATTCCACTTCGCGTAGATGCGCGCGCTCGATTCATACTGGTTCGGGATCATCGCGACGACGAGCCAGCCGATGAGGCAGACACCCCACATCGCGGCCAGTCCGTACCAGCGCTTGCGCCACACCGAGTAGAGTGTGGTCATTACCTGTTCGTAGAAGTTGTTCATCGTCCTCGCCTCAAACCCGACGCCACGCTGAAAACCCGCTCGGACGACGGCGGCGTCCCGAAGCGACGCCGCCGGATCATCAGAAGAAGCTCTCGGGGATGATGATGACGTCGCCAGGCTCCAGCCTGACGTTCGCCGAGGTCTTGCCGTCCTCGAGCAGGCTTTCGAGCTTCACGCGATATTCGCGCTGCTTTCCGCTGGCCTTGTCGTAGCGGATCAGCCGCGCCCGGTTGCCGGCGGCATATTCGGTAAGGCCGCCCACCGCGATCATGGCATCGAGCAGGGTCATGTTCGCCCGGTACGGGATCGCGGCCGGCTTGGTCGCCTGGCCGACCACGCGGATCTGCTGCGCCAGCGGACCATTGAAGTTCGAGACGATCACCGAGACGATCGGGTTCTCGATATAGGTCGCGAGCTGCTTCTTGATATCGTCGGCCAGCTGGGTCGGCGTCTTGCCGGTCGCGGGCATGTCCTCGATCAGCGGCACCGTGATGCGCCCGTCCGGCCGGACCGCGACGCTGGTCGACAGCTCGGGGTTGCGCCACACGAAGATCTGCAACTGGTCCAGCGGGCCGATGACGTAGTTGGACCCCGGCCCCTCCTCGGCCGGCACGAACTGTGCGGCCGGCAGCTGACCGTCGGTACCGCCCGCGCATCCGGAAACAAGTGCCGCCGCACTCGCGAGCAGAATGAAGCCTGTCTGTCGCATCGGCCCTACCATCCCTTTCTCAGTTCTGGACGTGGGCTGCGGCTGCTTGCGGTGCACGCCTGTCGCTCGCCACGTCCGTCCCAACTCCACGCGGGCCTAACGTTCGCAACCGGCAGACTGTTTCTTTCTGGCGATAAATTCGTTTCGTCGCGCCGCGACGGCCGGCAAAGCTCGGATCAGGACAGGATTTCGCCCGCCGCGGGATGCCCGAGAAAAGCGGCCGGGCTCGCCGACAAACCATAAGCACCGGCCATGAACACCGCGATCAGATCGCCTTCGCGCGCGGCGGGGATCAGCGCCTTTTCGGCGAGGCGATCGAGCGGCGTGCACAGGCAGCCGACGATATTCGCCGTTTCACTTGGCGCCTCGCCGTGGCGACTCGCGTTGGTCACCGGGTAGTTGCGCCGGATTACGGTTCCGAAATTGCCGCTCGCGGCCAGCTGATGGTGCATGCCGCCGTCGACGATCAGGAAGGTCTCGCCGTGGCTGATCTTCCGGTCGACGACACGCGTCAGATAGACGCCCGCCTCGCCAACGAGGTAGCGCCCAAGCTCGATCACGAAGCGCGTCTCGCGAAGGATGGGCGGCCGATCGGCGAGCTTTTCGCCGAGCGCCTCGGCGACGCGATCCAGCTCAAGCGGCTTGTCCCCCGGGAAATAGGGGATGCCGAAGCCGCCGCCGATATTGGCGATGCGCGGCGGCCGCGGCGCGTGCGCCGCGAGTTCAGCGACGAGGTCGATGGTCTTGGCCTGCGTCTCGATCAGCGAGTCCGCCGACAAATTCTGCGAGCCGGCAAAGACGTGGAAGCCCTCGAACAGCGCGCCCAGCTCGGCGATCCGCGCGAGCATCGCCGGCACGCGTTCGGCATCGACCCCGAATGGCTTGGCGCCGCCCCCCATGCGCATGCCCGAGGCCTTGAGATCGAAGGGCGGGTTGACCCGGACCGCCGCGCGCAAGGGTTTGCCCAATTGCTCGGCGATGCGGGCTGCGCGCTCCAGCTCGCCCTCGGATTCGAGGTTGAGCAGGACGCCGGCGCCAATCGCCAGCTCCAGCTCGGCATCGCGCTTGCCGGGGCCGGCGAAGCTGATGTGCTCGGGGTCCATGCCGCTGTCGAGCGCGATGCGCAGCTCGCCGGCCGAGGCGACATCGAGCCCGTCGACCCGGCGGGCCATCCAGTCGACCAGCGCCGGCATCGGATTGGCCTTGATGGCGTAGTGGATGTGCACGCCGGCCGGCAGCGTCGACCGCAGCTGCTCGATGCGCGCCGCGATCAGCGCGCGGTTGTAGACGAACAGCGGCGTGCCGCCGGCTTCTGCCACCCAGTGGCTCGCCGGCTTTCCGGCAATGCCAAGCTCGCCATCGACGGCCGCGAAACCGGGCGGGATATGCATCAGGCGACGTGCTCCTCGCGCAGGCGGGTCCGGTCGAGCTTGCCGTTGGCGTTGCGCGGCAGCTGCGCCAGCCAGATGATCTGCTTGGGCAGCATGTAGCCGGGCAAGGCGGCGGCCATGGCGCCGCGCAGGGTGGCTTCGGCTTCCTCGACGGCATGGCCGTTCGCCGGGCTGGCGATCAGCAGGATCGACTGGCCCAGCCGCTCGTCGGGCACGCCGAACGCGACCGCCTCGGCGACCGCGCCGGTGGCATAGGCCCCTTCCTCGATCTCGGTCGGGCTGACGCGGTTGCCGCTGGTCTTGATCATCTCGTCGGTGCGGCCGACGAAGTAGAGGAGCCCGTCGGCATCGCGGCGCACGGTGTCGCCCGACCAGGCCGCCGTGCCACCAAGCTTCGACCAGGCCGGCGCCGGGCGGAAACGTTCGGCGGTGCGGGCCGGATCGCGCCAATAGCCCTGCGCGACGAGCGGGCCGGCATGTACGAGTTCGCCAGGTTCGTCGGTTCCGGCCTCGCGGCCGTCGGGGCGAACGACCAAGACCTCGGCGTTGGGAATGGCCGTACCGATTGACTCCGGACGCTCGTCGACGAGGCTGGGGTCGAGATAGGTCGAGCGGAAGGCTTCGGTCAGCCCGTACATCAGGAACAGCCGGGCGTCGGGAAACAGCATCCGCAGGCGGCGGGTGACGCGCACCGGCATGCGGCCGCCGGTATTGGCCATGTACCGCAACGAACGGCGCGCGGCCTCGGGCCAGTCGGCCTCGGCGAGCTGGATCCAGAGCGGCGGCACCCCGGTGATGCCAGTGACGCCATGCCGTTCGACTGCCTTCACGACGTCGCGCGGGGTCAGATAGTCGAGCAGCACCGCGGCGGCGCCCGACCGGAAGGCGGTCGTGAGCTGGCTGAAGCCGGCATCGAAGCTCAGCGGAAGCACGCAGAGGATACGGTCGTCGGGCCGGTTGCCGATATAGGCGGCGACGCTCTCCGCCCCCAGCAGCAGGTTGCGGTGCGAGAGCATGACGCCCTTGGGGCGGCCGGTGCTGCCCGAGGTATAGAGGATCGCGGCAAGTTCATCGGCGGACCCGGCGGGCGGCAGCACGGACGAAGCGTCGGCCCGCCACCCCTCCTCCAGGGTCATGACGTCGGCTTCGCCCAGCGCCTCGGCGTCGCGGAGCTGATCGGCGCGCGCGCGCGGCGTCGCGATCAGGCGCGCGCCGCTGTCGGCGAGGATATGCGCGACCTGGGCGGGCTTGAGGACCGGGTTGACCGGCACGAGCACGGCGCCGGCGCGCGCGGCGGCGAACATCGCGGCGACTGCCTCGATCGTCTTGGGCGAATAGACGGCGATCCGGTCGCCCGGCTCGATGCCACGGCTGACGAAGGCGCCGGCCGCCGCGGTGACGAGCGCGTCGAGTTCGGCATAGCTCAGCCGGCGGTCGCCATGGACGAGCGCGAGCGCATCGCGTGCGCCGCAGGCCAGCAGCTCGTCGAGACGGTTCACGACGCCACCCCGGGCATCGGCAGCAGGAGCACCGGCGGCTGCACGCCGTCGCGCAGCCGCACATGGCGGGGTCGTGCGCTCATGATCCACTGATGGTCGCCGATGCGGAACGCGGCGAGCGTGTCGAGCCGGCGGCCGCCCATGCGCGCATGCGAGCGCCACGAGACGTCGTTATAGTCGTTGATCCGGCTGACCGACCAGTTGAGCCCGCGGTCGGCAAGCCATTCGGCGGTGCCGGCCCAAAGAGCGGCGAACGCGCGGCCGCCGCGATCCTCCGGCCTGATGTAGAGGCCGGTATCCCAGGCCGCCCCCGGCGGCGGCACGAAGCGGACGGCGACCTCGTCCTCGTCGAACGGCTTCTCGGTCAGCCAGGTGACACCGAGCAGCCGCTCGCCGCGAAAGGCGGCAAGGCAGCACATTCCCTGCCGCAACCGGAAGTCGATCACTTCGGGCGTCAGCTCAAGTCCGGCCGCGATATAGTTGATTTCGCTGACGTTCAGCGCGCGCACGCTGTGTCCGCGGGGCATGGCGGGCATGCCCGCGCGCGGCACGGCGACGATATAATAGCGGTGGTAGGCGGTATGCGGCATGGCGCTCGCCGCCCGCGCCAGCGCGTAGGAGGCAAAGCCTTTCGGCCCCAGCGTCCGGTAGGTTACCGCCCATCCCATCGTCAGCCGACCAACGCTTGCGCCTGTGGTTATGTTGCCTTCCGCCGCCCTCGCACTATAAGGCCCGCCTGTCAAAGCCACCCGAACTTAGGGTATTCAGTCGGATGATGGGCCAGGCGAGCCAGATGATTCCTGCGGACGATGTGACCGAGACGGTACGGCGCGTGCTGGCGGACGTGCTGGCGCTCAAGCCGGCGACGGCCGCCGGGCTGACAGCCGACACGCCGCTGTTCGGCGCGCTGCCGGAACTCGATTCGATGGCGGTCGCGGGCCTTCTCACCGAGCTCGAGGACCGGCTCGGCATCATCATCGACGACGACGACGTCGATGGCGAGCTGTTCGCCACCTTCGGCTCGCTCGTCGCCTTCGCCAAGGCCAAGGTCGCGGCTTGAGCGCGGCAGCCGCGAGCTTCGACCTCCGGCTGATCGAAACCGCTGTCGCCATCCTGCCCTGCGTCGTGCGCGGCCCGCGCGAGGGCGCGCAGCTCCTGATCGTCCCGCCGCTGTTCGAGGAGATGAACCGCACGCGGCGCCTCCTCGCCGGGATCGGGCAGCGGCTCGCCGAAGCCGGCATCGGAAGCTGGCTCCCCGACCTGCCGGGCACTGGCGACAGCGAGCTACCGGGCACCGCGATGGACTGGGAACTGTGGCGCGAATCGCTTCGCGCACTTTCAGAACATATCTTGGCAAGCCCTTCATCTAGCTTCCATTCCTTCTCGCTCCGCGGCGGTACGTTGCTGGCTGACGCCGTGCCGGCCCGGTCGCACTATCGGCTCGCGCCGGTCGTCTCCGGCGAGCGGCTGCTGCGCGAACTGATGCGCGCGCGCGTCGCGGCGGATCAGGAACGCGGGACGCCCGTAACGACCGCGGAGCTTACCGAGCGCCTGTCCCGCGAGACGGTGGAACTCGCCGGCTATCCGATCTCGCCCAGGCTCGCCGCCGATCTGCGCGCGGCGCGGGCCGCCGAAAGCGGCGTGCCGACGCGGACTGCGGATGTCACGGGCGACACGGCCGACCGCATGTTTGAAGGGCCGCTGGTTTGGCGGCAAGCCGAGCCGGTCGCGGCGGACAGGCTCGCAGCCGAGATCGCCGAGGACATCGCCCAGTGGATCGCGGCATGCGGCACCCGCTGACCTTCGCCTGCGAAGGCGCGACGCTCGCCGGTATGGCGCATCCGGCGGACGGCGATACCGGCGTGGTGATCGTCACCGGCGGCGTACAGACGCGTGCCGGATCGCACCGCGGCTTCGTCGATCTCGCTGACCGGCTGGCGGCGGCCGGCCATCCCGCGCTGCGCTTCGACCGGCGGGGCGTCGGCGACAGCGACGGCATCGATCCGGGCTTCCGCGACAGTGCCCCCGACCTTGCAGCCGCGGTGACGGCGATGCGCGCGGCCCACCCCAAGCTGCGGCGCGTGATCGGCTGGGGGTTGTGCGACGGCGCGGCGGCGCTGGCGCTCCACGGCGCCGCGCTCGGCGTCGATGGCCTGATTCTCGTCAACCCCTGGACGCGCGACGGCGACGAGCCTGCCGACCTTCCCCCGCGGGCGGCGGTGGCGGCGCGCTATCGCGAACGGCTGACGAATCCGCGCGAATGGCTGCGGCTGGCGCGTGGCGGCCTCGACCTGCGCAAGGCCGTACGCGGCCTGCTGCGCGTCGCTCGTCCCGAACCGACACCTCAGCTCGCCCGCGACATGGCCGAGGGACTTCGCCGCTTCGACCGGCCGATTCTCGTCATCCTCGCGGAGCGCGATGCCACGGCGCAGGCCTTTGCCGCGCTGTGGAAGAGCGCGCCCTTCCGCCGGCTGCGCGCTCGCCCCGATATCGACACGGCAACGATCGCCGACGCGATGCACACCTTCGCCAGCGCCGAATCCGCGCAGGCGCTGGCCGATCGATGCTTGGGATGGCTGGGAAGTGGTAGCAGCGGGCAGACTTGAACTGCCGACCTCCGGGTTATGAATCCGGCGCTCTCACCAACTGAGCTACGCTGCCACGGCCGTGTTCGGGCGCGGCGGATATAGGCGCGAGCT
>JAEZQR010000133.1 GCA_023413015.1 Pseudomonadota bacterium
GGCGCGCGCGTGCTCGTCACCGAGATCGACCCGATCTGCGCGCTGCAGGCGGCGATGGAAGGCTATCAGGTCGTGACGATGGAAGAGGCGGCGCCGATCGCCGACATCTTCGTCACCGCCACCGGCAACGCCGACGTCATCACGCTCGACCATATGCGGGCGATGAAGGACCGGGCGATCGTCTGCAACATCGGCCACTTCGACAGCGAGATCCAGATCGCGGCGCTCGCCAACTACAAGTGGGAAGAGGTGAAGCCGCAGGTCGACGAGGTGATCTTCCCCGACGGCAAGCGCCTGATCGTGCTCGCCAAGGGCCGCCTCGTGAACCTCGCCTGCGCCACCGGCCACCCGAGCTTCGTGATGTCGGCGAGCTTCACCAACCAGGTGCTCGCCCAGATCGAGCTGTGGACCAACAACGATCGCTACGAGAACAAGGTCTACGTCCTGCCGAAGCACCTCGACGAGAAGGTGGCGGCGCTGCACCTCGAGAAGCTCGGCGTGCATCTGACCAAGCTCAGCGACAAGCAGGCGAGCTACATCGGCGTAAGCCCGCAGGGGCCGTTCAAGCCCGATCACTACCGCTACTAAGCTCCGTATTTTTTAGCGGAATCGAGGCCGCGCCACCCATTACGGTGGCGCGGCCTTCTTGCTGTTGGGCCATGCGCATCGCTATGCTGCGCGCCGTGGGCGTGTGGGGTGTTCTTCGGCTGGTTGTCGGCGGTGGCCTGTTGTGGCCAGCGCCGGCGTTCGCTCTGACGCTGGAGGACCGCACGGCGAACCTGTCGATCACCGCGATCGTCGCCGCCGCCTGGCTGGCCTTCGCGGTCTGGGCGATCATCCGCGGCGCGCGCGTGCGTCTTCAGGCGCAGGTCGCGCAGACTTGGGGGCTGCGGCTGCGCGGATTGCTGGCCACCGCGCCCAGCGCCTATCTCGTCGTCGGCATGAACGGTGCCGCCTTCTGCTCCGACGCGCTGCGCGGCTGGCTCAATGTCGATCACAAGGTTGAGCGGCTGGACGATTTGGCGCCGCGCGGCGACGAGAGCGGCCTTCGGGGCGACGACTATGCAGCGTTGCATGCGGACATCGTCGCGCTTGCGGTGTCGGGCAACGCCTTCACCCGTCTGATCCGGGCCAATGGTTCGAACCGCGTCCTGCTCGCGCAAGGGCAACCCGCACCCGTGGAGGTGGTGGGCGAGCAAGGCGTCGTCGTGTGGTTCAGAGACACCACCGACACCCATCTGGCGCTCAAGGCGCTCGAGCAGGACAAGCAGCGGCTGACCGAGCAACTGGCCGCCGCGCGGGCGCTGATCGAGGCGACGCCCTATCCCATCTGGCGCCGCGACGGGGCCCTCCGGCTGTGCCAGGTCAACGCCGCCTATGCGCAGGCGGTACAGGCCGAGAGTGCCGAGCAGGCGATCGAGCGCGGCGCCGAGCTGGCGCAGGGCACGATGGGGCCGCCGCACGCCGGCGCCCGCCGCGCTCGCGACACCGGCGAGGCGCAGCAGCGCGAGCAGGCGGTGATCCTGGGCGAGGAGCGGCGGATACTGAGCATCGTCGACGTCCCGCTCGGCGAGCACGGCGTCGGCGGCTATGCCGTCGACGTGACCGACCGCGAGGTGGCGCGCGACGAGCGGGAGCGGCTGGAGCGTGCCCAGCGCGAGGCGCTCGACCGGCTGTCGGCGGGCGTCGCGCGGTTCGCGGCCGATCGCACGCTCGTCTTCCACAACAAGGCTTTCGGCCACCTGTTCGGGCTCGATCCGGTCTGGCTCGACGAAGCCCCCGAGTTCGAGCATGTCCTCGACCGGATGCGCGAAGCGCGCCGGCTGCCCGAGCAGCGCGATTTCCCGTCGTGGCGGCGGGCGCGCCGCGCCTGGTTCACCGACGCCGTGCGCCCGATCGAGGAGACCTGGCCGCTCCCCGATTCGAGCGTCATCCGGGTGATCGCCCAGCCGCACCCGAGCGGCGGCCTGCTGTTCGTGTTCGAGGACCGGACCGAGCAGCTCAAGCTCGCCTCGTCGCGCGACACGCTGGTCCGCGTGCAGCAGGCGACGCTCGACAACCTGCACGAGGCGGTGGCGGTGTTCGGCGCGGACGGGCGGTTGCAGCTGGCGAACATGCGCTTTGCCGAATTGTGGGCGCTGGACCGCGAACAGCTCGCCGGCAAGCCGCACGTCGACGAGCTGCTGGCGACCACGTCGAGCATGGTCATCGATCCCATGCGCAGCATCCAGGTGCGTGAGATCATCCGGATCACGACGGCGTCCGACCGCCGCGAGCCGCGATCGGGGCGCGTCGGCCTGCGTGACGGCCGCACGCTCGAATTCGCGGCCGTGCCCTTGCCCGACGGCAATGCGCTGTTCACCTATCTCGATGTGACCGACAGCCTGCGCATCGAAACCGCGCTGCGCGACCGCAACGACGCGCTCGAAGCCGCCGACCGGCTGAAGTCGGCCTTCGTCGCCAACATCTCCTACGAGCTGCGCACGCCGCTGACCGCGATCAGCGGCTTCGGCGAGATGCTGGCGGCCGGCTATGCGGGCGAGCTCAGCCCGCGGCAGGCGGAATATGTCGCCTCGATCGTCACCTCCTCGGATCGGCTGCAGCTGATGATCGACGATATCCTCGACCTCGCGATCACCGAGGCAGGCCAGCTGGCGCTCGACATCGTCGACATCGACGCCGAGCGGCTGGCGCGCTCGGTCGTCGCGATGGCGGCGGATGCGGCCCAGACGCGCGGGCTGTCGGTCACGGTTGCGATCGGGGCGGGCGTCGGCACGCTCGAAGGCGACGAGCGCCGCCTCAAGCAGGCGCTCTACAACCTCGTCACGAACGCGATCCGCTTCACGCCGCAGGGCGGTCGCGTCGAGCTTTCCGCCGACGGCAATGCGCGCGGCGTCATCTTCCGCGTCATCGACAGCGGCGTCGGCATCCCCGACGGCGAGCAGGCGATCGTGTTCGACCGCTTCCGCAAGGGCTCGAACGCCGGAAGCCAGGGAGTCGGTCTGGGCCTCTCGCTCGTGCGCCAGTTCGTCGAGCTGCATGGCGGCAGCGTCGATCTGGCCTCGAAGACCGGCCTCGGCACGACGGTCACCGTGCGCCTGCCGCGCAGGCAGCCCATCGCCCAGCCGGCGGTCGCGCAATGATCGTGCTGCAGGGGCCCGAAGCGGTGGAGGCGTTCGGCGCGCGGCTGGCGGAGGTCGCGCGCGTCGGCGACGTGATCGCGCTGTCGGGCGAGCTGGGCGCGGGCAAGACGACGCTCGCGCGCGGGCTGCTGCACGGCCTCGGCCTTGAAGGCGAGGCGCCGAGCCCGACCTTCACGCTGATCCAGACCTACGAGCCTCCCGAGATGCGGCTGCCGGTCTGGCACTGTGATCTCTACCGCCTCGAAGACCCTGAGGAAGCGATCGAACTCGGGCTGGAGGAGGCGTTCGATACCGCGTTGGTGATCATCGAATGGCCCGAGCGGCTGGGGCGCTATCTGCCGCCGCACGCGCTCCGCCTGCGGCTCGATGGCGCGGGGGAGCCCGAACGGCGCTTGACAGCCGAGGTGCCGCCCGCTTGGGAGTCACGATGGCCGCTGTGATGGTTCCCCCCGAGTCCGCCCCCGCTTTCCTAGCCGAAAATGGCTGGGCGGGTGCCGCGATCGTGCCGCTTGCCGGCGACGCCTCGTTCCGCCGCTACTTCCGCGTGGTGGACGGTGCGCGAACCGCCGTGCTGATGGACGCGCCGCCCGACAAGGAGGACAGCCGGCCCTTCCTCGATCTCGCCGCGCACCTCGTCGGCCTCGGCTTCGCCGCGCCGCGCGCGCTCGCGGTCGATCTCGACCAGGGGCTGATCCTGCTCGAGGATTTCGGCGACAAGCG
>JAEZQR010000265.1 GCA_023413015.1 Pseudomonadota bacterium
TGCCGATCGGGCAGCAGCTGGAACGGCGTCACCACGGGCCCCGACGGCGGCGTCGGTGGCGTCAGGCGCAGCAGCATGACTACCAGCAGCACATGCGCGGCGAGCACCAGCAGGAGCGCAGCGGTGCGACGACGGAAAAGCGCGCCCGCTTGAACCCAGGAAGATTGATCGAACGCCCACCGCATGGGGCGCCTGCGTAGCCGGCGCCACCCGCCGCCGCAATCCGGGCTCCGCCCGGTGGGCATCGTCATAAGTAACAATCCGGATGGTGAGGATTCCACGGACTGCTAGTCAGGACAGGGTCCCGAGCGAGGCTGTGTCCCGCTTTCGCGTATCGGCTTTCTCCGGGGCTGAACTGCCGATCCGCCGGGCCTGCGTCTTTTGCAGTGACGATGAGGGAGAGTGGATCATGGGACATCATCATTCACCACGCCTTCGCAATGGCCTCTTGCTGGCGGCCATCGCCGGCGGGCTGGTGCCCATCGGTGCGCCGGCCCAGGCGCAGGCCCAGACCGGCGCCAGCGAACCGACCATCACGATCACCGCCCCGCGCCGCACCAGGCTCCCCAGCCGCTCGGTCAATGAGGGGATCGAGTTGCTCAGCCTGTCCGCCGCCGTCGGTTACCGCGATCTGAACCTGCGCACTCCGGACGGCCGGACCGCCCTTGAGAAGCGCGTCAGGGACGCGGCGCAGGAGGTCTGCCAGGAACTCGACAGGAAGTATCCCGGCGGGACGCCCGACGTGCGCACCTGCGCGCGGGACGCGCATGCATCGGCCAAACGGCAGATCGACGCGGCCGTTGCAAAGGCCGGATAGCTGCTGCCTGACCTGCACGCCCGCTAGGATTGCGGCGTCCGCTCCTGACGGAAGTAGCGCGGCGGGGGCAGGAACAGCTTGCGGATCGAGATGCTGATCGTGCGGCCCTGCGGGTCCAGCAGGTCGGGCTGATAGTTGATCGGTACCAACCCGGCCGCGTCGCGCACCCTCTGCTTGGTATCGAAGATGTTCGTGACGCCGAGCCGCACCTGCGTTCCGCGCAGCCACGGATGCTTTGCCACCAGCTCGAACTGCTCGCCCAAATTGGCGAACAGGCGCAGGTCGAACTTGGCCAGCGGCGCGAAGTCGAGCTCGCCCGACGGGCCGCCCTGCACCTCGCTGCCGCTCTGCCAGTTGGCCGACAGGCGCGCGCCGAAACCGTTGTTGAACCAGCCGGCATCAGCCTCGACGCGGTGGCGCGGACGCCCCGAGCCGCCCTCTGCCGCTTCGCCGCCAAGATAGTCGAGTATCGGCAGGTCGGGATGGATGCGGACTTCGTCCTTCAGGAGCAGCGTGTGATAGAGTGACAGCTGCAGCCGCCCGCCCTGACGACCGCCGAAACCGCCGCGCATGCCGGGACCGCCACCTCCGAACCGCGGACGGTCGCCATCCGCGACCGCCGGCCGATCGGCCGGCGGCGCCTCGCCGGAAGGCTGGCGCGCCCGCCGCATCTGATCGATGAAGGATTGCGGCGGGCGCCGGGATTGCAGCGGCTTGGTGAAGTTGACGCCCCAGCGCAGCTCGTCGCGCGCCGAACGGTCGAAGTTGACCGGCCGCAGGTCGACGCGAAGCAGTTCGCCGGCGTCGTCGCGGGTGAAGCGGTCCGGGAAAGCGGCTTCAACCGCCGCGGTCGGCCCGGGGAAACGTGCGACCGGATCGTCGATGCGGGTGCGGATATAATCGGCGCGCAGATCGAGATTGGCCTTCTCGAACGGGCGGAGGGTGCCGCCCAGCTTGAACACCTTGCGCGTGTCGTAGCTCAGCTCCGGGTTGCCGCCGGTGACCGCATCGACCAGCACCGTCTGGCCGGTACGGAAATCGAAGATGCGCGCATTGGGCGTGACCAGCAGCGGATCGCCGAGCTGCTGCAGGCCGGGCGCCCCCTGCTCGCGGGTGTAGGACGCGATCAGGTTGAGCGGCCGAACGGGTGACCAGTAAAGGCCGCCGCCGAGGGTCGTCAGCGTCCCGAAGTCGGACAGCTCCTCGACCTCGGCATTGGCGTTGAGCGAGAGGTTGCCGAGCGCGGGCAGCACATCGTCCCGCTTCGCGATCGGCAGGTCGAGGTTGAGCGACGCGCTCGCGCGGTCGCGGCCGAGGTCGGTCGTCGTTTCCGCGAGCCCGCGTCGCGCGCGGCTCTCGAGATCGCGCGTGTCGCCGCCGACTTTCACGGTCGCCGTCGCCTGGCCGGCCGGCAGCGCGAACAGCGGCCCGTTGGCGACGAAGTCGAGCGCGCCGGTTTCGGTCGTCGACCGAGCCCGGTCCCGGCGCAGAAGCGCAGTCTCGACATCCTCGCGATCGGTGAGCGTCAGATTGCGTGCGAGATCATAGCTGCCGGTCAGCGACCAGCGCCAACGCCCGTAATCGCCGTTCATCGCCAGGCCGAGATGCCCGGAAGCATTGTCGGTATCGCGCGCCAGCGCCTCACCGATGGTTGCGGCCGAAGGCCCGAGCAGCGAGCGGCCGTCGGAAAGCTCGAGCTGGCCGTCGAAGGTCGTCGACACATTGCCGAACAGGGTGCGGTTGACCGTGCCGCCGACCCGCGCCAGCCGGCGCGAGCCGAGCAGCGTGCGAAAATCGCGCGGATCGGGCGTCGCCGGGCCGGCAAGCGCGATGTCGCGCTCGTTTTCCTTGAGCGGCGTTGCGCCTTCGAGGTGGAGGTTGAGCGTCGTCCGGCCGTTCTCGCCGAGGAGCAGGCGGGTGACATCGGCCTCGCCACTGCTGCGGCCGCCCTCGGTCGCGGTACCGCCCTCGACCCGCGCCGTCGTCGAGCGGAAGCGCGGGCGCAGCACGACGTTCACCACGCGCTGGTCGGCCCGGTAGCCATATTTGAGCGCGACCTCCTCGGGCAGGATGTCGAGGCGAAGGATCGCCTCGGGCGGCAGGTCGCGGATTTCGCGGAAGCCCGAGATGCGTCGGCCGTTGAGGAGCACGACCGGGGCGCCGGAGTCGCGGCCGCGGCCGCTCGCGGTCTGCGGCGCGATCGCCTGCAGCAGCTCGGCGACGCTGGATGCGCCGTAGGCGCGGATGTCGCGCGAATTGAGCTGATTCTCGGGCGGTATGTTGCCGATCACCGTGCCGGGCTCGCGCCGCGCGATGACTTGGATCTCCTCCGCTTCGTCGACGGACTCCACGTCGGCGCCGGTATCCGCCGGCGGCTGGTCGATGGCCGGTTGCGGCGCTTCCTGCGCGTGCGCCGGTGACGCGAGGTGGACGAGCACGGCAGCGCTCGCGAGCAGCTTGGAGGTTCGGTTGGGGAGCGAATCGAAACGGATCATGCCACGTCTACTTGCATCGGCTGGATAAACCCCCGCTGAAGGCGCGAGCTTTTTTGTGAAAGTGCCTGCCCCGCAGCGAGGGCTGAAACGACTGACAGGCCGGCGGCGCGGGATAGGCCTGTCGAGGGCGAGCACTGCACTGCCGTTGAGGCAGGCTGGACGCTGCTTCGACAAGCCTGTCCTGAGCGACGCCGAAGGGCTCAGCATGAGCGCTGGAGGATGGCGGGACGGGTGGGTGGATCCCGCGCTTTCGCGGGGGTGACGGCGGAGGGGCGATCCTGCCTTAGAGGCGCTGTCCGTCGGGATCGACGAGCACCTCGCGGCGGCCGACGTGATCGGCCTGACCGACGTAGCCGTCCTTCTCCATGCGCTCGATGAGGCGCGCGGCATTGTTGTAGCCGATGCGGAGCTGACGCTGGATGTAGCTGGTCGACGCCTTCTGGCTTTCGGCGACCACCTGCACGGCACGGCGGTAGAGGTCCGCCTCCTCGTCGTCGGCACCGCCGCCGAAGTCGAGGCCGAGACCGTCGCCGCCGTCCGCCGGCTCCTCGGTGACCGCCGAGACGTAATCCGGCATCCCCTGGTCCTTCCAGTGCGCGGCCACCGCCTCGACCTCCTCGTCGGAGACGAAGGGGCCGTGGACGCGGGCGATCTGCTTGCCGCCGGGCATGTAGAGCATGTCGCCCTTGCCGAGCAGCTGCTCGGCGCCCTGCTCGCCGAGGATGGTGCGGCTGTCGATCTTGCTGGTCACCGAGAAGGAGATGCGCGTCGGCAGGTTCGCCTTGATGACGCCGGTGATGACGTCGACCGACGGCCGCTGCGTTGCCATGATGAGGTGGATGCCGGCGGCGCGCGCCTTCTGCGCGAGGCGCTGGATGAGGAATTCGACCTCCTTGCCGGCGGTCATCATCAGGTCGGCCAGCTCGTCGACGACGACGACGACGAGCGGCAGCGGCTCGAACTCCAGCGTCTCGACCTCGTAGATCGGCTGGCCAGTCTCGGGGTCGTAGCCGGTGTGGATGCGGCGGGTGAACGGCTGGTTCTTGGCCTTCGCCTCGCGGACGCGCTGATTGAAGCCGGCGAGCGAGCGCACGTTGATGCTCGCCATCATCCGGTAGCGGTCCTCCATCTGCTCGACCGCCCACTTCAAGGCACGGATCGCCTTCGCCGGCTCGGTAACGACGGGCGAGAGCAGGTGCGGGATGCCGTCGTAGACCGACAGCTCGAGCATCTTCGGATCGATCATGATCATGCGGCACTGCTCGGGCGTCAGCCGGTAGAGCAGCGACAGGATCATGCAGTTCAACCCCACCGACTTGCCCGAGCCGGTGGTGCCGGCGATGAGCAGGTGCGGCATGGGCGCGAGGTCGGCGACCACGGGATCGCCCGCGATGTTCTTGCCGAGCACGAGCGGGAGGGCGGCGGTCTGGTCCTCGAACGCGGTCGAGGCCAGCAGCTCCGACAGCGACACCATCTCGCGGCGCGCGTTCGGCAGTTCGATGCCGATGACGTTGCGGCCGGGCACGACGGCGACGCGCGCCGAGATCGCCGACATCGAGCGGGCGATGTCGTCCGCCAAGCCGATGACGCGGCTCGCCTTGATGCCGGGGGCGGGCTCGAGCTCATACATGGTGACGACGGGGCCGGGGCGGACCTCGACGATCTCGCCCTTGACGCCGAAGTCCTCGAGCACCGATTCGAGCAGGCGGGCATTCTGTTCGAGCGCAGCGGCATCGACCTTCTGACCCGTCGGCTTGGGCGGTTCCTTCAGCAGGCCGAGCGACGGCAGCGCATAGGCGTCGCCGAGGTCGAGCGAGGGCTGGCGCTCGCGCGCGGCGCGCTTCGACGGCGTGGGCGCTGCGGTGCGCCCCAGGATGCGGGCGCGCGGGGCGGCGGCGGTCTCCGGCGAGACCTCCTCGGGCGCGGGCCGCGCGGTCCGCGCGCGGGCTGCCGGCACCTCGTCCTCGTCTTCCTCGTCATCGAGGTCGAACGCATCCTCGTCGATCTCGTCATAATCGAGCGAATCGCGGCGCAGGCCGTCGAACAGCGCCCGCCAGTCGTCGCGGTCGACGCCCAGGCCCCATAGGAACAGCGCGGTGGCCGCCAACCCCAGAAGCGCGACCGGCACCACCGCGACGGCGAGCGGCGGCACGTCGGGCGGGAGCGCCGCCATCGCGGCATCGAGCATCCCACGGCCGATGAAGCCGACCGCCCCGCCCAGACCCGCCGGCAGCCATTCCGCGGGCAGCCCGGTGCCGCCGAGCGCGATCGCGGCGATCACGATCGCGGCGAAAGTCGCGGCCACATAGCGGCGCCAGGCGGCGAGCGGCTGACCACGGGCGATGCGCACGCCGATCGCGGCGACGAGCGGCAGCGTCAACGCCGACGCCAGCCCGAAGGTCTGGAACAGCAGGTCGGCGAAGCCGGCGCCGAAGCTGCCGAGCAGGTTGGTGGGCAGGCGCGCGGTAGCGTGGTTGAGCGACGGGTCGGCCGCGTTGAAGCTCGCCAGCGCCAGCGCCAGCGCCACGGCGAGGACGACGAGCGCCGCCCCGCCGGCGACGCGCGCCGCCGTCTTCATCGTCGCCACCCACGAATCGGGCAGCAACGACGACCGCCTGATCGCCTGCCCCTTTGCCATGAAAGCCCCCGTGCCCCTTGAGCGCCGCAGCTTTCAGTCAAGCTTGGTTAACGGTCAAGCGCCTGTGCAGCCGCGCAAAAAATTCCGATCAAGGTGTGGCCTCCAGCCGACAGTCGAGGTGCCGCCGGCCCGATGCGTCGGTTGGTGAACGACACCGCTTGATCGGCAGGCTTGGGCTTCGGGCGCGAGAAGCCTAAGAGGAGCCATGCACAGCAGCGACGTGATCATCATCGGCGGCGGACTGGTCGGCATGACGCTGGCCCTGGCGCTCGATGCGCATGGCTTGTCGAGCGCGGTGGTCGACAGCGCCGATCTGTCGACGACGCTCGCGCCGGGCTTCGACGGACGGGCCTCGGCCATCGCCAGCGCCTCGGCGCGGATGTTCGAGGCGATCGGGCTGATGGAGCGGCTGGCGCCGCACGGCTGCGCCATCAACGAGATCCGCGTCACCGACGGGCTGTCGCCGCTTCACCTGCACTTCGACGCGCGCGAGGGCGACACCGGCCCGCTGGGCTATATGTTCGAGAATCGCGTGCTGCGCGTCGCGCTGATCGAAGCCGCGAAGGAGGCGGCGAACCTGCGCCTGTTCGCGCCGGCGCGCTACCGCGACATCCGGCGCGAGGCGACCGGCGCGACCGTCGAGCTGGACGACGGCACGGTGCTCACGGCGCCGCTGGTGATCGCGGCGGACGGCCGCCGGTCCGCGGTGCGCGAGGCGGCCGGCATCCGCACGGGCCGCTGGCAGTATGACCACACCGCGATCGTCACGATGATCGAGCATGAGGTGCCGCACGGCAACATCGCGTTCGAGCTGTTCTATCCCACGGGCCCCTTCGCCATCCTGCCGATGAAAGCGGCCGGCGCGCCGAACGGCGCGACCGACGCGGTTCCCGGCACGCGATCGGCGATCGTGTGGTCGGTGCGGTCCGAGGATGCGCCGGCCTATCTGGAGCTTCCCGAGCGGGCGATGGTGGCCGAGCTGGAAAAGCGGATGGGCGGGTTCCTGGGCGAGCTGCGCCTGATCGCGCCGCGATCCTCCTACCCGCTCGGCTTCCATCATGCCGAGCGCTACATCGACGAGCGGCTGGCGCTGATCGGCGACGCCGCGCACGGCATCCATCCGATCGCAGGTCAGGGCCTCAACATGGGGCTGCGCGACGTGGCGACGCTCGCCGAGGTGCTGGTCGAAGCCGCGCGGCTGGGCCTCGACCTCGGCGAGCCGGCGGTGCTCGAACGCTATCAGCGCTGGCGGCGGCTTGACAATGCGATGGTGGCGGGCGCGACCGACCTGCTGACCCGGCTGTTCGGCATTCCCGGCCGCCCAGCCGCGGCGGTGCGGCGGCTGGGGCTCGCGGCGGTCCATCGCCTGCCGCCATTGAAGCGCTTCTTCATGGCCGAGGCGCGCGGCGAGACCGGCGACCTGCCGAAGCTGCTACAGGGGTTAGCAGTCTAGGAGGCCTCATCCGCCTCACGGCATGTTTAGTTACTGCGCTACAACGGTGCTTGACTCGGCAGAACACCCTGCCCACTCTCTATAGTTTGACACTAAACGTTGAGCATTCGTTGGTGCTCGCATGAGAGAGACGCGATGAGTGGAACGATCGTGATGCTGCTGCTTCTTGCGGCGCCTGATGTAGCCCCATCTGACGCGGCTGCGCCGGTCGCTTCCTCTGCAGCAAGGCCCCAAGACGGCAAGCGCCAAATCTGCCGGGTCAGCACGACCACCGGGAGCCGCCTTATTCAGAAGAAGACATGCGGCACCAAGTCCGACTGGGCGCTCATCAATCGTGAATCGAAAGACAATCTCGACAAGTCCGTCATCGGGGGCGCCTATTGCAACCCCGAAGGCGCGCCCTGCTAGCGCCAGATTGGATTTGGCGGATGGCCGACGAACCGGCGCCCCTTAGGAGACTCCGAAGGTTGGATTTCGCGGGCTTCCTCGATCAGCATGATCGGTACGCCGTTGCGGATCGGGTAGCCGAGGCCGGCAGCGTCGCTGATGAGTTCCTGCGCTTCCTTGTCGTAGCGCAGGCGCGTCTTCGTCATCGGGCAGACGAGGATCTCGAGGAGGCGGGGGTCGATCTCGGGCATCAGTGGAGCGTCACCTGGGTTACGTCGGCGGGGAGCGCGAAGGCCATCAGCGTCGAGAGCACGCCGGCGCGGTCGCGCAACGAGGGGGCCTCGATCAGCGCCTGCTTCTCCGCGACATCGAAGGGGCAGACAGCGGTCAGCGTGTTGACGAGCGATTCGTCGTCCGCACCCGAAACCGCGTCCCAGTCGGCGGACAGCCCTTGCGTGTCGAGATAGGCGCGCAGGCTGTTCTCGAGGTCGGCACGCACCGCGGCCGGCAGCGGATCGGGCTCGCGCCAGTCGGCGGCGTAAGGTTCAAAGTCGGGCACGACCTGGCGGTAGGGTGTCGACACGTCGAGCTCGCGGGCGATGCGGAAGCGGGTGAGCCCGACGAGCGTGATGAGGAAGCGGCCGTCGCCGGTCTCGGCGAACTGCGTGATGCGGCCGAGGCCGCCCACCTCGTAGAGCGCCGGCGGCTCGGTATCGTCCTTCGGCTGGACCATGCCGATCAGCCGGTGCCCGTCCATCGCGTCGCGCACCATTGCGAGATAGCGCGGCTCGAAGATATTGAGCGGCAGCTCGGCACGCGGCAGCATCAGCGCGCCCGCCAGCGGGAACACCGGGATTTCGGCGGGAAGCGTATCGGCGCTGAAGTGCGGCGTCATGAAAAGAGGATCGCCGACAGGCGGCGACGGACGTTCATCACCCACGGGTCCTCGAGACCCACCGCCTCGAACAGCTTCAAGAGCCGGTCGCGCGCCGCGCCTTCATTCCAGGCGCGGTCGCGACGGATGACCTCCAAGAGTTCGTCGGCAGCCGCATCACGGTCACCGCGCGCCATCAGCCCGCCGGCCAGCTCGTAGCGCTGAGCCAGATCGTCGGGGTTCGCCGCGACGCGGGCGCGCAAGGACTCGAGATCGGCGACAGGGGCCGCCTCGCGGGCGAGCGCGAGCGCGGCGCGCGCCTGCACGACGGGCGCATCCTTCGATTCGGCGGGGAGGCTGCCGAGCACGCCCTGCGCCTCGTCGAGCCGGCCGAGGCCGACGAGCGCACGCGCAACGCCGGCGACCACGTCGGCACGGTCGGGCACCTCGGCGGCGAGCGCGGTGAAGATGCGGTAGGCTTCCTCATAGGCGCCGTCCCCGAGCGCCGCCTGGCCCGCCTCGATCAGCGGCTCGATGTCAGCCGCGCTCGCGGCTTCCGCACCGGCCCCGATCGGCAGCTGCGCGAGGATCTGGTCGAGATATTGCTTCACCTGCGCCTCGGTGCGCGCGGGCGTCAGGTCGGCGATCGGCTGGCCCTGAAACACGGCATAAACAGTGGGTACCGACTGGATGCGGAACTGCGCGGCGATGGTCTGATTCTTGTCGACGTCGACCTTGACGTATCTGACGCCCTTGTCGGCGTAGTCGGCGGTCACCTTCTCAAGAACGGGGGTGAGCGCCTTGCAGGGCCCGCACCATTCGGCGGTGAACTGCAGGACGACGAGGGCGTCCATCGACCCCTCGATCACGTCGCGCCGGAATGCCTCGATGCTCGCACGTTCGCTCGCTGCGGTGGAAAGGCTCGCCACGTCTGCTACCCCTTGATCGTTGTTCCGGTCGCGCCCCATATGGGGCGCGAGGGTGGCGGATGCCAAGCCTGAGGCCCCGATTGCATTTTAATGCTTGCGCGGGCCGAAGGCGCTGTGATAGCAGCCGCGCCTCAACTGGATCACCGCTTCACGCGGTTCGCGATGCGGGCGTAGCTCAGGGGTAGAGCGCAACCTTGCCAAGGTTGAAGTCGAGGGTTCGAATCCCTTCGCCCGCTCCAGTTGTTTCTCAGGCCAGCCTTCCAATTCCAGACTTAGGCTGAACGAGCCCGCGCCGCTTGCGTTGCGATCGCTATCGCCTACAAGGGTCGCCGTCGTATCCGGGTCATCTCCTCTGGCATCATGCTTCTCCAGCACCAGCAGCACCTCGCCGATCTGGCGGGCTGCAATCGCCGACGCACGCTGAGTCCTCGGACCGGCATCGACTTTGCGTCCAATGACTATCTTGGCCTTACGTCGCACCCCATGCTTCGCCACGCTGTCGAGCAGGCACTCGCGCGCGGCGTGCCGATCGGCGCGGGCGGCTCGCGCCTGCTGCGCGGTAACCATCCCGAGCATGAGGCGCTCGAAGCCGAGGCGGCCGTATTCTTCGGGGTGGAGCGCGCGCTGTTCTTCTCCAGCGGCTATGCGGCAAACGCGACGCTCGTCTCGACGCTACCCCAACGCGGTGACCTGATCGTCCATGATGCGCTCGTCCACGCCAGCGCGCACGAAGGCCTGCGGCTGGGTCGGGCAGCTGCGGTCTCGGTCGCCCACAACGATGTCGGCGCCTTCGAGGAGGCGATCCGGCGCTGGCGCGTCGAAGGCAACAGCGGCCGTGTCTGGATCGTGGTCGAAAGCCTCTATTCGATGGACGGCGACCAGGCCCCGCTGGCCGATCTTGCGGCGCTGGCCGACCGGCACGATGCCATGCTGCTCATCGACGAGGCGCATGCCGTCGGCGTGTTCGGGCCTGAGGGACGCGGGCTCGCCGCCGGCCTTGATGGGTGTGAAAACGTGATCACACTCAAGACCTGCGGCAAGGCATTGGGCTGCGAGGGCGCGCTCCTTTGCGGCTCCGAAGTGATGCGCGACTTCCTCGTCAATCGTAGCCGGCCCTTCATCTTCTCGACCGCGCCGTCGCCATTGATGGCCGCGGCTGTCCGCGAGGCGCTGCGCCTGCTCGCGCATGAGCCCGAGCGTCGGGCCGCGCTCCATGGTCTCGCCCGGCACGCCGGCGCCCTGTTTGCCGACCGCCTGGGCGTGCCCGACAGCGGCTCGCAGATCCTGCCGGTGATCCTGGGCAATGATGCGCGGGCGATGCAAACGGCGGCCGCGCTTCAGCAGGCCGGCTTCGACGTTCGTGGTATCCGCCCGCCGACCGTGCCCGAGGGCACCGCGCGGCTGCGCATCTCGATCACGCTCAACGTGACCGAGGCCGACATCGATGGTCTGGTGGATGCCTTGGAGGCACTTCTTGGGGAGCCGGTAGCGTGAGTCTTCGGATCGTCGTCACGGGCACCGACACGAACATCGGCAAAACGGTCTTCTCGGCCGCCCTCTGCGCCGCTCTTGGCGCCGACTATTGGAAGCCGGTCCAGTCCGGCCTCGAGGGCGAGACCGACAGCGAGCTGGTCGCGCGCCTGGGCGGCTTGCCGCCCGAACATATTCACCCGGAAGCCTATCGGCTGTCGCTGCCGGCCTCGCCGCACCTGGCGGCCGCGAACGAGAATGTCGCGATCCAGGCGCTGGCACTGACGCCGCCGGCGACGGAGCGGGCGCTGGTGATCGAAGGCGCGGGCGGCCTGCTGGTGCCGCTCACGCCCAATCTCGTCTTTGCCGACGTCTTTCGCCGCTGGCACCTGCCGGTCGTGCTCTGCGCGCGGACATCGCTCGGCACCATCAACCACAGCCTGCTCTCGATCGAGAGCTTACGCGCGCGCCGTATCCCGATCTTGGGCATCGCCTTCATCGGCGAGGCGAACGAGGACAGCGAGGCCACGATCGCGCGCATCGGCGAGGTGCGCCGGCTGGG
>JAEZQR010000298.1 GCA_023413015.1 Pseudomonadota bacterium
CGGCTGGCGCCCGCGACCGTCACCTGATGCTCCTGCATCGCCTCGAGCAGCGCGGACTGGGTGCGCGGCGAGGCGCGGTTGATCTCATCCGCCATCACCAGCTGGCCGAACACCGGGCCGGGCACGAAGCGGAAGGCGCGGCTGCCGTCGGCGCCGGTCTCCAGCACCTCGGCGCCGAGGATGTCGGATGGCATCAGGTCGGGGGTGAACTGCACGCGGCGCGTGTCGAGCCCCATGACGGCGCCCAGCGCCTTGACCAGCCGCGTCTTGGCCAGCCCCGGCAGGCCGACGATCAGCGCATGGCCGCCGGCGAGCAGCGTGGTCAGCGCCAGGTCGACGACGGCGCGCTGGCCGATCACCGCCCGCTCGACCTCGCGGCGGGCGTCGGCGAAACCGGCGGCGAGCCGGTCGAAGGCGGCTTCCGCGTCGGCGGGGTTGGAGGGAGCGGCGGCAGGTCGGGAAGCCATGTCGGGGTCGAGCATCATCACCAACGGTTACACGCGGAACGCATCGCCCTATATGTGAGCAGCCCATGTCCGACGCAAACACGCAAAATGTCCCGACCGACAGTCTCGGCCATTCGCTCGCCGACGTGGCGGCTCTTCTGGCCGACGCCAGCCTGCCGCCGGTCGACCTGTGGAACCCGAGCCATTGCGGCGATAGCGACATGCGGATCGCGGCGGACGGCAGCTGGTATCATGCCGGCGGACGCATCGGCCGGCCGGCACTGGTGCGCCTATTCTCCACCATCCTGCGGCGCGAGCCCGATGGCCGGCACGTGCTGGTCACGCCGGTCGAAAAGCTCGATATCGAGGTCGAGGACGCGCCGTTCGTCGCGGTCGAGATGACGAGCGAAGGCGAGGGGGCTGCACGAAAGCTCGCCTTCCGTCTCAACACCGACGACTATGTCATCGCCGGGCCCGACAATCACCTGCGCATCGAGACCGACCGGGACGGCAGCCCGCGCCCCTATCTCCATGTCCGCCGCGGGCTCGAGGCGCTGATCGCCCGTCCGCTGTTCTACGAGTTGGTCGAGCTGGCGCTGGCGGAGGGCAACGAGCCGCTCGGGCTGTGGAGCAACGGCAGCTTCTTCCCTTTCGATCAGCCGGCCGCATGACCCTGCTTCAACAGATCCGGCAGGTGCTCGCGGGCGAGGCGCCCGATCCGCAACTGCGCGGCGACTGGGATTTCGACGCCGGTGCGGAACGAGTCGCGCGCGAGCTGACCCCGGCCGCGGTGCTGATCCCGATCGTCGATCGCACCGAGCCGACCATGCTGCTCACGCGCCGTACCGATACGCTGCGACGCCACGCCGGGCAGGTCGCCTTTCCTGGCGGGCGCATCGATCCGGAGGACCCGACGCCGGTCGCGGCGGCGCTGCGCGAGGCGCATGAGGAGGTGGCGCTTCCGCCCGGCCAGGTGCGGGTGATCGGCACCACCGACGCCTACGAGACCGGCACCGGCTATCGCATCATCCCAGTCGTCGGCGTCATCCCGCCCGACCTGCCGCTGGTGCCCGCCGAGGCCGAGGTGGCGGCGGTGTTCGAGGCGCCGCTCGCTTTCCTGCTCGATCCCGCTAATCATCAGCTGCACGAGAAGGAGTGGCAGGGCCGGATGCGCCGCTATTACGCGATCGAATGGGAAACCCATTATATCTGGGGCGCGACCGCCGGCATCATCGTCAATCTGGCGCGCCGGCTGATGCGCGAGGCGGCATGAAGCTGCCGCCGCAACCCTGGATGGAACGCGAGGGCGCCAGGCGCATCCTTGCGGCGCTCGACGGCGAGGCCCGCATCGTCGGCGGCGCGGTGCGCGATGCGCTGCTCGGCTTGGCCGTGGCCGACGTCGATCTCGCGACGCGGCTGATGCCCGACGAGGTGGTGCGGCGGCTCGAAGCCGGCGGCATCAAGGCGGTGCCCACCGGCATCGAGCACGGCACGATTACGGCCGTCGCCGATGGCACGGTGATCGAGGTGACGACGCTGCGCCGCGACGTCTCGACCGACGGCCGCCGCGCGACCGTCGCCTACACCGACGACTGGCGCGAGGACGCCAGCCGGCGCGACTTCACGATCAACGCGCTCTATGCCGATCCGGTGACCGGCGAGCTGTACGACTATTTCGGTGGCCTCGACGATCTCAAGACGCATCATGTGCGCTTCATCGGCGATCCGCTGACGCGCATCGCGGAGGATCACCTGCGCATCCTGCGCTTCTTCCGCTTCCACGCGCGGTTCGGCGGGCCTGCGCCCGATCCGGCGAGCCTCGAAGCCTGCGTCGCGCGCGCCAACGACCTGATGGCGCTGTCGCGCGAGCGCATCCGCGACGAGCTTCTGAAGCTGCTCTGCGTCACCGATCCGGTGCCGACTATGCGGCTGATGCTCGAACGCGGCGTGCTGCGGCCGGTCTTCCCGGAGATCGATCTCGCACATGTCGGCGATCTTGAGCGCCTCGTTCGGATCGAACGCGCGCTGCATGCATCCTGCGTCGCGCTGCGCCGCCTGGCGACGCTGCTGCCGCCCGATGCCGCGCTGCTCGACGACATCGCCGCGCGCCTTCGGCTGTCGAACGCCGAGCGCAAGCGGCTGGTCGCCACGGCCGAGCGGCTGCACAGCGTCCCGGTCGAGATCGGCCCACTCGCCTATCGCGCGGGCGCGGACAGCGCGATCGACCGCCTGCTGCTGGCGGCCGAGACGCCGGCGCAGATCGAAGGCCCGCTGGAGGCGCTGCGCGCCTGGCACGAACCGCGGCTCCCGATCTCGGGCCGCGACCTCATCGCGCTCGGCGTTCCGGCTGGCCCGCGGGTCAGCCGCCTGCTCCTCGACGTCGAGGAGCGCTGGATCGCCGCCGGCTTCCCGGCCGAGCGGGAAGCGGTGCTGGCGCTGGCCCGCGAGAGCATCGGGGCCGCCGT
>JAEZQR010000306.1 GCA_023413015.1 Pseudomonadota bacterium
AGCAGGGGGTTCGTCCCCTTCTGGTCATTGTCGCCTGCTCGGCCACGGCGCTGGTGTTGGCGCTCGCGGCGAGCCTGGTGCTGCTCGACTAGAGCACGATCCGGAATAGCGCGCCGCCTTCGGTGCCGCGCTGGTAGGTGAGCGAGCCGCCGTGAGCGAGGACGATCTGGCGGGCGAGGCTGAGGCCCACGCCGGTGCCGCTCGCCTTGGTGGTGAAGAAGGGCAGGAAGATTTCGGCGGTCTTGTCCTCGGGTACGCCGGGGCCATTGTCCTCCACCTCGATCACGGTGCGGCCGTGCCGATTGCGATGGCCACGCAGGCAGACGTGCGGCGTCGGAGCGTGTTCGGTGGCGGCTTCGGCTGCGTTGCGCATCAGGTTGATGACGACTTGAGCGATCAGGTCAGGGTCCGCATGGAGCTCGAGGTTGGCGGGCTCGCTCGCGACCGCCAGCTCGACCGAGGGCCAGTCGGCCCGGAAGAGGCGAGTCAGTTCCTCGAACAACCGTGAAACGGCAAGCGCCTGCTTGCGCAGCGGCGGCGAGCGGCTGATCTGGCGGTAGGTCTGGACGAAATGCATGACGCCGTCGGCGCGGCGGGCCACCGTCTCGATCGCGGCATGGGCATCGGCCAGCGCCGGATCGCGGCCATCATCCACCTCGGCGACGATCTCCGCAGCGCTCTTGGCGAGCGAGGTGATCGGCGTCACCGAATTCATGATCTCGTGGGTGAGCACACGCACGAGATCCCGCCATGCGGTCATCTCGACCTGATCGAGCTCGCCCTGGATCGGTTGCACGGCGAGCAGACGCAAGGGCGCCCCGCCTGACTGGCGCACTTCGGCGACGGACAGCGCGGCGGTCTGCGGCGTCTCATCGACCATCAGTTGCGTCGTGCGCCGCTCGCCGACGTGGGCATTGGCGAGATCGTGGGCGAAGCGCTCGCCATAGGCCCGCATGTCGGCGAGCTGCGTCGCCTTATACTGGCTGAACATGCGACGTGCGGCCTTGTTCGCAAGCTCGACGGAACCTTCGGAGTCGAGCGTCAACAGTGGGATAGGGACCTCGTCGAGCATCGCGGCGAGCATGCGATTGGTATCGTGCGATCGGGCGCGCTCCTCGCGCAGCTTGGCGACCGCGAGGTTCATGGCCTGGCCAAGCTGCTCGAAGCCGAAGCCCTCGCGCTTGTGGCCGAAGGTGGCGGAGAAGTCGCCATAGGTGAGCGCATCGACAAAGCGTGCGAGTTCGTGGTTGGTGCGCTGGACGTAGTTCCACAGGCTGGCGATCAGCCCGACGCAGGCCCCCCAGGCCACCAGCGTCGCGGCGTGCATCCCGGGCGCAACCGCAACATAGACGAGAGCCGCGAGCGCGAGAACGAGCGCGATGACGCGCCACGACAGTCCGAGCAGGAAGATGCGGTCAAAGACCATATTTCTCCATACGCCGGTAGAGCGAGGCGCGCGTAAGGCCGAGTTCGGTAGCGGCGAGCGAGATGTTCCAGCCGTGCTTCTTGAGGGCACGCTCGACGGTCTGGCGCTCCAGCCGGTCGAGGTTCAGGTCCTCGGTAGGCGCAAGCTCGACGCGCGTGGTGCGGCCGAAGGCGGGGAGGGGGAAGTCGTCGACGACGTAGGTTGTGCCGGTCGACAGGATCACGGCGCGCTCCGCCGCGTGGCGCAGTGCCCGCACGTTGCCGGGCCAATCATAGTCCTGCAACTGTCGGAGGACATCCGGCGGCGTGGGCTTGAGTTCCTTGCCGTACTTGCGGGCATAGAGCGCGAGGTAATGCTCGAGCAGGTCGGGGATATCCTCCCGCCGCTCGCGCAGCGGCGGCAGCACGATCTCGACGGTGTTGAGCCGGAACAGCAGGTCCTGCCGAAACACGCTCTCGTCGCCGAGCTGGCTGGGTGCCAAGTTGGTAGCGGAGACGACGCGAACGTCAATCGGTACCGCGCGGTTGCTGCCGACCGGCGTCACCTTGCGCTGCTCGATCGCGGTGAGCAGCTTGGGCTGGAGGTGAAGTGGCAGATTGCCGATCTCATCGAGGAAGAGTGTGCCGCCATCGGCAGCCTGGAGCCGGCCGATACGATCGGCCTTGGCGTCGGTGAACGCCCCTTTCACATGACCGAACAATTCCGAATCGAACAGGCTTTCGGCGACCGCACCGAGATCGACCGGCACCATGACCCTGTCGGCGCGGCGCGAGCAGCGATGGATCTCGCGCGCGACCAACTCCTTGCCGGTGCCATTCTCGCCGAGGATTAGGACATTGGCGTCAGTGGGGGCGGCGCGCTCGATGAGGGAGTGAACGCGCTGCATTGCCGTCGAGCGTCCGAGAAGCGGCGTCTCGCTGCCGGTGGCCGGTGTCGCGACAGCCTTGGCGCGCTGCTTCTCGATGCTGGCCTCGTATCGCGTCGCGCGGAGCGCGGCGGCGGTCTTGACGGTCGCCAGCATGCGCTCGTTCGCCCAGGGCTTCGAAACGAAATCGGTGGCGCCGCGCTTCATCGCCTCGACGGCGATCTGCACACCGCCATGAGCCGTGATGACGATGACGACCGCTTCGGGGTCGACCTCCAGGACGTCGCCCAAGAGGCGGAAACCTTCCTCGCCGCTGGTGGCGCCCCGCGAGAAATTCATGTCGAGCAGGATGACGTCCGGCCGATGCTCCCGCACCTGCACCAGCGCCGCTGCCGGATCCTGCGCGGTCAGGATGCGGTCGAAAACACCGCGGAGCAGCATGCGCCCGGCGAGCAGGATATCGGAATCGTCGTCGACGATCAGCGCGGTGGCGTCCCTCATGTCCGGCTGCGTACACGAGCTGTCCGGAAACGTACAGCTGGTGCATTAGCTGGCTCGATCACTTTCTCCATGACTCTTGGCAAATCAAGAGCTTGCGGAATTGGCATGGTCCCTGCTCGGCCAATGCATGACCGGCGGCACCGTCCGCCAACCGATGGAGGAAGTGATGACCAACGCGACCGTCCGCACCTTCGTGTGCTGCTTCGCGACCCTGCTGACCAGCGCCGTGTTGATGTCGGCTTCGCTCGTCGCGGCTGTTTAAGGCGGGTGTCTCGATGAGCGTGGTGACATTGAAGAAGGACGAGCGGGCCGTTTCCGGCAGCGGGATGGACCGGGTCGTCGAGAAGAAGAGCCTTTCCAAGCGCGCCAAGATGATGATCGGCGGAGGGACCGCGACCGTCGCGCTCGCGGCGTTCCTCGTCTTCGCGCCGGTCGCCGGTAATAGCCAGACGGTCGCGGCCTCGCGCATCACTGTTTCGACGGTGTCGAAGGGCGTGTTCGAGGATTTTCTGCCGCTGCGCGGGCGGGTGACACCGTCGCTGACCGTCTATCTCGACGCGGTCGAGGGCGGGCGTGTTGAGAAATTGCTCGTCGAGGATGGCGCCAACGTCCAGAAGGGGCAGCTGCTGGCGGTCATGTCGAACGCGCAGCTCCAGCTCGACGTGCTGTCGCGCGAGGCACAGGTCACCGAACAGCTCAACATCATGCGCAGCCAGGAACTGGCGCTTGAGCGCAACCGACTGGAAAGCCGCCGGAATCTGGTCGAGGCGGATTACCAACTTTCACGGCTGAAGCGGCAGCTCGACCGCGATGGCGCGCTCGTCGAGAAGAAGAGCCTTTCCAAGCGCGCCAAGATGATGATCGGCGGAGGGACCGCGACCGTCGCGCTCGCGGCGTTCCTCGTCTTCGCGCCCGTTGCCGGCAACAGCCAGACGGTCGAGGCCTCGCGGATCACCGTTTCATCCGTCTCGAAGGGGGTGTTCGAGGACTTCCTGCCGCTGCGCGGGCGCGTGACGCCTTCGCTGACCGTCTATCTGGATGCGGTCGAGGGCGGGCGTGTCGAGAAGCTGCTCGTCGAGGATGGCGCCAACGTCCAGAAGGGGCAGCTGCTGGCGGTGATGTCGAACGCGCAGCTCCAACTCGACGTGCTGTCGCGCGAGGCGCAGGTCACCGAGCAGCTCAACATCATGCGCAGCCAGGAACTGGCGCTCGAACGCAACCGTCTGGAAAGCCGCCGCAACCTGGTCGAGGCGGATTACCAGCTTTCACGGCTGAAGCGGCAGCTCGACCGCGACGGCGCGCTTGTCGAGAAGGGTTGGGTCCCGCGCAAGACCTTCAACGACACCAAGGACGAATACGCCTATCACCAGAACCGCAAGGCGGTGCTGCTCGAAAGCCAGCGCACGGACGAGCGGCTGCAAGCAACGCAACTCGCCCAGCTGCGGGCTGCGGCGACCACGCTGCAGAAGAATCTCGACGTGGCACGCGCCAACCTCGACAGCCTCAACCTGAGGGCACCGGTCACCGGGCAGCTGAGTGGCTTCACGCTCCAGGTTGGCCAGTCGATGGGGCGTGGCGAGCGGCTGGGACAGATCGACAGTCCGGGGCGCAACAAGCTCGTGGCGGGTGTCGACGAATTCTATCTCGGCCGCGTCCAGATTGGGCAGAAGGCGACCATCGAGGCCGGTGGCAAGACCTACGATCTCAAGGTCACGAAAATCTATCCGACGGTCCGGAACGGCGAGTTCGAAATCGACCTCGCTTTCGTCGGCAATGAGCCCGACGGTATTCAGCGCGGTCAGACGCTGCAGACCAAGCTGACGCTCGGCGATCCTGTGCCGGCGACGCTGCTCCCCAACGGCAGCTTCTACAACGACACCGGTGGCAGCTGGGTGTTCGTGGTCTCGCCCGACGGCGGCAGCGCGGAGAAGCGCCAGGTGCGCTTGGGTCGCCGAAACTCGCAGTTCGTCGAGGTGCTCGACGGGCTCCAGCCCGGCGAACGCGTCGTAACTTCACCGTACACCGGCCTCACCGACAAGGACCGGCTCGACATCGAATCGAACGACTGATCTTCCAGGGAGGAATTCCGATGCTTTCCATGCGCAATCTCAACAAGGTCTACCGGACCGATGAGGTCGAGACGACGGCGCTCGACGCCATCGACCTCGATATCGCCGACGGCGAGTTCGTCGCGATAATGGGGCCCTCTGGTTGCGGCAAGTCGACCCTGCTCAACATCATCGGCATGCTCGATAGCCCGAGCACCGGCGAATATATCTTCAAGGGCCAAGACGTCGCCGGCCTGCCGGAGGCAGCACTCGCCAAGGTGCGCAAGGCCAATATCGGCTTCATCTTCCAGAGCTTCAACCTGATCGACGAGCTGACGGTCCGCGAGAATGTCGAGCTGGCGCTGCTCTACCATGACATGCCAGCCGCCGAGCGCCGCCAGCGCGTCGATGCGGTAATGGACAAGGTGGGGATTGCGCACCGCGCCAAGCACCGGCCGAGCCAGCTGTCGGGCGGTCAGCAGCAGCGCGTGGCGGTTGCCCGCGCCGTCGTCGGCTCGCCGTCGATGATCCTGGCCGACGAGCCGACCGGCAACCTCGACACCGCGCACGGCGAGGAGGTGATGCAGATGCTGCGCCGTCTCAACCAGGAGGGTGCCACCATCGTGATGGTCACCCACTCGCCCGCCCACGCCGACTATGCCGGCCGCGTCGTCAATATGCTCGACGGTCGCGTGCTGACCGAGCGCAAGCGCGCCGCCTGAGGCCCGAACATTAGCGAGGAGATGCCACCATGTGGCGCAACTACCTGACGGTCGGCTTGCGGGCGCTCGCCAAGAGCCCGACCTATACCTTCATCAACGTCTTCGGATTGGCGATCGGCATGGCGGCCTGCCTGCTGATCCTGCTCTATGTCCGGTATGAGACGTCGTTCGACGAATGGTTGCCGGGCGCTGAGAATGTCTATGCGGTCCAGTTCGCTGGGGCTCCGCCGGGACAGGAGAAGCAATATATTCAGATGGCGCCCTATCCAGCATCGCACGCGTTGGAGAAGGAGTTTCCGCAGGTCGAGACCGCGGTCAGCACTTTCCAGGCCCGTCCCGTTGCCAAGCGCGGTGCCGAGTCACTGTTCGTCGACGATGCCCTGATTGCCGACGCCAGCTTTTTCGACGTACTCGAGCTACCGTTCGTCCATGGCAACCGCGCCGACGCCTTGAAGAATGCCGCGTCGGCGGTGGTGACGCAGACGGAGGCGAAGCGCCTGTTCGGCCGTGAGAACGTCGTCGGCGAGACGCTGACGCTCGTGACTCGCGGCATCACGCGCGATTATCGTATCACGGGCATTCTGAAGGACATTCCCGACAATTCCTCGCTTCAGCTTTCGATGGTCGTGCGCCTCGACTTGTCCGACTATGCCGACAATCCGCAGGCGCTCAGAAGCTTCGGCAGCGTGAACGGCTACGGCTGGGTGAAGCTGAAGCCTGGCACATCGGCCGACACGATCAACGCGCAGATGGAGCAATTCCTTCGCCGCGCTTCGCCGCCGGAGGACGTGGGCAACGGGATGAAGCAGTCGATTGCCGATTTCATCGATCTTTCACTCACTAACATCCGCGACGTCCATCTCGGTCGCGCGCAGGGTGGTTCAATGACGCCTGGAAACGACATGCGGACCGTCACGACCTTCGCGATCGTCGCGCTGCTGATTCTAGGCATGGCCTGCGTCAACTTCACCAATCTTGCAACGGCGCGGGCGAGTCAGCGCGCGCGCGAGGTTGCGCTCCGCAAGGTACTCGGCGCGCATCGTGGTCAGCTTGTCGGTCAATTCCTCGGCGAGTCCATCCTAGTGGCCGCGTTCGCGATGCTGCTGGCGCTAGCGCTTACCGAACTGGCACTGCCGTTCCTTTCCGACTTTCTCGATGCAAAGCTCGATCTGGCCTACATAGGGGAGGGCGGCGTGCTCGGCTGGGCCGTGCTGCTCGTGCTGGTCGTCGGCCTCCTGGGCGGCCTCTATCCCGCCTTCTATCTGTCGCGCTTCCAGCCAGCCAAGGTGCTGAAGGCGAACAAGTCAGCCGCCGACGCGCAAGGTTCGGGGCTGTTGCGCAGCATCCTCGTCGTCGGACAGTTCGCCGTATCCATCGGTCTAATCATCTGTACGGCCGTGGTTTACGCACAGACCCTGCACGCCCGGAACACCGACCCCGGCTATAAACGCGAAGGCTTGCTGATCGTCGATGGGATCAGCCGCCGCCAGATCACCCCGGCAACCGCCGAAACCTTCCGCAATCGCGTGGCCAAGATCGAAGGCGTGAAGAATGCAGCGCGCACATCGATCGTGCCAGCGCAGCAGAATCAAAACAACACCAACTATCTGGTGCCGGGACATTCCACGCCGGAATTGATCGGCTTCTATCAGGTTGACCCGCACTACCTCGACACCATGCAACTGCAGCTCGTTGCCGGGCGCAATCTTTCGGAAAACATTGCTCTGGACCGGGTTGATATCTCGCTCTCTGCTGACCCGGCGATCGAGAAGGCGTTGGCGGCGCGCGGCGGCAATTTCCTGCTGAACGAACAGGCCACCAAGAAACTTGGCTTTGCCAACGCGAAGGACGCAATCGGCAAGACCGTACAGGTCGGCCTTATTGACCCTGCAAACGGCGGCTTGGTGCCGATGACCGTGGCGGGAGTCGTGAAGGATGCGCAGTTCCGTTCTGCGCGCGACAACTTCGAACCGGTCGGCTTCTTCTACAGCCCGCAGGCGATGAGCGCCGTCGCGGTGCGCTACGATTCGAGAAACCCGAACGAGGTTCGGGACCGGATTGCGGCGGTTTGGCGCGAGCTTATCCCGGATGTGCCCTTCGAGGCTGAGTTCGCCGAAGACTCGGTTGCCGAGCTCTATGCGGCGGATAAGGCACGTGGGCAGATCTTCGCGATGTTCGCTGGTTTGTCGGTAATCGTCGGTTGCCTGGGCCTCTTCGGCCTGGCCGCCTTCACTGCCGAGCGGCGGACGAAGGAGATCGGCATCCGCAAGGTGCTGGGCGCGCGGACGCAGGACATCGTGCGCCTCCTCGTCTGGCAGTTCTCAAAGCCGGTGGTGGTCGCGAACCTCATCGCCTGGCCGGTCGCCTGGTGGCTTATGCGCGACTGGCTCAATGGCTTTGCCGATCGCATCAGCCTTCATCCGGGCTGGTTCCTCGGCGCCGGGCTGCTGGCCATGCTGATCGCCGCCGCCACCATCATCAGCCATGCGATCAAGGTCGCCCGCGCCAACCCCGTATTTGCCCTACGGTACGAATAACAGGTTCCCCTAGCCCAAACTTGATGGGGCCGGCGCATGCCGGCCCCTTTTTTGTCTGTCAGTGGGTGTCTTTCGCCCGATTCGTTTTAATGATCGTAGTTAACGATCATGTGCTTACGGGTGCGACATCTGTGCACATCTCGGATTATTTCATGGTCTTAGATGGTTAACTTGATAGCGCCGAAAATTGGCTGCCAGTAACGACTTTATTTTCGTATCAAACCGATGTATCAGCACCGTAATTACACGGTACGGCGGGTGGGGGTAAGCACCAGCTCCGGATTTTCAGCACGCGTTGGCGCGCGAGCTTCCGCGTCCACGTGACAAGAAGGGTTTGGGCAATGGTTCGCAAACTGGTTTATCTCGCGGGCATCGCGATGGTGGCGACTTCAGGCGCGGCGCTGGCGCAGGCGACTGATACGAAATCGACGACGGGTAGCGTCACGATCGTGACGCCGCTCGCGCTGAAGAAGGACAAGGAGCTGGTGTTCGGCAATGTCTTCCGTCCGGCCACGGGCGCAAGCGCGGTCACGGTGACGATGCCGACCGGTTCGGACACCCCGACCGGTGGAGCGCTCGCCAGCGGCGGCCCGACCCGGTCGCGCGCGGCATTCACCGTGACCGGTGAGACGGGCAAGGCCTTCAGCATCAATGTCCCTGGCAACTTCTCGATGACCCGCACGGGCGGCGGTACGATCCTCGTGTCGCTGAACTCGTCGAAGGCGAACGGCACGTTGACCGGTGGCACTGACACGTTCTTCGTGGGCGGCAGCTTCACGCTAAGCGATACCGTGGCGGCTGGCGACTATTCGGGTACGTTCAACGTTCAGGTCGACTACCAGTAAGTGTAGAGCCGGACGATAATGCTCATGCGCATTGGGTTCATGATCGGGGTGTCCACGGTTCTGGTTGCGGCTCAGGCCGCGGCCCAGACGTCCACGGGCGTGGCGGCTTCCGTCCGGATCGAACAGCCTGCGGCGATCGTTGCCTCGCATGACCTCGTCTTTGCCGTAACGGCTCCGGCGCTTGCGTCCGCGCCCGTGGTGCGGACGGCAGCCCCGGCATCTTCGGCGCCAAGTACGGCTTCGTTGATCCAGACGGCATCGTCCGCTCTCGTGCCGGTCGTGCCGGGCGCGGTTCGGGCGAGCTTCGTGGTTGCCGGAGACGGCGGCCAGTCGATCTCGGTCGTCGTGCCCGAAAATGTCGCTCTGGTACGTGACGGCGGCATCGAAACCGCGACGCTGACGACCGACACCAGCATCGCGGACGGGCCGCAATTCCTGGCCGGTAGCTTCGGCAGCGGCGGAACACTCAGCTTCGATGTCGGCGGTCAGGTTACGTTGTCTCGCAATGCAGCCATGGCCGGGACCTACAACGGCGTGCTGGCCGTCGTCGCTCAATATAACTGATTGCGACTCCAAGCCGCTTGCGACCGTGGAATCGCTGGGATACCGTCCTGCGACCCTCGGGGTGAGGGGAGCATCCGGCGGGGGGATGGCATGAAGCGAGTGGATCGTAGCGTTCGGAATCCGCCTTGGGGCGTTCGCCTTGCGGCAGGCTTTGCGACGCTGGGATTTTGTGCGGTCGCTGCATCCGCGCAGACGCCGCCCGCGCCAAACCCTGCGCCAGCGACACCGAACCTTGCGGTCAATGCCAATATCAATATTTCCCCGAAGCGGGTCGTGTTCCCCGGCGTCGGGCGCACGTCATCGGTCTTCATCTTCAATCAGGGCACGACGGCAGGTACGTTCGACATCCAGGTCGTCGACCGGATCATGCTGCCCAGCGGACAGATCGTTCCCTTGAGCGATCTCGAGCAGAACCCGGAATACAAGCCGGTTGCGGACCTGCTGAAATCCGCCCGCGAGATGATGCTGGCGACGCCGCGCCGGGCCCGGCTCGATCCCGGAAAGGGACAGACGATCCGTATTCGCGCCGGTGCCGCCGGCGCGGTGCCTCCGGGCGAATATCGGACGCACCTGACGATTACCGCCGTGCCGCCAGCCGATACCGGCGTGACCGCGGAGGAAGCGGCCTCCCGTTCCAGCGGCGAGCTGCGTTTCCGGATCAATTCCGTGCTCGGGATCAGCATTCCGCTGATCGTGCGTGTCGGCCCGGTCGACGTGCGTGCCGGCATCGAGAACGCCCATGTCGGTTACGAGGATATCGGTTCCGCGCCGGACCAGCCGGCAAAGCGGACGCCCGTGCTCTCCTTCGACCTCGTACGGCTGGGGGCGAACTCGCTGTTCGGCAACATCGAGGTCCGGGGCGCGAAGGAGCGCGGAGACAAGGAACCGATCGGCTTCGTCCGTGGCGTCGGCGTCTATCCGGAGATCGGGCGCCGGACCCTCAGGATCCCGCTCACGCGGGCACCGGCTCCCGGCGAAGAACTCGAAGTCCTGTTCCGCGATGACGACGTGGCGCCCGGCACGCAGCTCGCGAGGACGACGCTGAAGACGTGATCTGGCATCGAGCGGCGTTGGCGCTTCTGCTCCTGTCCGGGCAGGCCAATGCACAGGAGGCCTTGCCGCCGCCGGCTGCCGATGAGCGGGAAGTCCTCCTCTACGAGCTGACGCTTGACCGCGTCACACTCAGCGACTCGCTCCAGGCCTATGGTTCTCCAGCCGGTATCCTCCTCCCGATCGGGGAGCTCGCGCGGCTGCTCGATCTCAACATCGACGTCGATCCACCGGGTCAGCGCGTCGTCGGGCGGATCGGCAATGCGCAGCGCCCGCTGCTGGTCGATATTCAAACCCAAACGGCGCGGCTCGACGGCCGAAGCATCGCTCTCGATGCCGGCGAGGCGGTCGCCTTTCCGACCGACATCTACCTGAGCATGGGCCTGATCGAGCGGCTGCTGCCCGTCCGCATCACGGTGGATGACGAGGCGCTCGTCCTGGCGATGGTCGCGACGGAGGAACTCCCGGTCCAGTCGAAGCTCGGCCGGTTGGCGCGGCTGCGGGGTCTGGCACCCGAGGTGAATACCCAGGCCGACGTCCTGCGCATAGCATCGTCGCCCGCACTCCTGTCGATGCCGGCATTCGACGTCGCGCTCGATACGGCTGCCGACAGCAAGCGGCCGCATTTCCGGCGACGCTACGACATACGTGTCGGCGCCGATGCCCTCTACAGCAACTTCCAGGGCTATCTGGGCTCCGACGAGCGCGGGAATCCCTCGTCGGCGCGCGTGCTCTTCGAGCGCCGCGACCCGGAGGGAGACATGTTCGGTCCCCTGGGCCTCTCGCAACTCGGCGTCGGCGACATCTACACGCCGGCGCTGGCGGTCGGCCCTCGCAGTGCTGGCGGACGCGGCGTCGTCGTCACCACGGCGCCGCTCGAACAGGCCAGCGTGTTCGACCGGGTGGACCTGCGCGGCGAACTACCGATCGGCTACGACGTCGAACTCTACGTCAACGATGTCCTGCGCAGCGGGCAGCAGACCCCGGTGCAGGGGCGCTACGAGTTCCTGAACGTGCCGCTGGTGCGCGGCGTCAACATCATCCGCATTGTATCCTATGGCCCGCGCGGCGAGCGCTCGGAGGAGACGCGCGTCATCAACGTCGGCGGCGGTGCCCTTGCAAAGGGTGAAACGACCGTCGAGGCCGGCATCGTTCAGCAGGAACGCCCGGTTTTCGATCTCATGTCGGACGCCTCGGCGGCGGTGCCGGGAGCCGGCCGCTGGCGGGCGACGGCCGGCATCGCGCACGGCCTGACCGAGGCGCTGACGCTCGTCGGAGGCGCCGCATTATTTGCGCCCGATGGCGACGCCGACCGCATACTGGCGACGATCGGCGTACGGACGTCGCTGCTCGGTTATGCCGTGCAGGCCGATGCCGCCTATGACGATACGGGTGGCAAGGCGCTGGCACTGGGGCTGGCGGGCATGCAGTTCGGGGTTTCCACGATCGTCCGGCATTCGGAATATCGCGGCGGTTTCATCGACGAGGCATTGCCGACGGGCGGCTACGGACAGGTGCTGCGGCGCCATTCCGAAGCAAACATGGACTTCAACGTCGGTCCTATAGTCGGGCTGCGTTTTCCCCTGTCGCTCCGGGGGCTGCGCGACGAGTATGCAGATAGCCGCGTCCGGACCCTGGGCGGCATGCGACTTTCGACCACGGCCGGCAAGGTGCTGCTGTCGTCGGGGCTGGACTATGAGCACAACCAGTTGCCGAACGCCCCGAACACGGAGCGCCTGATCGGCGTCCTCGCAGCTTCGACCTACGCGGGCTACGAATGGCAGCTGCGCGGGACGCTCGATTATGAACTGTTGCCGACCGCCGACCTCCGGGCGGTGGCGGTGTCCGTTGATCGAAGCCTTTCGGAGCGCGTGGCGCTTCGTTTCGGTGCGGGTCGGAGCTTTTCCGGCGGCAAGGATTCGACCTTCCAGGCCGGTGCGATCTTCCGTCTGCCCTTCGCCGACGTTTCGCTGGCGGGCGATTATACGGCACCGCGGAACAACTGGCGGGTCGGTCTCCAGATGGCGTTCGGCATCGTCTTCGATCCGCTCAGGCAGAATTTCGCGATGGTGCGGCCGGGAGCCGGGACGGGCGGCAACATCGCCTTCCAGGCCTTCATCGACCGTAACGGCGACGATCGCTACGACCCGGATGTCGATGAGCCGGCCCAGGGCGTGAAAGTCGGATCCGGAACCAACCAGGCCGTGACGGACGAGCAGGGGCGGGCGCTCGTCACGGCTCTGGGCTATGCACCGCGCACGCAGCTGAGCGTGAATATCGACGAACTCGACAATCCTTATGTTTCGATGCCGCCGCAGGCGATCGAGTTCATGCCGCGGGCCGGAAGCGTGGCCCGGATCATGTATCCCATGAAGCCGGTCGGCGAAGTGCTGGCGCGGCTCCAGTTCCGCGACCCCAGCGGGCGCATGACCGGGCTGTCCTCGGTCAAGGTGCGGGCGATACGTGAGGGCAAGCCCCCTATCGAAGCAACGACCGAGTTCGATGGCAGCGTCGTCTTCGATCGCCTCGAAGTCGGGCAGTATCGCTTGGAACTGGATCCGACGCAGGCACAGCGGCTCCGCATGTCGCTCGCCGCCCCGATCGAGTTCGCGATCGAGGGTAACGGCGGCTTCGTGCCTGACATCGTGGCGACGGTGGTATTCTCCGGTCGCGGCGATTGAACGAACGGTCGGTTCAATCGACTGGCCACGGCACCGTAATTATACTAGGCATGATGATCATGCGGGGGTTCAGGTTTCACGCGCTGCTTCTGGCGACCGCCGCGATGCTCGTGGCCGGTCCAGCGCATGCGCAAAGGATCGATATCACCGTCCCGGCCAACACCCCCGATATCGGCAACGTGACGGCTGCCATAAGCGGAACCACCGTTTTCCGCGTGTCGACGAGCGGCTCGGTCACCGTCATTTCGGGGACAGGATCCCGGCAGTCGGCGGGAGCCGTATCGAACACGATCACGATCGGCTGTACCGGCAACAACAACGGCGTAAAGGATCCCTGCAACGCGCAGAACGTCGTCGTTCGTGTGACGCCGACTGCGACGCAGACAGGCCGCCGGGCCGATAGGCTGACCAATCTTCAGGCTGCTATCAACTCAGGGGCCCAGATCGTGAGGGCACCGATCTGGGACGGCAACTCGCTGACGTTCACTATCGGCCCTATCGGACATAGGGGCAGCAAGTCCTTCCGCCTCGGTCTCGACCTCCCGATCCTCGGCGGCTTCAGCGCCGCGGGGCGGACGACATCGGGTTACCTTGTCGAGGCTGGCTTCGCGCCCGACTATTCCGCCTCGGGTTCAGGCGCAGCCGCGGCGACGGTTCGCAATCCGACGCAGATCGACAAGGGGCCGGACCTCAGGTTCGGTGCCATCCTCCAGAACGGCGCCTCCACCGGAACGATCACGCTCGATGCAACGACCGGGGTGGTGAGTTCGTCCAACCCGGGCGGACTGGTGGTGAACGCCCACTCGGCCATTCCCGCCGGACGTGCCCTCTACAGCATCGCCAGCGAGGCTGGGCAGCTCATCAATGTTACCGTGCCTACGAGCTTCACCATGACCGGTCCGGGCGGGCTGATCACCGTCAGCACGACCAAGACCTTCTCCGGAGGATCGGTGACGATGCCCGGAAGCCCGGGCACGAGCAGTAATCAGGATATCGGGATCGGCGGTACCTTCAACGTCAGCGGCAAATTGAACTCTGGCTCCTATACCGGCACGTTCAGCGTGGTCTTTTCCTGGAACTGATCGGATCGCGAGGCGTGCGAACAAAAAAGCCCGGCGCGATGGCCGGGCTTTTCGTGATGATCACCGCCCTTTCGGGCGCAGGGCTTACGCCTTCAGGTGACCGGCGAGGTGCTTGTTCATCTCGAACATCGACACCTTGTCCTTGCCGCCGAAGATCGGCTTCAGCTTGGCGTCGGCGATGATCTCGCGCTTGTTCTGCGGGTTCTGGAGGTTGTTCTTCTTAATGTATTCCCACATCTTGCTGACAACCTCGCCACGCGCGATCGGCGCGTTGCCCACGACGGCGGCAAGGTCGCTCGACGGAGTCAGCTTGGTCTGAAGCGCGTTCGGTTTCTTGTCGGCCATTGAATTCCTCCCACTACGGTGTCCAAGCCTTGATCTGCAGCCCCCCGTCAGTCGGCGAAGCGCAGCGGGCTTCCGTTTCGTAAGCGGGATAAGTTCGACTTGGCAATCCCTTCTGAGCGCCGCTACGGCTGTATAAACCATTTTCATGCTGCTGTGAGGCTCCCGACGCGCGTTTCGGCGCATTGCCAGCCCCTCGGAGCGCAGGCATAGCGTGCCCGAAAGGCCATAATTGGGGTGCTGATATGATCGGGCGCTTGAATCACGTTGGCGTGGCGACGCCGTCGATCGACGAGTCGGTGAAGCTCTATCGTGATGTCCTGGGCGCGATCCGCATCCACGAGGCCTTCGATCTGCCGGCGCAAGGCGTGCGTGTCTGCTTCGTCGATCTGCCCAATAGCCAGATCGAACTGATCGAGCCGCTGGGCGAGAATTCGCCGATCCTGAAGTTCCTCGAGAAGAACCCGCTCGGCGGGCAGCATCATGTGTGCTTCGAGGTCGAGGACATCCACGCCGCGGCCGCCGATATGAAGGCGAAGGGGGCCACGGTGCTAGGCGAGCCGCGGATTGGTGCGCACGGCACGCCGGTGATCTTCGTCCACCCGAAGAACATGGGCGGCGTGCTCGTCGAGCTGATGGAAACGCCCAAGGCGGCACACTGAGACATCGCTGGCGGCCCGCATTTTCGACCTGTATTGAAAGCGCCCATGTCTGTGACAGCCCCTGCCGCCCCCGAGCCGGAACTAACGCCGGGCGAGGACGACCCGCGACCTGGGCGCCGCTGGCCGTGGCGGCGCATCATCCTGGCCGTGATTGGGCTGTTCGTACTGCTGGTCGCCTGGCTGGCCTGGACCGCGCCGCTGGGGCGCGCGCTTGAGCCGCTCGACCAGCCGGCGCTGGTCCTGCTTGATGCCGAGGGGCGGCCCTTCGCCCGGCGCGGCGATCTCAAGGAGAAGCCGGTCGAGGTGGCGAAGCTGCCACCCCATGTCGTCGACGCGGTGCTCTCGACCGAGGATCGGCGCTTCTACGATCACATCGGCATCGACTTCCAGGGCCTGGGCCGGGCGCTGCTCACTAATCTGCAGGCGGGCGGCATCGTTCAGGGTGGATCGACCATCACGCAGCAGCTCGCCAAGACCTCGTTCCTGACGCACGAGCGCAACCTGCGCCGCAAGGCGCAGGAGATGATCATCGCGCTGTGGCTCGAGACTTGGCTGACCAAGGACGAAATCCTGTCGCGCTACCTTTCGAGCGTCTATTTCGGGGAAGGGGCCTACGGCCTGCGCGCGGCGTCCCGCACCTATTTCGACCGTGAGCCCGAGAATCTCACCGTGGCGCAGGCCGCGATGCTGGCCGGCATCATCAAGGCGCCGTCGGCGATGGCGCCAAGCCGCCATCTGAAGCGGGCACAGGAGCGCTCAAAGATCGTGCTCCAAGCCATGGTGGATAACGGCAAGCTCACCGCGCGCGAGGCGAGCCGGGTGCGTCCGGCGAGCTATATTCCCGGGCGGGCGACGCTGCCGACCGGCTCCTACTTCGCCGACTGGGTGCTGCCGCAGGCGCGCGACGCCATGGATGGCAAATATTTCGGCGAGGTCCGGGTCCGGACCACGCTCGACCCCGAGCTCCAGCGCACCGCCGAACGCGTCATCCGCGAAGCGGTCGATGGACCGGGCACCTGGCTCAACGCGCATCAGGGCGCGCTGATCGCGATGCGGCCGGACGGCCGCGTCGTCGCCATGGTCGGCGGGCGCAGCTACGACGGCAGCCAGTACAACCGCGCCGCGCAGGCGAAGCGCCAGCCGGGCTCCTCGTTCAAGCTGTTCGTCTATCTGGCGGCGCTCAGGAACGGCTACACGCCCGGCTCCACCGTCGACGACACGCCGGTCGATATCGACGGCTGGCAGCCACGCAACGACGAGGGGAAGTACCGCGGGCCGAACATTAGCCTCTATCGGGCCATCGCCGCATCGAGCAATGTCGCCGCCGCGCGCATCACCGCCGACATCGGCACCAAGGAAGTGATCCGCATGGCGCGCGATCTTGGGGTGAAGAGCTATCTCAATCCCTGGCCGGCGCTGTCGCTCGGCACGTCGCGCATGACGCTGCTCGAGCTGACGTCGGCCTATGCCGCGGTCGCCGCCGGCCGCTACCCGATCTCGGCTTATGGCCTTAGCGATCGGCAGGCGGGGTGGCGCGAGCAGCTGCGGAACGTGGTGCGGACCACGCGCGGCTTCCCCGAGGCCGAGCCGATGCGCAAGCTGCTCGAGGTGGCGGTGCGCAACGGCACGGGCAACAGCGCGCGGCTGCCGGGCATCAAGGCGTACGGCAAGACCGGCACGACGCAGAACTTCCGGGATGCGTTGTTCGTGGGTTTCGCGGGCGATCTCGTCGTCGGTGTCTGGTTCGGCAACGACGACAACTCGCCGATGAACGGCGTGACCGGGCGCGGGTTGCCGGCGGAGACATGGCGCAAGTTCATGATGCAGGCGCTGCCGCAGCTACGGCGCGCGGCCCCTGCGCGCGTCGAGCGCGAGCCGGACAGGCTGGACGATCTCGACATCGACGGCCTCGATGTGGACACCGCCGGGGCGGCGTCCGCGATTGAAGGCATCATCACCGACGCCAACAACGGTGAGCTGTCGCCCGAACGGGCGGCCGAGGCGGTTGATCGCATTGTTGAGGCCGGCGAACGGATTCGCGGGCAGATTGAGGCGGCGCAGGAGGCGGTCGAAGATCCCCGGCCCTAGCGGGCCGGCGTTTGCGGCGGCCAAGAAAAACTCGTTTGAGACGTCCCGCTTGCGGGGCGACATGGGCGGGTAGATGATGAACGTCGCTATGGGATTGGGCACGACGCGCCTGACGCACCTCCAGCGCCTCGAGGCCGAGGCGATCCATGTCATGCGCGAGTTGGTCGCCGAGGCCGCCAAGCCGGTCATGCTGTTCTCGATCGGCAAGGATTCGGCGGTGATGCTGCACCTCGCGCGCAAGGCCTTCTATCCGGCCCCGCCGCCGTTCCCGTTGCTGCATGTCGATACCACCTGGAAGTTCCGCGACATGTACGCGATGCGCGAGCGCATGGCGGCCGACGCCGGGATGGAGCTGATCGTCCACCGCAATCCGGAAGCCTTGGCGCGGGGCATCAACCCGTTCGATCACGGGGCGCTCCACACCGACATGTGGAAGACCGAAGGGCTGCGGCAGGCGCTCGATGGGCACGGCTTCGATGCCGCGTTCGGCGGCGCGCGCCGCGACGAGGAGAAGAGCCGCGCCAAGGAGCGCATCTTCTCCTTCCGCTCGGAGAGCCACCGCTGGGACCCCAAGAACCAGCGGCCCGAGCTCTGGCGGCTCTACAACGCGAAGAAGCACAAGGGCGAGTCGATCCGGGTGTTCCCGATCTCGAACTGGACCGAGCTCGACATCTGGC
>JAEZQR010000350.1 GCA_023413015.1 Pseudomonadota bacterium
AGCAGGGCTACGGCAGCGAATTTATGCATCATGCGAAGGGCCTCCAATGAAACCGTTACGGCATCGTATCCCAGATGACGGCTTTCGTCAGGCTGAACGGGTCAGCTGCGGATGCGGCTGTTCAGGACTAGGCGGTAGAGGAGGATGAGTGCGACCGCGCCGAGCGCCGCGCTGACGAAGCTTGCGGCACCGAGCGGCTCATAGAGGCGGAGCGCGCGCCCAAGGACGCCGGCAAGCATCGCGCCGGCGATGCCGAGTAGGATGAACAGGGTCGGGCCGCTGGTAGGTGAGGGGGGTATCAGAAAGCGGACGACCGCGCCTACGACAAGGCCGATCGCCATCCAGACAAGAAGCGCCACGCTACCCCCCGCAGTGCCGACGCCGGAGCCCGCCGTGGGCTCCGGCTATCGACGATTCAAGACCTAGACCGTCGTGCGACGGCTGGTGACCATGCGGTAGATCCACAGCAGGAGGATCGCGCCGATGGTCGCGAGGACAAGATTCCAGATGTTGCCGCCGGTGCCAAGACCAAGCGCGGAGGCGATGAAGCCGCCGACGATGGCGCCGACGATACCAAGAATAATCGTCACGATGATGCCACCCGGGTCGCGGCCCGGCATGATGAACTTCGCGAGTGCGCCGGCGATCAGGCCGATCACGATCCAACCAAGGATGCCATAGTCCATGTTTTCACTCCCTTTCTTGGGGCCAGTCGGTCCCGAGACCTAGTCGTGCAAGCGCACGTCGGGAGGGCTGAACGCGAATCCAGCCGTCCGCCGTTCGCTTGTGTTGCCAACGAGCAGGGCGGGATTTGGTTGCTCGCTTCGGCGCAGGAACGTTTCTAGGGTGCAACGGCAGCATGGAAATATTAACCAGCGTCGCCATATTTCGGCCGTTGCGGCTGTGTTATGGGCCCCGCGCGATTGCGCCTTGCGGCTACTGATGTATGTGTGTAATACACTGGATGCCGTACTGATCGGGGATTCGAAAGAAATGAATATGCACGCACCCATTCGCGCCGAGGGCGCCAACCGGTCAGTCGGAGCTATCAGGGATTTGTTCGCGCGCAATCCCCGGGCGGTGATCATCGCCGGGGTGCTGATCGTCGCGGCAATCGTCGCGATGACCTTCTTCATGGGGGGCGACAAGCCGGCGGCGCCTGCGGGCGATACGTCACAGGCGGCGCCGCACGTCTCGGTCATCGTGCCCGGCCGCGTGGCCGTCGCCGACGAGGTGCGTGTCACCGGTTCGATCGCGGCGCGACGCGAGATGCCGGTCGGCGTCCAGGGCGAGGGCGGCATGGTGACGGCGGTTCTGGTCGATGCGGGCGACTATGTCCGCGCCGGCCAGGTGCTCGCGCGCGTCGATCGCTCCGTGCAGGCACAGCAGGTCAATCAGCTAAGCGCGTCGGTGCAGCAGGCGCGGGCCGATCTGGCGCTCGCCGAGAATGAATTGAAGCGCGCGCAGCAGCTCGTGGCCGGCGGCTTCGTGTCGAAGGCGACGATCGATCAGCGCACGGCGGCTCGCGATGCCGCTGCGGCGCGACTGAAGGTTGCACAGGCGCAGCTCAACGAATCGCGTGCCCGTCTCGCGCGTCTCGATATCCGCTCGCCGGACGACGGCCTGATCCTCGCGCGCAGCGTCGAGCCCGGCCAGATCGTCGGCGCAGGCGGTCAGCCGCTGTTCCGGATCGCGCAGAATGGCGCGATGGAGATGAAGGCGGCTGTCGCCGAGCAGGATATGCCGAAGCTCAAGGCCGGCATGCCAGCGAAGGTGCAGCTGGTCGGCAGCCAGCGTCAGTTCGTGGGCGAGATCTGGTTGCTGGAACCGACGATCGATCCGCAGACCCGCCAAGGCCTGGCTCGCATCGCCTTGCGCCGCGATCCGTTGCTGCGGCCGGGCGCGTTCGCCAACGCCGGCATCGAGGCTGGCACCGCCCAGCGCCCGGTGCTGCCGCAGTCGGCGATCCAGGCGGATACTCGCGGCAGCTACGTCTATGTCGTCGGTGCCGACGACAAGGTGGTGCGGCGTGACGTGAAGACCGCCGAGGTGAGCGAGGCCGGCATCGCGATCACGTCGGGGCTGAATGGCACCGAAAGGGTCGTGCTTTCGGCGGGCGCCTTCCTGAACGAGGGCGAGAAGATCGATCCGGTGCTGCAGCGCGGCCGCTGAGCCGGCGTCGGCACCGAATCGGGAAAGGAATTTCCATGCGTAACATCTCGGCCTGGTCGATCCGTAACCCGGTCCCGCCTATCGTATTGTTCGTCGCACTAACGCTGGCGGGGTTGGTCAGCTTCATGCGGATGGACATCAATCAGAACCCGGACGTCAGCTTCCCCTTCGTCTCGGTGGATGTCTCCCAGCCGGGTGCGGCGCCGACCGAGCTCGAAACGCAGGTCACGCAGCGTGTCGAGGCCGCGGTGCGCGGCGTCAGCGGCGTCGACGAGATCACCTCCTACGTTCAGGAGGGCAGCAGCCACACGAACGTCCAGTTCGACATCGGCACGCCGGTCGACCGGGCGCTCAACGACGTGCGCAATGCGGTGGCGCAGATTCGCGGCGACCTGCCCGAGGGCATCCTCGAGCCGCAGGTCGCGCGCATCGACATCGACGGCGGTCCGATCGCCTACATCTCCGTCGAATCGACCGACATGACGCTCGAGGAGCTGAGCTGGTTCGTCGACAACACGGTCGCCAAGCGGCTGCTCTCGGTTTCCGGCATGGCGCAGGTGCGCCGCGCCGGCGGCGTCAACCGCGAGATCCGGATCGTGCTCGATCCGGCGAAGATGCAGGCGCAGGGCATCACCGCGGCTCAGGTCAATCAACAGCTGCGGCAGGTGAACGTGAACGCCACTGGCGGTCGCGCCGAGGTGGCGGGCTCCGAGCAGGCGGTGCGCGTGCTCGGCAACTCGCAGAACGCCTTCACGCTCGGCGAGACGCAGATCGCGGTCGGCAACGGCCGTACGGTCAAGCTGGCCGATATCGCCAGCGTCACCGACAGCTATGCCGAGCAGCGTTCGCTCGCGAAGATGAACGGCCGTCAGGTGCTGAGCTTCGCCTTGGCTAAGGCCAAGGGCGCGTCGGACGTGACCGTCTACGACGAGGCGCACAAGGTTATCGATCAGCTCGAGAAGGAGAACCCCAAGGTTCACTTCACCGAGCTCTATACCTCGGTCGAGTACACCAAGGACCAATATCGCTCCGCGCTCGAGGCGATGCTCGAGGGGGCGGTGCTCGCCGTGCTCGTGGTGTGGCTGTTCCTGCGCGACAGCCGGGCGACGATCATCTCGGCGATCGCGATCCCGCTTTCGGCGATCCCGGCCTTCTGGTTCATGGACATGATGGGGTTCACGCTGAACACCATCAGCCTTCTGGCCTTGAGCCTGGTGGCCGGCGTGCTCGTCGACGACGCCATCGTCGAGATCGAAAACATCGTCCGGCACATGCGCATGGGCAAGTCGGCCTATCAGGCGTCGATCGACGCCGCCGACGAGATCGGTCTGGCGGTCGTCGCCACCACCTTCTCGATCGTGGCGGTGTTTCTGCCGGTCGGCCTGATGCCGGGCGTGTCGGGCCAGTTCTTCAAGCAGTTCGGCCTCACCGTCGTCGTGGCGGTGCTGATGAGCCTCGCGGTCGCCCGCCTCATCACGCCGATGATCGCGGCCTATTTCCTGAAGGCGCATGGCCAAGCCAGCCACGGCGAAGGCCGCGGCATGGACCTCTACATGCGCGTGCTGCGCTGGTCGCTCAACCGCGAGGCCGCCGACCGGATGCGCGCCGGCACGGGGATCAAGCGCTGGTTCGGATGGACCCGTGACCACCGTTACTGGATGATGGGCCTTGGTGCGCTGTCATTCGCGCTGACGGTCGTCGCCTACGGGACGTTGCCGAGCGCCTTCCAGCCGACCACCGATCAGGACTACAGCCAACTCAGCATCACGCTGACGCCCGGCTCGACGCTTGAGCAGACCGAGGCGGTCGTCGATCAGGCGGTACGCAAGCTGCGCGCTCAGCAGGAGGTCGCCGAGGCCTTTGCCGACGTGAACGTCGCCGAAGCCACGATCTACATCCACCTGCGCAAGGATCGGAACCGCACGAGCGTCGAGTTCGAGCGCGCGTTGCAGCCGGAAATGGCGAAGATCCCGGACGCGCGGATCAACTTCGCCTCGCAGCAGGGCGGCGGACCGAGCAATCGCGACATCACGCTGATGTTCGCCGGTGACGACCCGCAGGTGCTCTATGCGACCGCGCTGAAGCTCGTGGACGAGATGAAGACGGTCCCCGAGCTGCGGGCACCGCGCATCGAGGGTGACATGCGCCGGCCCGAGATCACGGTCAAACCGCGCTTCGACCTCGCGGCCGACCTCGGCGTGACTACGGCGGCGCTCAGCCAGACGATCCGCATCGCCACGATCGGTGACATCGATCAGAACGTCGCGAAATTCTCGCTCTCCGACCGTCAGATCCCGATCCGCGTGGTGATCGACAAGACCGCGCGCCAGGATCTCGGCACGATTGAGAACCTGCCGGTGCCCACCGTCAGCGGTGGCTCGGTGCCGCTGAAGGTCGTGGCCGATATCGGCTTCGGCTCGGGCCCGACCATCATCCGCCGCTTCAACCAGAAGCGTCGCATCGTGCTCAGCGCCGACCTCGCTCCGGGCAAGGTGACCAGCGACGCAATGAAGAAGATCAACGAGCTGCCGGCGATGAAGAATCTGCCGACGGGCGTCGAGAAGGTGTCGTTCGGGCAGCAGAAGATGCAGACCGAGATGATGACCAACTTCGCCATCGCGGTCGTGTCGGGCGTGCTCCTCGTCTTCGCGGTGCTGGTGCTGCTCTACCGCCGGATACTGCCGCCGTTCGTCAACATGGGCTCGCTGCTGCTGGCCCCGCTCGGCGGCGCGGTGGCCCTGCACCTGACCGGCAACATCCTGTCGATGCCGGTGTTCATCGGTATCCTGATGCTGCTCGGCATCGTCGCGAAGAACTCGATCCTGCTGATCGACTTCGCGCTTGAGGAGATGAACCACGGCGTCGAGAAGACGGCGGCGATCATCGATGCCGGCCACAAGCGGGCGCAGCCGATCGTGATGACGACCGTCGCCATGGTGGCGGGCATGATCCCGACGGCGCTCTCGCTCTCGGGTGACGCGGCCTGGCGTTCGCCGATGGCGATAACCGTGATCGGCGGCCTCATCCTCTCGACCCTGCTGACGCTGCTCATCGTCCCGGCCGGGTTCAGCCTTGCCGACGACATGGAGCGCTGGCTGGGGCCGAAGTTCGGCAAGTTGCTGACGCACAAGCCCCATTCCGGTGCCGGGACGGCACCACAGCCGGCGGAATGAGTTGGACGCTAGGTGAGGCTTGATCAGCTAGACCTGGCGTCCCATCCCGCCCGCGGCATGAAGCTCATCGCGACGAGCCTGCTCGTCG
>JAEZQR010000352.1 GCA_023413015.1 Pseudomonadota bacterium
CAACGCGGATCGCATCCTCGATGATGGGGCCCACATCCTCGGAGCGGCGGAAGACGTCGACCATGTCGATCGGCTCGCCGATCTGATCGAGCTCGCGCCAGACATATTCGCCGTGCACATGCTCGCCGGTAATGCGCGGATTGACGGGAAGCACGCGGTAGCCGTGCTCCTGCAGGCTCGCCATCACCCCGTAGCTCGGACGCCCCGGCCTGTCCGAGGCGCCGACCAGTGCGATCGTGCGGGTCGAAGCCAGAAGCTCGCGGATCTCGTCATCGGTCGTCAGCGGCATGGCGGCTCCTTCCTGTCGTGCCGCTTAGGACGAATGGGCTGCCGCAAGGTTCAAATGCCGCGCCACCTGTGCTGCGATTTCCCTGAACGCCTGTGCCTGCTCACCGTTTCCGGCGGCCGGTGGGCGGCCCGCGTCGGAGGCCTCGCGGATGGTGGCGTGAAGGGGAATCTCGCCCAAGAAGGGAACGCCGAGCGCAGCGGCGGTTTCCCGGGCTCCGGCCTCGCCGAACACGTGGGAGCGGCCGCCGCAGTGCGGGCAGACAAAGACGCTCATGTTCTCGACGATGCCCAGCACCGGCACCCCGACCTGGCCGAACATCGCGATCGCGCGCTTGGCGTCGATCAGCGCCAGGTCCTGCGGCGTGGAGACGACGACCGCTCCGTCCGGCTTGATCTTCTGGGCCATGGTGAGCTGGATGTCGCCAGTGCCGGGCGGGAGATCGATGACGAGAAGGTCGAGGTCGCCCCAGTCGGCGAGGTCGACCATCTGCGTCATGGCCGACGCCGCCATCGGCCCGCGCCAGACCACGGCCTTGTTCGGATCGGTCATCATGCCGATCGATAGCGCCTTGATGCCGTGCGCGGTCATCGGCTGCAGACGCTGGTCGACAAGCGACGCACGTCCGTCGATCCCCAATAACGTGGGCACGGATGGACCGTAGATGTCGGCGTCGAGCAGACCGACGCTGAAGCCCTGGGCACCCAATGCAACTGTGAGATTCGCCGCGACCGTGGACTTGCCCACACCCCCCTTCCCGCTCGCGACGGCGAGAATGCGCTTTATGGCGCGCTGCGGCTCGGCAGGAGCGGAGCCCCGTTCAGCAGTCAGGATCGCGCGCACTTGGGCGACACCCGGAATTGCCTGGACGGCCGCCTCGGCGGCAGCTTGCAGCTTCGCCGCGCCCGCGCGATCGAGCCCATCGACCGCCAGCACGAAGCCTACCGAGCCATCGGCCTTGACCGTTATCCCGCTCGCGCGGTCACCCACGGCCTGGGCCAGCGCCTCAATCACCTGCGACCGTTCGACCATGCTTATCCTTCTGAACCCGCGCCCTCGCATTCCGAGAGGGCGCTTCGTATATAGGCGCTCGGCTGGTCGCAACGACGGGATATTGAATGCCTTGGCAAAATAACAACGGCGGCTCTGGGGGGCCTTGGGGAAGCGGTGACGGCGGCCCCCGTAATCCGTGGGGCAGCGGGCCGCAGCGCGGCGGTGGCGGCGGCTCCGGCGGCAAAGGCGGACCCGATTTCGACGACTTCATCCGCCGCAGCCAGGAACGGCTGCGTGCGCTTCCCGGCGGCGGCAACCGTACGCCTTGGCTCTACATCCTGTTGGGGGCGCTCGCCCTCTGGATCCTGTTCACGTCCTTCTATCGCGTCGATGCGCAGGAACGCGGCGTGGTCATGCGGTTCGGCAAATATGTGGCAACGACCGGTCCCGGCATGCACATGAAGCTGCCCGCGCCGATCGACACGGTGATCAAGCCCAAGGTCGAGGCGGTCAACACCATCGATATCGGCTCCGCCGACAGAACGGCCGAGAATCTGATGCTCACCGGCGATCAGAACATCATCGACATCGCTTATACGGTGCGCTGGAAGATCAAGGACCCGGAGCAGTATCTCTTCCAGTTCGCCGAGCCTGAGGACACGATCCGCGAGGTTGCGGAGTCGGCGATGCGCGCCGAGATTTCGGGCGCTTCGCTGAATGCCGCTATCGGCCCGCAGCGTGCGCAGATCGCCGAGCAGGTACGCGTCCGTATCCAGGAACTGCTCGACAGCTATCATGCCGGCATCGATGTCCTCGGCGTCGACATCAAGCAGGCCGATCCGCCAGCGGCGGTCGACGCGGCGTTCAAGGACGTCTCGGCCGCGCAGCAGAACGCACAGGCCTATATAAACCAGGCGCGCGCCTATTCGCAGCAGCTCATCGCGCAGGCGCAGGGCGAAGCGGCGGCTTTCGACGCCGTCTACGCGCAATACCGGCTCGCTCCCGAGGTGACGCGCAAGCGCATGTACCTCGAGACGATGGAGGGCGTGCTGTCCAAGGTCGACAAGACGATCGTCGGCGCCAACGGCGTCACGTCCTATCTGCCGCTGACCGAGCTGAAGCGCCGCCCGGCCAACACCAACACACAGGCCCAGCAATGACCCTCAGTCGTAATCCCCTCGTGTGGCTGGTCGGCGGCTTCGTGCTGCTGGTACTCGCTAGCGCCACCTTCTTCCGTGTCCCGGAAACGCAACAGGCGATCGTGGTGCGGCTTGGGAAACCGAACCGCATCGTCAACGCCTACCGGCCGAACGAGCCGTTCGGCCAGACCGGCGCCGGTCTCGTCGCGAAGATTCCGTTCATCGAGAATGTGATCTTCATCGACAAGCGCGTGATGGATCTCGACATGCCGCAGCAGACGGTGCTGTCGACCGATCAGCTGCGCCTCGTCGTCGATGCCTTCGCCCGCTTCCGCATCGTCGATCCGCTTCGGATGTACCAGACGGTACGCACCGAGCAGGGCGTCGCCGACCAGCTGTCGCGCATCCTCGGCTCGCGGCTACGGAACGAGCTCGGCGAGCAGCCGTTCGTCGCCCTCCTATCACCCGAGCGCGGTCAGCTGATGGACGACATCCAGGCCCGCGTGAACACCGAGGCACGGCGTTACGGCGCCGAGATCATCGACGTGCGGATCAAGCGCGCCGATCTGCCGACCGGCGATCCACTCGAATCCGCCTTCGCTCGCATGCGCACCGCGCGTGAGCAGGAGGCGCGGAACTTCCGTGCTCAAGGCGCCAAGCAAGCGCAGATCATGCGCGCCGAGGCCGATGCGCAAGCTGCGAACATCTACGCCAACTCGTTCGGCAAGGACCCGAACTTCTATGCCTTCTACCGCGCGATGCAGGCGTACCAGCGTACCTTCGCGGACGGCACCACGAGTGTCGTGCTGTCGCCCGATAGCACCGAGTTCCTGAACGAATTCAAGGGCCGTCGCGGACAATAGGCGCAATGGAGCTGTTGGCGGCCTTGGGTCTCGCACTGGTTCTGGAAGGAGCGGCGTACGCGCTGTTCCCGCAGGAGATGAAGCGGTTGGTGGCGCTCCTTGTCACTCAGCCCGAGGGCTTTGTCCGGGTCGCCGGGCTGGTGGCTGCGCTAATTGGTCTCACCTTCGTGATTCTCGCGAAGGGTTTGCCTTGATAGCTACGTACTCGGATCGACGCAGTCCGTGCCAACGAGCACGTCGGAATATAGTGGGAGGCTAAATATCGTGCGTATCGCCCTTGCTCTGACCGGAGCCGCGCTGGCGGCAGGGAGCGCCGCTACCTTGGCGCTGCAGTCGCCCGCCGGCGCCCAGCAAACCACCGCCCAGGCGCCGCAGAACGCGCCGGCGACCATGCCGAGCGTCGGCCCCGGCGGCGCGCCGCGCAGCTTTGCCGACCTCACCGCCCGGCTCCAGCCGGCCGTCGTCAACATCTCGACGACCCAGGAGATCGAGGTCGGCCGTCGAGTCCCGCGCTTCACGCCGGGCACCCCGCTCGAAGAGCTGTTCCGCCGCTTCCAGGAGCAGCAGGGCGGCGAACCCGTCACGCGCGAGGCGAGCTCGCTCGGTTCCGGCATCGTCATCTCGCCGGACGGCTACATCGTCACCAACAATCACGTCGTTACCGGCCGCACCGGCGATGATCCGGTGGACAAGATCACGGTCACGATGTCGGACCGCCGCGAATATGAGGCCCGCATCGTCGGGCGTGACCCGCTGTCCGATCTGGCGGTCCTCAAGATCAACGCCACCAATCTGCCCTACGTCCGCTTCGGCGACTCGACCCGCGTGCGGGTTGGCGACTGGGTCGTCGCGATCGGCAACCCCTTCGGCCTGGGCGGCACGGTGACGGCGGGCATCGTCTCGGCGCTCCACCGCAACATCGGCGCCGGCCAGTACGACCGCTATATCCAGACCGATGCCTCGATCAACCAGGGCAACTCGGGCGGCCCGCTGTTCGATCTCGACGGCAATGTCGTCGGCATCAACACGATCATCCTGTCACCCGGCGGCGGCAACGTCGGCCTCGGCTTCGCCATCCCGGCCGAGGTGGCGCGCCCGGTGGTCGAGCAGCTTCGCGCGACCGGCCGCGTACGCCGCGGCTATCTCGGCATCAACATCCAGCCGCTGACCGGCGATATCGCTGCCGGCCTCGGCTTGCCGAAAGACCAAGGCGAGATCGTCGCGAACGTCGAACCGAACGGGCCTGCCGCACGTGCCGGCATCCAGCAGGGCGACGTGATCATGCGGATCAACGGTCAGGATGTGACCGCCGAGAACACCTTGTCCTATATCGTCGCCAACACGCCGATCGGGCGCCCTGTGCCGATCGAGCTGGTTCGCAACGGCCGCCGCATGACGCTCAATGCGACGGTCGGGGAGCGGCCTGTCGAAACAGCGCTGAACAGCTCGCGCCAACAGGATTCCGGCGAGCAGGACACGACTCCGTCGGCCGGCGAGCAGGCCGCCCGGCAAAGCCTGGGCATCACCCTGTCCGAACTGACGCCCGACATCCGCCGGCAACTGCGCCTTTCGACCGACATACAGGGCGTCGTGATCGCCGGTCTCAGCCCGAACAGCGATGCGGCGCGGCAAGGCTTGCAGCGTGGCGACGTCATCCTGCGCATCAACCATCAGCCGACCACGACGGCCACGCAGGCTGCCGCGGCCGTGGATGCCGCGCGGCGCGCGGGCCGCGACACGGTGCTGGTCCTCTTCCAACGCGGCGCTGGTCCCGCGCGCTACATCGGCCTGAAGCTCGTGGCACAGCCCGCCGGCCGCCGGTAACCAGCTAGCCACGCAATCAAAGGCCCCGGCCCCTTGCGGCCGGGGCTTTTCTTTTGTCCAAAGGACAAGATCGCACACGGAGGACACATGGCCGACAGCATCTTCATCGGTAAGGGCGAAGCACATCCACAAGCTTTGGTGCTGCGCCGCGCCAACCGGCACGGGCTGATCGCAGGCGCGACCGGCACCGGCAAGACGGTGACGCTGCAGTCGCTCGCCGAAGGCTTCAGCCGCGAAGGCGTGCCGGTGTTCGTCGCCGACGTGAAAGGCGACCTCGCCGGGCTGGCGATGGCGGGCTCACCGACCTCGCCGATGCACGACCGCCTCACGGCCCGCGCCGCCGAGGTCGGGCTGACCGACTACGCCTACGCCGACAATCCGGTGGTGTTCTGGGACCTGTTCGGCCAGGCCGGCCATCCGATCCGCACCACGGTGAGCGAGATGGGCCCCCTGCTGCTGGCACGGCTGATGAACCTCAACGAGGTGCAGGAGGGCGTGCTCGCCATCGCCTTCCGCTTCGCCGACGAGCAGGGCCTCGTACTGCTCGACCTCAAGGATCTGCAGGCGATGCTCGCGCACGTCGCCGAACAGGCCGACGAGCTCACCGCCAGATACGGCAACGTCAGCAAGGCGAGCGTCGGTGCGATCCAGCGCCAGCTGCTCCAGCTCGAATCCCAGGGCGGTGCCAGCTTCTTCGGCGAGCCGGCGCTCGACATTCATGACTTCATCCGCACCGACGACAGCGGACGCGGCATCGTCAATATCCTCGCTGCCGACAAGCTGATGGCCAGCCCCCGCCTCTACGCCACCTTCCTGCTGTGGCTCCTGTCCGAGATGTTCGAGACGCTTCCCGAGATCGGCGATCCGGACAAGCCGAAGCTCGTCTTCTTCTTCGACGAGGCCCACCTGCTGTTCGACGAGGCGCCGCCCGCGCTTCTCGACAAGATCGAGCAGGTGGTGCGCCTGATCCGCTCAAAAGGCGTCGGCGTCTATTTCGTCACGCAGAATCCGATCGACATTCCCGAGAATGTGGCGGGCCAGCTCGGCAACCGCGTCCAGCACGCGCTGCGCGCCTTCACGCCGCGCGAGCAGAAGGCGATCCGCGCCGCGGCCGAAACCTTCCGCGCCAATCCCGGCCTGAACGTCGAGACCGCGATCACCGAGCTGAAGGTCGGTGAGGCACTGGTCTCGCTGCTTCAGGAGGATGGTGCACCATCGCCGGTCGAGCGCACGCTGATCCGCCCGCCCGCATCGCGGCTCGGTCCGCTCACGCCGCAGGAGCGGAAGGTGATCGTCGACACCTCCCCGATCGCGGGCAAGTACGAGCCGGCGGTCGACCGCGAGTCCGCCTACGAGGTGCTGACCGCCCGCGCCGCCAAGGCGGCGAGCGAGGCTGCCGAGGCCAAGGCTGCCGCGCAGGAGGCGAAGGCAACGCGTACTGCCCGCGCCGAAACATCGCTTACGGAGAAGATGGTGCAATCGGCCGCGCGCTCGGCGGCTTCGTCCGTCGGGCGCCAGATGGCGAACCAGGTCGGCCGCGCGCTGGTACGCGGATTGCTAGGCGGGCTGTTCAAGGGGCGGTAGGGCCACACACCCTGAAAGCCGCACACGCTAAAATGCGTCACCCCGGCGAAGGCCGGGGTAACGCATTGATATCAGTCGCTTCTCAGTTCCCCGTCGTCACCTGCGCGACGTCGCCGTTCGCACCGGCCGGCGCGTCGACGATCTGCTTGGTGAGCGCGCCCTTGTCGACGACGGCGGTGTTGGTGTCGCCGGCGGTCGAGCGGGCGGTCGGGTCCGCGCGGTCGGCACCGCTGCGCTCGAGGAGGTTCTGCTCGGACGGCGAGGCCGGCGGTGCGGCAACGCCCGGGCCGAACAGCGCCTCAAGCGCTTGGCTCTGGCTGCCGGTGGCGAGCGGCCGTGGGGCGCCCGGCTTCGGCGGCGTCAGGTTATAGTCGGGCGGCACCACGAGCGGCGCCTGCCGGCTGATCGCGAACTCGTCGGGCGCGTTGCGGTTGAACACGCCGCCGCTGCTGCAGGCGCTCAACGCCAGCGCGAGGCCCGCGGCTGTCAGAACTTGAAGCTTCATCACTCGTTCTCCGCTTTCGCCCGCCCATCGCCGCGCAGGAAGGCACGCAGCAGCAGCAGGATCACCCCTACCGTAATCGCCGCGTCGGCGACGTTGAAGACGTAAAAGTGCCACTCCCCCCAGAAGAAGTGGAGGAAATCGACGACATAGCCGAAGCGCACGCGGTCGACGATGTTGCCGAGCGCGCCGCCGAGCACCATCCCGAGGGCCACCACGTCGAGCCGGCTGCGCTCGCGCCACAGCCACACCGCCACGCCGAACGAGATCGCAGCAGTGAGCGCCACCAGCAGCCAGCGCCCCATGTCGCCGTCCGCCGTCAGCATCCCCATCGAGACGCCGCGGTTCTCCACCCACGTCAGGTTGAAGAAGGGGGCTACATCGATGAACGCGCGTTCGCGCAGGCGGACGATATCCACGATCCAGTATTTGACGATCTGGTCGAGAATGAAGATCGCGACCGCCAGGCCGTAGCCGAGCGCCCGCAGCGGCTTGGCCGCATTCTCTCCACCACGGCGAAGCACGGTATGGCTGTCGGTGACCATGTTGTCAGGCTGCATTCGCCACCACGTCGCCGCAGCGGTCGCAGAGATCGCCGTCTTCCGCCACCTCGGGCAGATGGCGCCAGCAGCGGCCGCACTTGTGATTGTCCGTCACGTCCACCTTCAGCTCGGGCCCCCGCCGCACCTCGGAAACGATGAACAGCTCGGCCAGATCGACGTCGGCCGCATCCGGCAGGTCGGTCGTCACCACGGCTTCGAGGCTCGACCCGATCACCTTCTCGCGCCGCATCGGCTCGATCGCGCCCGTGACCACCGCCCGTTGCTCACGCAGCATCTGCCACTTCCGGGCCAGGCTCTCGTCGAGCCAACCGGCATCCACCGCCGGCCATTCGAGCAGGTGGACGCTGCCGCCGTCCGGATAGCGTGTGCCCCACACCTCCTCGCTAGTGAACACCAGCACCGGCGCCAGGTAGCGGACCAGTGCGTGGAACAGCATGTCGAGGACGGT
>JAEZQR010000001.1 GCA_023413015.1 Pseudomonadota bacterium
CGCCGCCGCCTCGGCGCCCGGCTGAGTGAGCGGCGTCAGGCGCTTGCCCGACACCGCATCGAGGAGCGCCGCGCCGCCGCCGGCGTAGCGCAGCTCGTAGACCGGCGTGTCGAGGAAGGTCTTGAGCGTCAGCGCCTCAACCGCGCGCTTCTCGCGGCGCAGCACGTCGGTGGGCGGCAGCACACGCGCGGCGCGCAGGTCGAGGCTTTCCGGCACGCGCTTCAGATGCTCGCCGCGCACCGTGTCGATCGGCGAGGCGGTCATGAACAGGCCGGTCGCCACCCAGATCAGGAGCTGGAGCCCGACGATCCAGCTGAGCCAGATGTGGATGCGGTAGAAGCGGCTGCGCGTGCTCATAGGTCGATCCCGAAGCGCGGCCCGGCGCGGACCATGGCGAAGTAGAGGAGGATGGTGAGCATGCAGCCGGCGAGCAGCGCCGGCCAGAAGCTCAAGCCCCGGCGAAGCAGCACCGGCACAAGCAGGAACAACGGCAGCGACGGCAGCACGAACCAGAAGGTGGCCTGCGCATGCGCGGCGAGGCGCTCCGGATCGCCGGTGTCGCGCCACAGCCACATCATGCCGAGGATCGAGACGAGCGGCAGCGAGGCGATCAGCGCGCCGAAGCCGGGATTGCGCTTCGCGATCTCGGAGACGAGCGCGATGATCGCGCCGGAGAGCAGCGCCTTGAGGATGGCGTAGGTCATGCGCCCCGTTGGCGCGAAACCGACGTAAACACCAGCCCCGAGTGCGCCGGCAAGCAAGGTCTGGGGGCTGTCTCGCACGCTGCGCCCGCATGTCGCGCGCCGATGCGCCCGTAGCCGCAGGCGGCCACATCTGGCATGAAGTGCCAAATATCTGAGGGAGATGAGCGGATGGCAGGCAAGTGGCTGGCGCTTCTGGCGGCTGGGACGATGCTGACGGGCTGCGAGGCCGCCCTGGCCAGGAAAGAGGATCGGCCCGCGCCGCCCGCCGCCACCGCTGCCGTAGCAGCCGGCCCGAGCCAGGCGCTGATCAATGCGGTGAATATCCCCTACGAGCAGTTCACGCTCCCGAACGGCCTGCGCGTCATCGTCCATACCGACCGCAAGGTGCCGGTGGTCGCCACCTCGATCTGGTATCATGTCGGCTCGAAGGACGAGCCGCCGGGCAAGACCGGCTTTGCGCACCTGTTCGAGCATCTGATGTTCGAGGGCTCGGAGCATGTGAAGGACTTCGACAAGCCGCTCGAGGATGCCGGCGCCACCGGCATGAACGGCACCACCTGGTTCGACCGCACCAACTATTTCCAGAACGTGCCGACCGGCGCGCTCGACCTCGCGCTGTTCCTCGAGTCCGATCGCATGGGTCATCTGCTCGGCTCGATCAGCCAGACCAGCCTCAACCAGCAGCGCGGCGTCGTCCAGAACGAGAAGCGGCAGGGCGACAACGAGCCCTACGGCCTGGTCGAGTATGAGATCCTCAAGGGGCTGTTCCCCGAAGGGCACGGCTATCGCCACTCGACGATCGGGTCGATGGCGGATCTCGACGCCGCCAGCCTCGAGGACGTGAAGAACTGGTTCCGCACCTGGTACGGGCCGAACAACGCCGTGCTGGTGCTCGCCGGCGATATCGACGCCAAGACCGCACGGCCGCTCGTCGAGAAATATTTCGGCGACATCCCGCCGGGGCCGCCGATCCAGCGCATCAAGGACGCGGTGCCCGAGCATGTGAACATCCGCCGGCAGGTGATGCAGGACCGGGTGGCGCAGGCGCGGCTCTACCGCGTGTGGGCGGTGCCGAGCGGGACCGATCCGCAGATGCCGCTGCTCGACGTCGCCGCGACGATCCTCGCCGGTGGCAACAGCTCGCGCTTCTACAACGACCTCGTGCGCGACAAGAAGGTCGCCACCGCGGTGCGCGGCTATGTGCAGGACCATGAGTCGGCGAGCCTGTTCCAGCTCGAGGTCGACGTGGCGCCGGGCGTCGATCCGAAGCTGGTCGATGCGCGCGTCGACGAGCTGACCGCGCAGTTCCTCCGCGACGGGCCGACCGCCGACGAGGTGGCGCGCGTCGCCATGCGCGCGGTTTCGGGCACGATCCGCGGGCTCGAGGAGGTCGGCGGCTTCGGCGGCAAGGCCGCCGTGCTGGCCGAGGGCGCGCTCTATGCGGGTGACCCGGCCTTCTACAAGACCGAGCTCAAGCGCTACGCCGACGCCACGCCGCAGAGCGTGCTCGCCGCCGCGCGCCGCTGGGTCGGCGACGGCGCCTACGAGCTGACCGTGCTGCCCTTCGGCAATCCGCAGGCGGCAAGCGTGGGCGTCGACCGCAGCAAGCTGCCGGTACCGACCAGCGGCAAGGACCTCGTCTTTCCCGCGGTCGAGCGCGCGAAGCTGTCGAATGGTATCCAGGTCGTGTTCGCGCGCCGCGCCACCGTGCCGGTCGTCGAGATGTCGATGAGCTTCGACGCCGGCATCGCGGCCGACTCGCACGCGAAGCCGGGCGTCGCCAACCTGACGATGGCGCTGCTCGACGAGGGAACCGAGAAGCGCAGCGCGGTCGAGATTGCGCAGGCCACCGAGCGGCTCGGCGCCTCGCTCGGCATAGGCAACGACACCGACAGCTCGCGCGTTGGCCTGTCGGCGCTCACCACCAACCTCGCGCCGTCGATCGACCTGTGGGCGGACATCATCCGCCACCCCGTTTTCGCGCCGGCCGAGATCGAGCGGCTGCGCGGCATCACGCTCGCGCGGATCGAGAACGAGCTCGACCAGCCGCAGGCGCTGGCGCTGCGCGTGCTGCCGCCGATCCTCTACGGGCCGAACCACCCCTATGGCGTGCCGCTCACCGGCTCGGGCACGGCGGAGGGGGTGAAGGCGATCACGCGCGAAGACCTCGTCGCCTTCCACGACACCTGGCTGCGCCCCGACAACGCGACGATTTTCGTTGTCGGCGACACCACGCTCGCCGAGGTGACGCCGCTGCTGGAGAAGGCGTTCGGCGACTGGCGCGCGCCGGCCGAACCCAAGGGCGAGAAGCATTTCACCACGGCCACCGCGCCGGCCTCGAGCCGGATCGTGCTGATCGACCGGCCGGGCTCGCCGCAGTCGTTCATCCTCGCGGGCTATCCGCTCCCTGTGACGGGCAAGGACGATCCGTTGCCGCTCTATGCCGCGAACGAGGTGCTGGGCGGCTCCTTCCTCGCGCGCATCAATAGCAACCTGCGTGAGGAGAAGGGCTGGTCTTACGGTGCCTACACCGGCGTGCGCGGCGCGGCCGAGCAGATGCCGTTCATCGTCCAGGCGCCGGTGCAGACCGACAAGACCACCGATTCCATCAAGGAGATCCTTGCCGAGCTCAAGGCCTATCGCGGCCCAAAGGGCACGACGCCGGAGGAGTTGTCCCGCGTGATCCAAGGCAACACGCGCAGCCTGCCCGGCAGCTTCGAGACCGCGGAAAGCGTGCTCGGCGCGCTCCAGGCGAACCAGGTCTATCACCGGCCGGACGATTATCAGGAGCGCTTGAGCGACCGTTACCGTGCGCTCACCGCCCGGGACTTCGACACCGCGATCCGGCAGTATATCGATCCGGCAAAGCTCGTATGGGTGGTGGTCGGCGACCGCGCGAAGATCGAGCCAGGCCTCAGGACGCTCGGCCTGCCGATTGAGGTACGGTCGGCGCGGTAGTTGTCTCCCCACGAAGTGGTACTTCGTGGGGGCCCCGAAGGCCGAGGCTCCGCTAGCCTGCGAGGATCAGCATCGCGCCGGCGGCGATGGCGAGCGCTGCCGCGACCCGGTGCGCCGTGACCTGCTCCTTCAGCCAGACGACGGCGATCAGGGTGGCGAAGAGGATGCTCGTCTCGCGCAGGGCAGCGAGCGGGGCGGTGGAGCCCAGCCGATAAGCGGCGAGCGCGAAGCCGTAGGTGAAGAGGCTGAGCAAGCCGGCGATCACGCCGGGCTTCCACTGGTCGCGCACGATCGCGACGAGGCCGCGCCCGCGGATCGCGGCGAAGGTGGTGCCGATGACGGTTCCATGCACCACGAACAGCCAGGCGATGTAGCTGGGCGCCGACGGCGCGGCACGGACGCCGTGCGCGTCTACCACCGTGTAGCTCGCGATCATCGCGCCGGTGAGCAGCGACCAGCCGAGCGCGGCGCGGCTGATGTGGCGCCCAATGCTCATGACCAGCGTGCCGGCGACGATGGCGCCGATCCCGGCGAGCTGCGCCGGTCGCGCCGGTTCGCCGAGCAGGCCGACGGTGACGAGCGCGGTGAGCAGCGGCGCCGTCCCGCGCGCCACCGGGTAGGCGGCCGAGAAGTCGCCAACCTCGAACGCGCGGACGAGCGCGTAGAGATAGACGAGGTGGATCAGCACCGACCCGGCGAGCCAGGGCCAGGCGGCGCCGGGCGGGGCGACGAAGAACAGCGCCGGCAGCGCGAACAGCGCGGTCGAGCCGTCGATCAGCGCGCGGCCGACCAGCTTGTCGCTGCCAGCCTTCAGGATTGCGTTGACGACGGCATGGATGGCGCCCGACGCGAGGATCAGCGCATAGGCGAGGTCTATTCCGCTCACCTGCGGCGTTCGCGCGCCAGCAGGGCATAGACGACATCGTCGGTCCAGCAATCCGTGCTGCGATCGAAGTAGCTCTCGATATGATGGGCCTCCTGCCGGAAACCGAGGCGGGCGAGGAGGGCGCGGCTGCGGGCGTTGTCGGCGCCGGTGACGGCGATCAGGCGGTGGAGGCCGTGATCGTCGAACAGGTGGCCGATCAGGCGAGCGAGCGCCTCGGCAGCGTAACCCTGGCCCCAGTGATCGGGATGCAGGCTGTAGCCGAGCTCGGCCTGACGCTCGCCGGGGCCGCCGAAGTTGACGCCGATGTCGCCGACGATCGCACCATCATGCGTCTCGATCACATATTGGTGCCAGCCCGGCTCGGCGCCCGGCGTCCGCCCTTCCATCGCCGCGTACATCGCACGAGTCTCGTCGAGCGTGCGGTCGCTGCGCCCCTGCCAGCGCGCGACACGTTGGCGGATATCGTGCAGCACCTCGGCATCGGCGGTGCGAACGGGGCGGATACGGAGCCGATCGGTCGTGAGCGGGTTCATGGGGGCAACGTAACGGGCGAGGGCTGGATGCGCGAGATCGATATTGCCGTTATCGGGGCCGGGGCCGCGGGGATCGCGGCGGCGCGCGAGCTTGTCCGGCATGGCCTGTCGGTACGGGTGATTGAGGCCGACCAGCGCATCGGCGGGCGGGCGTGGACGAAAGCGGCGGGCGGCCATCCGCTCGACCTGGGGTGCGGCTGGCTACATTCGGCGGACCGCAACCCGTGGCGCAAGCTGGCCGAGGCGGCGGGCTTCACGATCGACCGGACGCCGCCGCCCTGGGGCACGCAGGTCTTCGACCACGGCTTTCCGGCCGACGAGCAGGCGGCGTTCCAGGCCGCCTTCGCCGCGTTCGAGGAACGGCTCGACAAGGCGCGCGACAAGCCGGACGCGCCGGCGGGGCGCTACCACGACGGCGGACGCTGGGACCCGCTGATCGACGCCCTGTCGAGCTACATCAGCGGCGCCGAATACGACCGCATCTCGGCGCACGACTATCTCGCCTATTCGGACGCCGACACCGGCGTGAACTGGCGCTGCGTGGAAGGCTATGGCGCGCTGATCGCCGCGCAGGCCGCCGGG
>JAEZQR010000005.1 GCA_023413015.1 Pseudomonadota bacterium
TCGTAGAGCGGCCCGGCGAGCAGGCTGGCGAGCGCCGCCTCCGGCGCGGCGGCGAAGCTCTGGTACATCATCTGCGCGGTCGGCGCGCGGTCGTTGCCATACCAGAGCTGGATGAGGCGCATCGTGCCGAGATAGGTGGCGGCGAAGCTGAGGCCGTGCAGCGCCTGCAGCGGCACGAGCAGCAGGAGATCGGGTTGCTGGCTCAGCAGCGCCCAGCGCAGCACGGCGCCGAGGCCGCCGGCGAGCACGAGCGCGGTCGGGTGGAAACGCTCCGACCAGCGACCGAAGACGATAAGGAACAGCACCTCGACCGTGACGCCGATGCTGTAGAGCGCCCCGACCCAGCTGCCCGAGATGCCCTGGTTGAGCCAGACGAGGCCGCCGAAGACATTGTAGAAGGCGTGGCTCGCCTGGACGAAGCCGGCGCCGAAGATCAGCAGGAAGAAGGCGGGCTGTCGAACGAGGCCGAGTCCTTCGCGCAGCCGCTCGGCGAGCGGCGGCTCGACGCCGCGCTCGACGCGTTCGGGCGCGAGCAGCCAGGCGCCGACCGCCAGCGTCGCGCAGAGCGCCACGACGGCGACCAGCGCGGACGGCGGCCCGAAATGGTCGATGCTCCAGCCGAGCCCGAGGCTGCCGGCGACGAACGCCGCCGAACCGATGCCCCGCGCCCGTGAATAGTCGAGTGCCGAGCCGCTGTCGCACAGCCGCATCAGCCCGGCCTCGATATAACCGACGATCAGCCAATAGCCGGTGATGCCGACTAGCGCCGCCAGCAGGATCGTCAGGAAGCCGGGCGCCGCCCCCAGCAGCAGGAACGCCGCCGTCACCACCAGCCCGAGCAACTTGAGCGGCGCGTGGCGGTCGCGCCGTCCGTCGGCCCAGGCGGCAGTGAGAGGGCCGGCGATCATCCGGCCGAAACCGGAACAGGCCATGATGATGCCGATCTCGTAGCCGCTGAGATCGCGGGCCTTTTCGAACCAGACGGGGAGGAACAGCAGCACCGCCGCCAGACCGGCGAAGTAGACGCTGTTGTAGAGGGTCATGCGGACGGCGGGTGGCATTTTCGGGCTTTGGCAGATGCGATGCCCGCCGTCATCAGGCTTCTTCGGACATGGACAGGCGCCCCGCCGCCGCGCACAATCGGCTGGCTTTGGGGGAGGCGTCTATGCGGATTTTGCGTTGGATCGGCTTCATGCTCGCCGTGGCGCTGCTGGTGCTGGCGGTCGTGATGGGCATCAACACCGCGCGCTTCTCGGGCGCGGCGCCGAAGCGGGCGCCGGCCGCCCCACCCCCGCCGCCGATCGACGCGGCCGCGATCGAGCGGCTGGCCGGCGCGGTGCGCTTCCCGACCGTCTCGAACGAGGGCGGGCAATACGACGCCGCAGCCTTCGACGGGCTGGCCGATTATCTCCAACGCAGCTTTCCCCGCACGCATGCAGCGCTGACGCGCGAGGCGGTCGCGGGACACAGCCTGCTCTACAGCTGGCGCGGGCGCGATCCGTCGCTTGAACCCATCCTGCTTGCGGCGCACATGGACGTCGTCCCGGTCGAGGCCGGGACCGACGCGAAGTGGACGCATCCGCCCTTTGCCGGGGTGGCCGCCGACGGCTTCGTCTGGGGCCGCGGCGCATGGGACGACAAGTCGGCGGTGGTCGCGATCCTCGAAGCGGTCGAGCGCAAGCTGGCGGCGGGCTGGCAGCCGGCGCGCACCGTCTATCTCGCCTTCGGCCATGACGAGGAGGTCGGCGGGCGCGGCGCACAGGCGATCGCAGCGCTGCTGAAGTCGCGCGGCGTGCGGCTCGGCCTCGTCCTCGACGAAGGCTCGATGGTATTGAAGGACATGCTGCCCGGCGTCGAGCCGGCGGTCGCGCTGATCGGGATTGCCGAAAAAGGCTATGCCTCGGTCGAGCTGACGACGACGGCGGAGGGCGGCCATTCGTCGATGCCGTCGGGCGACAACGCCATCGTGCGCCTTGCCGGCGCCGTCGAGCGGCTGGCGGCCAACCCCTTCCCGGCGCGCATGATCGCGCCACTCGCCGGCACGCTCGACCGGACCGGACCGGCGATGGACCTGCCGATGCGCGTCGTGCTCGCCAATCGCTGGCTGACCGAGCCGCTGGTGCTCCGCACGCTGGGCGGCACCCCGTCGGGCTCGGCGGCGGTGCGCACCACCACCGCGCCGACGCTGTTCAACGCCGGCACCAAGGCTAACGTCCTGCCGCAATCGGCGCGCGCGGTCGTCAACCACCGTCTGCTGCCGGGGGACAGCGTGGCGGATGTGGTGGCGCGTGACCGGCACGTCGTGGACGATCCGAAGGTCGTCGTGCGCGCGCTGCCCGATGCGCGCGATCCGTCGAAGGTCTCGCCGACCGACGGCGATGCCTATGCGGCGGTCGAGCGGGCCACCGCCCGCATCTTCCCCGATGCCATCGTCGCGCCGTCGCTGGTCATCGCCGGAACCGATGCACGGCATTATGAGCCGGTGGCGAGCGCGATCTACCGCTTCCTGCCGGTGCGTGCGAGCCCGGCGGAGTTGACGCGCTTCCACGGCACCGACGAGCGCATCGCGGTCGCCGACTATGCGCGTGCGATCGCCTTCTACGGCGCTCTCCTCGACGAGGCGGCGCGCTGAACCGGGCTTTCGCGCCGCCGAGCCGGCGGAACGCAGCTGTCACGACGTCCGTTCTGGCCTCTCACCTAATCGCCAAGCGAGGGAGCCATGACGCACGCCAGCAACCTGCAGGAGCTTTACCTTCATCTGCTCGCCGACACGATCTCGGCGAACCAGCAGATGGCGGAAGTGGTCGGCGAGATGGCCGACGTCGCGGCCGACGACCAGCTCGCCGAGATGCTCGAGAAGACCGAGCTGAAGATCCCCGAACATAATTCGAAGCTCGAGGAGATTCTCCGCCGGCATGGCGGCAGCCCGCGTGCCGAGCATTGCCCGGGCATGCGCGGCCTCGCCGACGAGGCGCGCGAGCATGCGATCGACTCTGAGATCGAGGACGACGCCACGCGCGACGCGGCGATCATCTACGCGGTCCAGCAGATGTCGCACTATGGGCTCGCCGGTTACGGCACGCTCACCGCGATGGCGCGCACGCTCGGCCATATGGAAGACGCCGAAGCGCTCGATAGCGACCTCGACGAGATCTACGACGCCGACCGCTATCTCACGTTCATCGCCGAGTTGAAGGTCAACAAGCAGGCGGCCGCCTAGGAACGCCGCG
>JAEZQR010000054.1 GCA_023413015.1 Pseudomonadota bacterium
ACCGAGGGCGTCGAGCTTGAGTTCACCGACGACGGCATCGACGCGATCGCCCGCATGGCGGCCGACGTCAACGACCGCGTCGAGAACATCGGCGCGCGGCGGCTGCAGACGGTGATGGAGAAGCTGCTCGAGGAGGTGAGCTTCGACGCCTCGGACAATGCGGGCGGCAAGGTCACCGTCGACCGCGACTATGTCGAGAAGCAGCTGAACGAGATCGTTCGCGACAACGACCTGTCGAAGTTCATCCTGTAGTCGATGGTGAGCGCCGCTTTCCGAGAGGGGGCGGCGCTTACGACAGCGGGCCGGCAAAGCTCGGCTAGCCCGATCCCAAGAATCCGTTGTTTGGCTCGCGGCGCCTAAGCCCGCATCTGGAAAGGCCTGAGAAAGGCTCTTTCCGATGGTATCCAAGCTCGATCCTCACGCCCGCGGCCGCGCCGTCCTGGTCGGCGCCGGGCCCGGCGATCCCGACCTGCTCACCGTCAAAGCGGTACGCGCGTTGGAGACGGCCGACGTCGTGGTCCATGACGGGCTGGTCGACGAGCGCGTGCTCGATCTGGCGCCGCCGTCCGCCCTGCGCATCTCGGTCGCCAAGCGCCGCGACCGGCACACGCTGCCGCAGGAGGCGATCAACGCGCTCGTCGTCGCGCATGTGCAGACCGGCGCGATCGTCATACGCCTGAAGGGCGGCGATCCGTTCATCTTCGGCCGCGGCGGCGAGGAGGTTGAGGCGGTGCGCGCCGCTGGCCTGCCCGTCGAGGTCATCCCCGGCGTGTCGGCGGCATTGGGTTGCGCGGCGAGCGCGATGCTGCCGCTCACCCACCGCGACCATGCCTCGACCGTCAGCTTCGTCGCCGGCCAGTGCAAGGGGCTGACCGAGCAGGACTGGAGCGGGCTTGCCGGACCCGGACGCACGCTCGTCGTCTACATGGGCGTCGCGACCGCCAATCAGATCGCCGACAAGCTGATGGCCGACGGTCTGTCGCCGGAAACGCCGGTGGCGATCCTCGAACGCGGCACGCTGCCGAACGCGCGGTCGTTCCGCACGCTGCTCGCCGACCTCGGCGGTGCGGTGGAGCGGCTGACGGTGCAGAGCCCGGCGGTGCTGGTGATCGGCGAGGTGGCGATGCTCGGCGACTGCGAGGACGTGCTGAGCGCCTATGCGACGCGCGCGGAGGCGCTGGCGGCATGAAGATCGTGACCGGCAACGACCTCGGCAGCGGCGCGGTGGTGTGGTGGACCGGCGAGAACTGGAGCCGCTTCGTCGCCGACGCCATCGACGTGGGCGAGCACGGCGAGGCGATCGCCGCCGCCGAAGAGGCGGCGCGGCGGGTGAACAACCCGTACGTCATCGAAGCCGTGCCCGGCCCCGCCGGGCCGGTGCCCGCGCATATCAAGGACCGCATCCGCGCGGTCGGCCCCACCGTCCGCGGCGATCTCGCGCTCACGCGCGACCCGGCCGCCGGCAGCTACGTGATCTGAGGCCCCCATGTACCGTTACGACCAATATGATCAGGCGATCGTCGATGCGCGTGTCGACGAGTTCCGCGAGCAGGCGGCCCGTCGTCTGGCGGGCGAGCTGACCGAAGACCAGTTCAAGCCGCTCCGGCTCAAGAACGGACTCTACCTGCAGCTCCACGCCTATATGCTGCGCGTGGCCATCCCCTATGGCACGCTCAACAGCCGCCAGATGCGGATGCTGGCGCACATCGCGCGGCGCTACGACCGCGGCTACGGCCATTTCACCACGCGGCAGAACATCCAGTACAACTGGATCAAGCTCGAGGAGGCGCCCGACATCCTCGCCGAGCTTGCGACCGTCGAGATGCACGCCATCCAGACGAGCGGCGAGAGCATCCGCAACATCAGCTCGGACCAGTTCGCGGGCGCGGCGGCCGACGAGATCGCCGATCCCCGCCCCTGGGCCGAGTTGATCCGACAATGGTCGACCTTCCATCCCGAATTCAGCTACCTGCCGCGCAAGTTCAAGATCGCGGTGACGGCGGCCGAGGACGACCGCGCCGCAATCCGGTTGCACGACATCGGCCTGAAGTTGGTGACGAACGAGGCGGGCGAGCCGGGCTTCGAGGTCTATGTGGGTGGCGGCATGGGCCGCACGCCGTTCGTGGCGCCGCTGATCCACCCCTTCCAGCCGGCCGACCGAATCCTGAGCTACATCGAGGCGATCCTGCGCGTCTGGAATCGCTATGGCCGGCGCGACAATATCCACAAGGCGCGTATCAAGATCCTCGTCAATGACCTCGGCGCCGAGGCTTTTGCGCAGCAGGTTGATGAGGAGTGGGAGCATCTGAAGGACCGCGGCGCCGACGCGCCGCGCGCCGAGTTCGAGCGGATCGCGGCCCACTTCGCGCCGCCGCCGTTCGAAGTCGGCCTGCCCGACGAGATCGACCTGGGCGATCCCGACTTCGCCGTGTGGGTGAAGCAGAATGTGCATGCGCATAAAGAGCGCGGCTATGCCATCGCCACGATCAGCCTGAAGCCGGTGGGCGGCATTCCGGGCGACGCCTCGGCCGAGCAGATCGACCTCGTCGCCGACCTCGCCGAACGC
>JAEZQR010000186.1 GCA_023413015.1 Pseudomonadota bacterium
CGCCCGTTTTGTGGGCACATGCCCAAAAAATATGCACCTTGACGCAAAGCTCTAGGCTCCTTCCGAGGGCGCATGTTTGGCACGGCTCGTGCAGGACGCGCGGCAGACGATCACGGGGGTTGGCGTGAAAAAGATCGAAGCGATCATCAAGCCGTTCAAGCTCGACGAGGTGAAGGAGGCGCTGCATGAGGTCGGCGTCTCGGGTATAACCGTCGTCGAAGCGAAGGGCTTCGGCCGGCAGAAAGGCCATACCGAGCTGTACCGCGGCGCCGAATATGTCGTGGACTTCCTGCCCAAGGTGAAGCTCGAGGTGGTGGTCGACGACAACCTCGTCGAGCGCACCGTCGAGGCGATCGCCACCGCCGCGCGGACCGGCCGCATCGGCGACGGCAAGATCTTCGTGACGCCGGTCGAGATGGCGGTGCGCATCCGCACCGGCGAACGTGACAGCGACGCGATCTAGGACTTCAGACCAAGACTTCAGAGCCAGGGGAACATGACGATGGCGAACAAGGCGAGCGACATCCTCTCGATGATCAAGGACAAGGAGATCGAATGGGTCGATCTCCGCTTCACCGATCCACGCGGCAAGTGGCAGCACCTGACGATGGCCACGCGCGTCATCGACGAGGACAACCTCGAGGACGGCTTCATGTTCGACGGCTCGTCGATCGTCGGCTGGAAGGCAATCAACGAGTCCGACATGATCCTCAAGCCGGATCTCGATGCGGTCTATGTCGACCCCTTCTCGGCGACGCCGATGCTGATCATGTTCTGCGACGTGGTCGAGCCGTCGACCGGCGAGCTCTATGGCCGCGACCCGCGCTCGACCGCGAAGCGCGCCGAAGCCTATGTCCAGAACACGGGCATCGGCGACACTGTCTTCGTCGGCCCCGAGGCCGAATTCTTCGTGTTCGACGACGTGCGCTTCGGCACCGGCTACAATCAGGGCTTCTACCACCTCGACGACATCGAGCTGCCGACCAACACCGGCCGCGCCTATGACGAGGGCAACATGGGTCACCGCCCGCGCGCCAAGGGCGGCTATTTCCCCGTCGCGCCGGTGGACTCGGCGGTCGACCTGCGCGGCGAGATGGTCGCGACCATGCTCGAGATGGGCCTGCCCTGCGACAAGCACCATCACGAGGTCGCGGCCTCGCAGCACGAGCTCGGCCTTGAATTCGGCACGCTGGTCCAGACCGCCGACCGCATGCAGATCTACAAGTACGTCGTGCACCAGGTCGCGCACGCCTACGGCAAGACCGCGACCTTCATGCCGAAGCCGATCAAGGAGGACAACGGCTCGGGCATGCACGTCCACCTGTCGATCTGGAACAAGGGCAATCCGCTGTTCGCCGGCAACGGCTATGCGGGCCTTTCCGAGACCGCGCTGTTCTTCATCGGCGGCATCATCAAGCACGCCAAGGCGCTGAACGCCTTCACCAATCCGAGCACCAACAGCTACAAGCGGCTGGTGCCCGGCTATGAGGCGCCGGTGCTGCTGGCCTATTCCAGCCGCAACCGCTCGGCCTCGTGCCGCATTCCGTACAGCACCTCGCCCAAGGCTAAGCGCGTCGAGGTTCGCTTCCCAGATGCGACCGCCAATCCGTATCTCGCCTATGCGGCGCTGCTGATGGCTGGCCTCGACGGCATCGAGAACCGCATCCATCCGGGCCAGGCGATGGACAAGAACCTGTACGACCTGCCGCCGAAGGAGCTGAAGAAGGTCCCGACGGTGTGCGCCTCGCTGCGCGAAGCGCTCCACAGCCTCGACAAGTCGCGCGCCGTGTTCACCAAGGGCGGCGTGTTCACCGACGACCAGATCACCAGCTACATCGAGATCAAGATGGAAGAGGTGATGCGCTGGGAGATGACCCCCGCGCCGGTCGAATTCGACATGTATTATTCGGCGTAACTACGACGGGGCGGCTTGCGGGCCGCCCCGTTTCTTTCCGGCTCAGGCCGTCCGGCAGGCGACCAGCGTCCCCTTCTGTGTCGTCGCCCAGTCGAAGCGCAGCTGCGGAAACTCCCGCCGCCAGCGTTCGGCGATCCGCCGCTCGCCCGGCCGATCGGCATCGTCGAGCAGCACGACCGCTCCCGGGGCGAGCTTGGCGAAGGCGGCCGGCCCGGCGCCGCCGCGCGATTCCGCCTCCACCTCCCGCCACGCCGGCGGGCCGTCGATCACCAGTAACTCGATGCCTTCCGGCAGTTCGTCATGGTCATACCAGCTGCCGCCATAGCCGTGCGCATTCGGCTTGAGTGGTGCCGCCCGGACCTCGCCCGCCACGCCGGCGCGCTTCAGCCGGCGCCGGGTCAGCTCGGCAAAGCCTGCATCATGATCGAAGCTCAGGAGCCGGCCGCCCCCGTTCAACTGCAGGCAACGGGCGATGATGACCGTGGACACGCCCGATCCGAACTCGACGACCAGCTTCGGCTTCTGGTCGAGCACCTGACGCGCCAGGAGGAGCAGGAAATCGGCCGCCGCCACCCATCCGCCGTCGGGCGGCACCTGATCGTCCCGAAGGCGCGTCAGGTCGAGTAGTTCCCGTCGCGCCGACGAGCGCAGGCGTTGCGCCTGCCGGTGGGCGCGGAACGGTGCGGCTCCGCCCGCCACGGCGGCAAGCCAGCGTCCCCAGACCTGGAAACGATGACCGATGCTGCCCAGGACATCGAGCGTCCGCGCCTTGGAATAGACCAGGCTCATGGCCGGCGGATAAGCGAGCCGTGTTGCCCCGACAAGTCGCCCAACACCAAATGCTTCAGAAACTGGCGGCGAGCGAGAGGACGATCGTCGGGTCGGCGGCGTCGAGACCGCGGACGTCGGTATCGACATAGGCGGCGCCGAGCGTGAACCGGCCCAGGCGATAATCGGCACCGATGGACCAGTCGAGCTTGTCGCCGCCTGATCGGACAAGACCACCGTCTTCGTAGCCTAGATGCGCCCTCAGCGTGACCGGGGTGTTCGGGATGCCGGCCCCGAGATTCCCGTAGAGGTAGAGATTGTCGGTGCCGCCGACATTCTTCTGGTCGGGGGCGTAGTTGACGCCGAACGTCGCGGTCGCCGGGCCCAGCTCCCAGCCCAGCGAGCCGTACAGCTCGACACGGTTGCGGTCCGATCCATCGAGGAACAGGTAGCCGAGCACGCCCACGTCGACGGTCGTCAGCCCGAGCGACTTGCTCCACCCGCCGTAGATATCGACTTCCCCATCCGGTCCGGCGTCGCCCAGCGTCGAAGCCCAGGCCCCGGCGTAAAGGCCTGACCTGTGGTCCAGCTCGATCGAGCCCTGAACGGCCGGCTCCTCACCCGACAGCGAAACGCCGCGGAACCGATAATCCGAAACGCCGCCGATCGTCGTCACGACATCGATGGCACCGACCGGGGCCGCCTCCTGCGCCTGCGCCGTGCCGCCCAAGAGCACGAAACCGAGCACAAGAGCCGTGCTGCCTCGAATGATAACCGCCATCAGCCCCTCTGCTGGATTTCCGTCCGCACCGAACGTAGCCCATCGGCTTGCCAACCGGAAGAAGGCCCACCCATCGCTGCAACGCACAAATTTTTTGGCGCGCCGACCGACCGCGTGAACGCTGGGTCAGCCAGAGCCGTCACCCACATAGGGTGGAGACGAAAAAAGGGCCACTCCGAAGAGCGGCCCTAAGTCAAAAATCCTTGGGGAGGATCGCCATGAATGGCTACCGGCTTATTGCACTGCAGCAGAGATGTTGCAATGCAAAAAATCGTAAACCGAGATAAAGCACAGCTTTTAACCAGCCCTTCACCATTCCGGGCCTAGGCTCATGTCATGGATGGCACCTTCAGTCAGGGCTTCAGCGCCGATACCGCGGTTGGCGCCTTCTCCGGCACCACGGGCGCGATCCGGCCCAGCCGGCGAATGGCGGAAATTGCCGCCGAGGCGCGTATCGGAATCGACTCCGTTACTGGGCTCGCCACCGACTTCCTCAACCAGTTCAACGAAGTCGCCATGCTGCTCGACATGATCGCGAGCGACTCCTCGCTTATCGACGATCTCGAGGAATGGCAGGCTCGTGACTACGTCGCGCATTTCGCGGCCAGCGGCTTTGCCGACCGCCATCTCGCGCTCGAGGCCTATGAGCTGTCGCCACCCCTCACCCGCCGCCGTTTCGACGCGCTCTGCGGTGAGCTGGCCGATATCCTTGCCCAAGGCCTCGCCTTCCTCGTGAACTGCCGCGACAGCGGAGCCGAGGCGGCCGTGAAGCCCGCCGCCCAGGCGCTCGGCGCTGAGGTTCGCGAGCATCTGGACCGCCTCGACACGCTGGTCCACGCGGGCCGCAAGCGCCCCGCGCAGGCGCAGGTCGGCGCGATGTTCGCGCGCCGGCGCTCGCTCATATAGCTTCGGCGCCGGCGGAAACGGCGCCGTAACAGGGCTCCCCCCCCCCCGTGCCGCAGCCGCCGACCTCCATCATCCGCGGCAACCATCCACTCGCGGTAACCCGCTGATCTGTCAGCCGATATCCGTGCAGCGCTTGTGCAACAAGGCGTTGGAAATCGGCATGGCTTGCCTTATATGTTCCCTATCTGTTCTGTGTTTCCGGATGTACGATGCGGCCTTATAAGAAGCGTATGACTGACCTGTTCGCAGCGGGGGCTGCGGCACCCGAAGATTATACCGCCGAGCATATCGAGGTTCTCGAAGGGCTCGAGCCCGTCCGGCGTCGCCCCGGCATGTATATTGGCGGCACCGACGAGCGCGCGCTCCATCACCTCGCCGCCGAGGTGCTCGACAACGCCATGGACGAGGCGGTCGCCGGCTATGCGACGCGCATCGAGATCGGGCTGACCGCCGACGGCATGCTCATCGTCTCGGACAACGGACGCGGCATTCCGATCGATCCGCACCCGAAGTTCCCGAAGCAGTCCGCGCTCGAGGTGATCCTCACCACGCTGCACTCGGGCGGCAAATTCTCCGGCAAGGCCTATTCCACCTCCGGCGGCCTGCACGGCGTCGGCGTCTCGGTGGTGAACGCCCTGTCGTCACAGCTGGTCGTCGAGGTCGCGCGCAACAAGGAATTGTACCGCCAGACCTTCTCGCGCGGCCTGCCGACCTCGAAGCTCGAGAAGCTCGGTGCGGTGCCCAACCGCCGCGGCACCACGGTCGGCTTCCTGCCCGACACGCAGATCTTCGGCGAAGGCGCCCGATTCAAGCCGGCGCGACTGTGCAGGCTCGCGCGCTCGAAGGCCTACCTGTTCCGCGGCGTCGAGATCCGCTGGAAGTGTGCGCCCGAGCTGATCACCGACGACACCCCGGCCAACGCCGTCTTCCAGTTTCCGGGCGGTCTCGCCGACCATCTGCGCGAGCAGATCGGCACCCGCGAGTGCGCCACCAGCGATTTCTTCGCCGGCCGCGCCGACTTCCCGGACAATCAGGGCTCGGTCGAATGGGCGGTCGCCTGGCCGCTCTACGGCGAGGGCAGCTACAGCTATTACTGCAACACCATCCCGACGCCCGACGGCGGCACGCACGAGAACGGCCTGCGCGCCGCGCTCGCCAAGGGCATCAAGGGCTTCGCCGGCCTCGTCGGCCAGGCCAAGAAGTCGAACGAGATCGTCGCCGACGACGTGTTCAACGGCGCCGAGGTGATGCTGTCGGTGTTCATCCGCGACCCGCAGTTCCAAAGCCAGACCAAGGACCGCCTCACCTCGCCCGAGGCCGCGCGTCTCGTCGAGGCTGCGGTGCGCGACCACTTCGACCACTTCCTCGCCGACGACCAGGCGCGCGGCAAGGCGCTCTTGGGCTTCGTCATGGAACGCATGGACGAGCGCCTGCGTCGCCGCGCCGAGAAGGAGGTCAAGCGCAAGACCGCCACCTCCAAGCGCAACCTGCGCCTGCCCGGCAAGCTCACCGACTGCGCCTCGGACGACGCCGCCGGCACCGAGTTGTTCATCGTCGAGGGCGACTCGGCGGGCGGCTCGGCCAAGCAGGCGCGCGAGCGCAAGACGCAGGCGGTGCTGCCGATCCGCGGCAAGATCCTCAACGTGGCGTCGGCCAACACCGCCAAGGTGCTGGCGAACCAGGAGATCGCCGACCTCATCCAGGCATTGGGCTGTGGTACGCGCGACCGCTATGCGCCCGACGCGCTGCGCTATGAACGCGTCGTCATCATGACCGACGCCGACGTCGACGGCGCACATATCGCGACGCTGCTGATGACCTTCTTCTTCCAAGAGATGCCGGGTCTGGTGAAGGACGGCCGCCTCTACGTGGCGCAGCCGCCGCTCTACCGGCTCGCCAACGGCGGCAATGTCGCCTACGCGCGCGACGATGCGCACAAGGCCGAGCTCGAGCGGACCGTCTTCAAGGGCAAGCGTATCGAGGTCAGCCGCTTCAAGGGCCTCGGCGAGATGAGCCCGCAGCAGCTCCGCGAGACGACGATGGACCCGGCCAAGCGCACGCTCGTCCGCGTCACGCTCCCGGCCGAATATGAGGACCGCGCCGAGGTGAAGGACCTCGTCGAACGCCTCATGGGCCGCAATCCCGAGCACCGCTTCGCCTTCATCCAGGCAAACGCGAAGGAGATCGAGGCGGAAGAGATCGACGCATGAGCGGCAAACCGCTCTTCGTCATCAATCCGCAACTCGATCGCACAACGCTGGCGTCGATCTTCACTCGCGATCGACGAGTGCAGATCAGGAACGTGCTCACCGAGGAAACTGCCGATACCATCCACGGCATCCTGGCCCGTGGAACGCGCTGGGGCTTGGCGTGGAATGCCGGTGAACGACCGGCCGATGTGCGGCACCACGAACTAGCGGCAATGTCCCCGGCTCAGCGCCAGGCGATCGGCCAATCCATCGGCCAGGCCGCCAATGCGCGGCGATATGCATTCGCCTATAATCGCTATCCGATGCTCGACGCCTATCTGCAGCATTGGGCACCGGATGGTCCGCACGACCTGCTGCTCGAACACATCAACGATACGCCGTTGCTCGACCTCGTGCGCGAAGTCACGGGCTTCGACGATCTGATCAAGGCCGATGCGCAGGCGACGCTGTTCGCGCCCAACCAGTTTCTGGGCCTCCACACCGACAGCCATGTCGGTGAGGGATGGCGGGTCGCTTACGTGCTCAACCTGACGCGCGACTGGCACGAAGATTGGGGCGGCTATCTTCTCTTCTACGACGAAGAAGGCGACGTCGTTGCCGGCTACAAGCCGCGCTTCAACGCGCTCAACCTGTTCGCCGTACCGCAGCGCCACAGCGTGACTTACGTGCCGCCCTTCAGCCCGATAGGGCGGTTCGCGATCACGGGTTGGTTTCGCAACAAGTAAGAAACTCGATCAGCGCCCGCACCTTCTTCTGGCGCCACTGCGGCGGCGGTGCGACGAGCCAATAGGCGTCATCGACCGCTTCGGCCTCGAACACCGGTGCAACACGCCCCTGCGCGATGTCCGCTGCTGCGATCGTCATCGGCACGCGCGCCACGCCATAGCCCGCCGCTGCCGCATCGATCGCCAGTCCGGCGTCGCCGACGCTGAGCCCTGCCGCGGCCTGCGGATGGCTCGCCTGCCGTGCGGCCAGCCACGCCGGCCAATCGCTGCCCGGCTGGTGAACCAGCGCCACCCCGGTCAGATCGGCCGGTGATTTTAGCCGTTCGGCCACGGCCGGCGCTGCGACGACGACCATGCGCTCGGCCGCCAGGCGTGTGCCGCTCAGCTCCTCCTCGGCGGGCATGGCGCCATAGATCACGGCAAGGTCGAGGTTCGCCTGCGTGAAGTCGACCGGCCCATCCGCCGGCACCAGCACGAAACGCAGGTCGGGCTTGTCGACGCCATAGGACGCCAGCCGCGCCGCCAGCCATTTGGCGGTGAAATCACGCGGCGCCGCCACCGTGAGCGTGTTCGACCCCTGCCCCTCCTGCATCAGCCGGACGGCTTCCTCGAACTGCAGGAAGCCGGCGCGCAGTGCCGGCAGCCCCCGCTCCGCCTCCGGGGTCAGCTCGAGGTTGCGCGTCATGCGCTTGAATAGCACGACGCCCAGCACATCCTCGAGCGCGCGGATCTGCTGCCCGACCGCCGCCGGCGTCACCGCCAGTTCGTCCGCCGCCTTGGTGAACGAAAGGTGCCGGGCCGCCGCGTCGAGCACGCGCAGCGCATTAAGGGGGAGATGCGTCCGCTTCATGGTTATCGCACGCTTAGCCCCCGCCCGGCACGCGCGCAATCCGAGCGACACCGGTTCACCCTGGCTTCACCTTGGCGATGCTAAAAGCGACGATCTGAGCTCCCGCAACGGGAGCCCCCAGACCCTGACCCCTCGAGACCGCTCCACGATCGGGCGGTCTCTTTTTGTGGAGGCGCTTGGCCTCCAGCAGCGCTTCGACTATCGCGCCCGCATGACTTCCAACCCACGCGCCGTCGTGCTGCTCTCGGGCGGCCTCGACTCCACCACTGTCGCCGCCATCGCACGCGAGCGGGGCTACAGGCTGCTAGCGCTGACCATCGACTATAACCAGCGCCACCGCATCGAGCTCGATCATGCCCGCCGCATCGCCGAGGCAATGCAGGCCGAGCGGCATGTCGTGCTGCCGCTCGACCTGCGCGCGTTCGGCGGCTCGGCGCTCACCGATGAGATCGAGGTGCCGAAGGACGGCGTGCAGCCGGGCATTCCCGTCACCTACGTCCCGGCTCGCAACACCGTGTTCCTCAGCCTCGCACTCGCCTGGGCGGAGGCGGCGGGCGCGCGCGACATCTTCATCGGCGTCAACGCGCTCGACTATTCGGGCTACCCCGACTGCCGCCCCGATTTCATCCGCGCGTTCGAGGATATGGCCGCGCAGGCGACCAAGGCCGGCGTCGAGGGCGCGCGCTTTACCGTCCACACGCCGCTGATCGACATGAGCAAGGCCGATATCGTGCGCGAGGCGGCCCGGCTGGGCGTCGATCTGGGGCAGACGTGGAGCTGCTACGATCCGACGCCCGCGGGGCAGCATTGCGGGCAGTGCGACAGCTGCCGCCTGCG
>JAEZQR010000197.1 GCA_023413015.1 Pseudomonadota bacterium
ATGAGGCCGGTGCGGTCGATGACCTTGGCGCCGAGTTCCTTCTCGAGGTTGCGCTGCTGGATCGGCGACACCGCGCCGTCGATCACTACGAGTTCGGCTTCGTATGCGGCGACCGTCGCGGCCAGCCGCTCGACCTGTCCCTTACCGAAGAGCGTCGCCGGCTGCGCCTTGCGGATGCGGACGACCTCGCCATGCTCGACGCGCAGCGCGATGGCCTGCGCGAGGCCGACCGCTTCGGCGAGCTTGGCGTCGGCATCGCGCCCGGCCCCGTCCCCGCCGAGATCGGGCAGCACCACGATCGTCGGCGTGCCGAGACGGATGCCGCGCGCGGCGTCGAAACCGCCGTGCGGGGCAACCTCGCGACGGCGGTTCGTCTCGGACTCGATGCGATTGTCAGGCAGGGCTCAGTCCTCCTCGCCCCCCTGAACCCCCTCGAAGAGCTGGACCGGATTAGCCGGCATCACGGTCGAGATCGCATGCTTGTAGACCAACTGCGAATGTCCGTCGCGGCGAAGCAGGACGGAGAAGTTGTCGAACCAGGTGATGACGCCCTGGAGCTTGACGCCGTTGACCAGGAACATCGTGACCGGCGTCTTCGCCTTGCGCACGGTGTTGAGGAAAACATCCTGTAGATTATTCGCTTTTTCAGCCATTTAGGCCCCTCTTTTATTGGCAAACTTCACTGGCTTGCGCCCGCGCCGTTGACCGGCGTCAGCGTTTCGCGGCGGAAACTGCAAACTTGACACACACACGTAACGAGTAGCCGAGCCTCTGCCGCCGGACAATGGCTCAGACGATCACTTCCTCACCCTCTTCGCTGTCGCGCGCACCATCCGTGAGGCCAAGTGCCTTGAGCTTGCGGTGCAGCGCCGACCGCTCCATGCCGATGAACGCAGCCGTCCGGGAGATGTTGCCCGAGAAACGCCGGATCTGGACGCGCAGATATTCGCGCTCGAACGCCTCGCGCGCTTCGCGGAGTGGCGTGCCCATGATCGAGCGCGCCGCTTGGTTCGGGAACAGCTTGGCCGGCTCGCTCGTGACCTCGGCCGGCAGCATATCGATATCGATGCGCCCGAGCCGATCCGTCGGCGCCAGGATCAGCGTCCGCTCGACGACGTTGCGCAGCTGCCGGACGTTGCCCGGCCAGTCATAGGCCTGTAATGCCGCCACCGTCTCCTCGCTGACCGTCGGCGCTGGGATGCGGCGCTCGGATGCGAAGCGGGCTAGGAAATAGTTGACCAGCTCGCCGATGTCCTCGCGCCGCTCCTGCAGCGCCGGGAGACGGACCGGCACGACATTGAGGCGGTAGTAGAGGTCTTCGCGGAAGCGCCCGCCGGCGATCTCCTGTGCCAGATCGCGCGAGGTCGCGCTGATCACGCGCACGTCGACACGGACATTGTGGCTGCCGCCGACACGCTGGAAGACCTGATCGGTCAGCACGCGCAGGATCTTGCCCTGCGTCGTCAGCGGCATATCCGCGACCTCGTCGAGGAACAGCGTACCGCCGTGCGCCTGCTCGAACAGGCCGGTGCGCATCACCGCGCCGCCGTCCTCGCGCCCGAACAACTCCTCTTCCACCCGGTCGGGCGTCATCATCGCCGCCGAGACGACGACGAACGGCGCCTGCGCCCGCGAGGACCATTGGTGCAGCAGCCGCGCCGCGACTTCCTTGCCCGATCCGGCCGGCCCCGTGATCAGGACCCGGCTGCCGGTCGCCGCCACGCGCTTTACCGTAGCGCGTACGCCGTTGATGACCGCCGACGAGCCACTGAGCTCGGTATCGACGCCCGCACGGATGCGCAGATCCTCGTTCTCCCGCTTCAGCCGTTCGGTTTCGGTCGCGCGTTGCACGGCGATGAGCAGCTGATCGGCCTGGAACGGCTTCTCGATGAAGTCGTAGGCGCCGCGCTTGATCGCCGCGACCGCCGTCTCGATGTTGCCGTGCCCCGAGATGATGACCACCGGCAAGGTCGGGTCTCGGTCCTTGACCTGCTCGAGAAGCTCGAGCCCGTCGATGCGGGAGCCCTGCAGCCAGATATCGAGGATGAGCAGCGACGGCCGGCGTTCGCGGAGCGCCGCCAGCGCCTCGTCGCTGTTGGCGGCGGTGCGGGTGCCATAGCCCTCGTCTTCCAGCACGCCCGCGATCAGGTCACGGATGTCGGCTTCGTCGTCGACGACCAGAATGTCCAAGGCCATGCTATCCCTGCCCCCGCTTCGGTTCGGTTTCTTCCGCGCTGTCGCCTGCTTCGGTTCGTTCGAGCAGCGCCCGCAGGTCGAAGCGCATGCTGGCGACCGTGCCGCCGCCCGGCGCGTCGGTCAGATCGAGCGTGCCGGCATGCTCTTCGACGATCTTCTTAACGATCGCGAGCCCCAGACCGGTCCCACGCGCGCGCGTGGTGACATAAGGCTCGGTCAGTCGGTCACGCAGGTCGGACGGCAAGCCGATGCCGTTGTCGGTGACGCTGATGCTGAGCGTATCGGTGCCGACATCCATCGACAGCCGGACACAACCGTCGATCGGCTCCTTTTCCTGCCGCGCGGCAACGGCTTCGGCCGCGTTCTTCAGCAAGTTGGTGAGCGCCTGCGCGATCTGGCGGCGGTCGCAGACGAGCAGCGGTGGCGTTTCCGGGGCGTCGAGCTCGAACCGGATCGCCGGATGCGCGACCTCCTGCATGAACAGCGCTTGCCGCGTGATGTCGAGCACCGGCTCGGGCCGGAAGACAGGCTTCGGCATGCGCGCGAACGACGAGAATTCATCCACCATGCGCCGCAGGTCGCCGACCTGCCGGACGATCGTGCCCGTCAGGCTGGCGAAGGTCTCCGGGTCCTCAACGATCTGCCTGGCGTATTTGCGCTGCAACCGCTCGGCCGAGAGCTGGATCGGCGTCAGCGGGTTCTTGATCTCGTGCGCGATGCGGCGTGCCACGTCGGCCCAGGCCGCGCGGCGCTGGTCGGAGAGCTGCTGCGAGATATCGTCGAACGTCACGACGAAGCCGTTGGCCGAGGCCGTCACCTGAACCGCCAGCGTCTGCGTCTCCGATCCGCGGGCGATCCGTACCTGTCCGCGAGCATGGCCATGGCCGGCCGCTTCGGAAACCAATTCGGACAGCTCCGGCACCACTTTCTCAAGCCGCCGGCCGGAGAGCCTCGGCAACTCGCTTTCGAGCAGGTCGGCCGCCGATTGGTTCGCCAGCCGGATCCGGCCATCGTTGTCGACCGAGAGGATGCCCGCCGACACGCCCGCCAGCACCGCCTCGGTGAATTCGCGGCGGCGATCCAGCTGCTCGTTGGCCGTGACCAGCGCATTCTTCTGCGCCTGAAGCTGCGTCGTCATCCGGTTGAACGCACGCGCCAGCGTGCCGAGCTCGTCCGGGCTGCTCCGGACCGGCACGCGCGCGGAGAAGTCGCCGGCGCCCACGCGCTCGGCCGCATCGGCCAGCCGGCCGATCGGCGACACCATGCGGTTGGCGAGCCATAGCGCGAACCAGATGGCCGCTGCGACGATCAGCAGCGACACCACGAGCAGCATCAGGTTGAATCGCCACTGCATCCCGCGCGAGCGCTCGATCAGCGACTTGTATTCGCTAAGCGCATTCTTGGTGCGCGCGACCTGGTTGAGAACCTGCGGGTCGACCTTGCGGCTGACGTAGACGTAGCGCTCGAAGATCGGGTCGATGCGCATAATCGCCTCAACGCGGTCGCTTGAGCTAGCGATCACCACCGCCTCGCCGGCGCGCGCGCGCTCGAGGTCGAGCGGCAGCACGCGCTGCGACAGCGGCCGCTTCTCCATGCCGGCACTGGCGAAGACGAGATAATCGCGCCCGTTCGGTGTGAAGACTGCCGCCTCCGTGAGATTGCGGTAAAGCACTTGCAGCTTGAGGTTCTCAGCGAAGTCGGCGCTCAGCAGCCCGAACTCTTCGACGTTGGCGCGAAGGTCGCCCGCCATCGGCTGGATATCGCCCACGATGCGCTGCTTGTTCTCCTCGACATAGGCCTGGGCGACCTGATCGGCGTTCTCGAGGATGGTGCGCGCCCGGTCGGAGAACCAGAACTGAACGCCGAACTGGAACAACAGCGACGCGAAGACCACCACCAGCAGCGTCGGCACTGCCGCGATGGCGGCGAACAGTGCCACCATGCGCACGTGCAGCCGCGCGCCAGCCTGCCCTTCCCGCCGGTTGCTGAGCAAGATCGCGAAGCGCCGCGCAATCAACACCGTCAGGCCCATCAGCGGCAGCAGAATGGCGACGAGCAGCAGCGTGACCATCCACGGCTCGAAGCCCTGCGCCGGCGCGCGTTCGCCGGTCAGGATAGCGTAGCCGCCGATTCCGAGCCCGATCGCGAGCAGCGCGAAGCCGATTTCCAGCCGCGGGTAGAAGTCGACGCGCGAGACCCAGCGGTTGAACCGCCGCCGCCGCGCGCGCCATCGGTCGTATCGGGAGCCTGTTTGCGGCAGTGACGTCATCACGCTCAGGTTACGCGGTAATTGTGACGTGATAAACACATTGTTGCTTCATCGCGACGCCCTATCGCGCCGATTTGAGC
>JAEZQR010000218.1 GCA_023413015.1 Pseudomonadota bacterium
CAAGCCATCGTTACGCCTACAAGGCTCGCCACACCGCCCGCACGACCGCACGAACAGTCTCGTCGAGCGGCCCGTCGGTATCGATCTGCACAAGTTCGGCGCCGGGAAACTCGCCCAGGCTTTCAAATTGCCACCGCTGGCGTACGGCTTCAGCGTTGGGACCGGCAGGCTTGTGGCGCTCCGCATCGCGCATGATCGCGGTCTCTAGCGGCGCCGACAGACGGAGAACCAGGTTCGGCTTCGGGAGCGTCGCGTAGATCATTCGCTCGCGCTCCATTAAGCGGCGGGTCGTCGGCGACGGCGTTGACTGGATCGTGGCCGCGTCGAATTCGCTGCTGTCGGTTGCTCCGGGTGTCGGCGAGGGATAGCGGTCCGAAATGACGATGAATCCCGAGGCGGCATCGCGCGCCGCGCTTCGCAGCAGCCGGCTACGATCATGCGCGAGGAGGACCCGCTGCGCCGCATAGACGAGTGAGATGCGTCCCTGCTTCCGCTGTCTGATCTTCCGCTGCTCGCGGGGCCGCTCGCCCGGCATGGCGGCGCGCAGAAGCGGCCTCAGCTTTAACGGCATCCAGGAAAGCGGTGAGGCCGGCGGCTTTCCGGCGTGGATCCGCCGCACCGCGAGGTAGCGGCCGAGGCGTTTGGCCACCTCGCGGCCGAGCGTCGATTTGCCGGTGCCCTTGGGACCAACCAGCGCCACGATGGCGCCGCCGGTGAGTAGGGACAGGCCACGGCGCCCTGACCTTCGCCGCTCCAGAACCGCATAGAGCCGTGTCAGCCGCGAAACCTGGGCGGCTGTCTCGGAAAGGCGGCGCAACGGGCGAAGGCGCCGCGCGACTTGGCGGCCCAGCTGCTTGCGCATTGCGACCGCGTCAGGGTCGGCGACCGCGCTGATTATCGCATCGAACAGCGGGCGGTCGATGGCGGGAAACCAGGCCGTGCAGAGCGCCGCCGCATCGTCGCGACGGCATTGGGCGAGCAGCGATTCCAGTTCCGGCACGACCTTGTCATAGTGCCGGTTGCACTTGCGAACCTCGAATGCGGTGACGTGCTTCAGGATGATCCTGATGACGAAGACCGCAAGCTCGGCCGCCGGCTCGGGCACCCGGACGCCATGCAGCACCCGGCATCGGGCAAGAAGGTCTCTCTCGATCGGCAGGCGATAGCTCTTGACCATGCTGTCGCCGCTGACGATCTGAAAATAGGCATGCACATCGCAGAGTTCGGCGGTGTCGTGGTCGAGGCCGAGCGCATGGATTACGCCCGGATGGCCGTAGCCGAAGCCGGACTGCGTCAACCGGAAGCCTGTATCCAGCAGCACGTCCAGGAAGATTTCGGCGTCACGAGGGTCGACCAGGATGTCGATGTCCTCCCGGCCAGCCAACGTGTCCTGGAGGCGAACGTTGCTCTTCCAGTGACAGTAGCGCACTTCATGACGTTCAAGTCCGTCGAACAAAGCGCGGATGATGGCTTTCTCGCCCGCATCGGCGGCGCTCACCTGTGCCAGCTTTGGTAACAATGTGCGAGTGATGACCTCCTCTCGCTGGCTCGTGGTCGCTCCCTCGACCGGCTGCTCGTACATTCGTGAGCCTTTCCGCTGTTGCCTCTGCTCCGTCCCGCATCCCGTACCCGCCGCTCAGGGATCACCGGCTAGACGATGTGGTTGGTCGGGAGAGGCTGGCCGGCCGCATCGTGAAGCCAGGACAGTGCCTCTAAGGTGGGGATGGGGTTGCTCGTCGCCTGGGGCGCGCTGTGGGCGTGAGACGCTCCATCCTGCGTCGGGTTCGCCTCGAAAACGCCGGCGCCGAGCTTGGTTTCAGATGTCGAAGTGCTTGCGACGAGCGCGTTGCCGTTCGTGCCGCTGGTCCAGCCCGGCCCGAGGTCGATCTCGAACAGCCGTCCGTCGTTCTTCTGGTCCTTCCCGTAATCGACGGCATAGAGGCTCAGCCGGTCGCCATCGTTCGGGTTGCTGCTCGGGGCCAGCTCGAGGCCCTTGAGATAGGGTCGGCTCCCATAGGCGGGATTGTAGTAGGTCGAGGAGTTCAGCAGGTTGATCGTGTTCAGAAGGTGGCCGCTGCCATCGATTTCGAAGATGGTGCCGCGATCCGAACCGGAGGATACAAAAAACACGTCGTGCTTCGAGCTGTAGGCCAGCCCCTCGGCGTTCAGCATCGCCGACGGCAGCGGGACGGAGCGGATCAGTGACCCGGTCGAGCTCAGCTCGAAGAGTGTGCGCGAGTCGCCGTTGAGCATGTAGATGTGCCCAGTCACCGGATCGATCTTGGGGTCTTCGGCATCCATGATGCCGTAGCCAGCCACGCTGAACTCGCCGAGCTTCACAGATGGCTTGGCGGGATCGACCCAGAAGACCTTCTCATGATCGTCGTCCGTTATGTAGAGGTATCCGTTCGTCGGATTGTAGCCGATGCCGGTCGGTTCCTTGGTGAAGCTCGTCAGACTATAGGCGCCGAGCGACGTGCCGTTCGGGCTGATCGCCCACATATTCGTGGAGCTTCTGTACGGGCTCTCGTCATGCTCGGAGTCGACGATGAACAGCGCGTTCATCCCTGGGACGTAAGCTATCCCCGAGGGGTCGCCGATACCGTAGCCCGAGGGATCGCCGGTCTTGTACTTGGTGGTATCGATCACCTGCACGACATGCGCGCTGATCGTTGGCGGCGGTGAGGGTGCCGCCGAGTCATTGTCGTAGACCGTGACTGAAACCGGCGCGACGTTGAAACCGTCGTACCGCAAATCCGAACTCGACACCGAAAAACCGATGTTGCTCGTCTCGGTGCCCTCGATGAGCGTATCATCGACCGCGGTCAGCTTGATTGTCTGCGGCGCCGACCAGTTGGTTGGCGTAAAGGTTAGCGAGTGGGGGCCTGCGCTCACGTCCGAGGTGTCGAGGATCGTGACGACCACGTTGCTGGTGGGAGCTGCGGTCAGAGCCATGGTGAAGCTGTCGGTGGCTCCGCCCTCGGTCACGGCGCCCGTAGCTTGGCTGATGGTGAAGCCAGGATCCGGGCCGGTGCTGCTGTAGCTGACGGTCAGCGTCGGCTTGACCGCGGCCTCTGAAGAGGAAAACTGCCACCCGTCCGTTGAACTCGTCCTGATCGCCCACCCGTAGTTCTGGGCGCCCGCCGACCAGGCCTGAAGGCTGCTGGTCACATCGAAACTACCGGTGCCAAGCGCGATCTTGCTTGCCGTCAGGTCGGCGGCCGAAGCTGCCTCCGTACCGTCGAACTGAATGCCGGCGCCAAGCGAGCTCCAGGTCACACTTGTCTGGGTGGCCCAGTCGATGAGCATGCGGTGGAACGAGACGCTGCCGCTGGTCGAATTCGTCGTTTCGAGCGTGAGTGTCGCCGAGGTGATAGTGGCGCCCAGTGGAATCTGGCCTGCTCCTGTGCCGAAGAGTCCGTTGAAGGTGAGTAGCGCCTCGTGGTTGGCGCCGACGGTGCCATCGACATAGAGCGGCGTGGAGGTCACATAGCTCTTCGTCGGGTTCGACTCTTTTATGAAGGTATCGACGGTGCCTGAGTAACCGTTGGTGCCTTGCTGGAACGTCAATGTAGGCATGCCCAGACTCCTCAGCCCCGTCGGAGCTTGCGCTGGAACATGCTACTTTGCCGCCACCCTGCTCCTAATCCGATGGGGCCAGATGGATTACGACGTTTGATTTGTTGTGTGCCGTCAATGTTCAGGGTTGGCCAAATTACGCCGCTGCGCCCCCTGCCGCACCGGTGGGACACAGCATCAGATGTGCCCGGCTCCCCTCAACGGCTCCTTCCAATCCCACATCCGGACCGAAACGCATGAAGGGCGGCTAGGAATATACACAGAGAGCCCCGTTGCCAGGTTCCGCTAGCCCATGAGGGCACGGCCATCGGTTATGCGTGTCACCGTATCGCTCGATCGGATTACTCCAACCCGGCCTTTAGTCGCTTGGTGAAACCTCCCGTTGATAGAGAGGAGCAGACTTTATCGACATCGACAGCTGGTCGCTTGACTTGGGGCTGGGAAGCCGTCTGTGCCATGTCCCTAGGGGCAAGTCGGAGCGCTACTTTCGAGAAATATGCTCACCATAAGGGTGATAAGTAAGTGAGCATGTGCGCTCGCTACACATATTGCATAGCTGTAATATCAGTTGGTACTCGTTTTGGTCTGATGTAAATTTATCGTCACATATATGTTGGATGGATTTAAGTAAAATTAAAAATCAATAAGCAAGTGATAGTCTTATAGATCTGGGTATCCCATAAGCCTATGTAAGATTAATTTCATAACAGCGATAGACTATCGCTGTCATTAATGAATTTAATCTTATCTAATGACATATTTATGACTCGGGACGCATATTGGGAGCCTAGGCAGTAGCGCGAATACCAGCAGACAAAATAGGAGGGCACCCATGTCACTCTGGGGCGGGTATTCAGACTATTTCAATCCCGAGATGGAGCGAGCGACGGGACCGGTGGCGCACAGCGGCCACGAAGAGGCGTCCTATGACGGGTTGCGACAGGACGGCGTGCCTGTCCGCTGGCCGGGCCCCGCGGCGAAGCTGCGGTGGCGGGGCCTGAGGACGAAACGGGCCATCGATGTCAGTCTGGCCGTGCTCCTGCTCGCGGTTTTCGCGCCGCTGGCCTGCCTCCTGGCCGTCCTCATAAAGATGAGCGGGCCGGGAACGGTGCTCTACAAGCACCCCCGCATCGGCCGCTCGGGCCGGATATTCTCCTGCCTTAAATTTCGCACGATGTATGCGGACGCCGACGAGCGGCTCCGCTCGCTCCTGGCTTCCGATGCGTCCCTGGCGCGGCAGTGGACCGTCCAGCAGAAGCTGGATCAGGATCCACGCGTGACGCACGTCGGGCGGCTCCTGCGCGCCACGAGCCTTGATGAGCTGCCGCAGCTGATCAACGTGCTGCGCGGCGACATGAGCTTGGTGGGGCCGAGGCCCGTTACGCCAAGCGAACTCGCGCGCTACGGGGCGGCTGCGGAGCTATACCTGCAGGTCCGCCCGGGTCTCACGGGCGTGTGGCAGGTCAGCGGGCGCAATCTGATCTCCTATGACTCGAGAGTTCAGCTGGATCGGGATTACATAACCAACTGGCGGTTAACGACGGACCTGCGGATACTTGCCCGCACGCCCGGGGCCGTGCTGTCGCGGCGCGGTGCTTCCTGAAGGCTGGGCGGCGGGCGCACGTCACGGTGCCGCCCGCAGCTCGGAAGCTCGCTCGACCTGCGATGCCAATGATGCGTGTAGAGGTTCGGCGCCTGCAGCGGTCAGCACGTGACGCCTGACGAGGTCCGGATACACCGCGAGGCCACTGGCCAAGCACGCCGTTCGATGCGATCAGCTGTCGGCGCCTTTGCGGCCGCCGAGCCATCGCGGCTTCGATTTGGTGCCTCGTGCAACGCGGGCACTATTCTTGGCAAACATGGCCGGCTGGCGTCAGCGACTGCCTATCGGCCGCTTGCCCGGAGACCGTGAACATGCTCAAGTCCGTTGCGATGGGAGGGCTGACGGTCGCTCGTTCACAGGACCTTCATTGCCCTAAGCTAGGGTGGGCGTGTGGAGCACTGGGGAGAGTCAAGGTCGGAATCCGACCCCTCTGGGCGGCAGCGCTCCGCCATGCCGGCTGATCGCAGCCGTTCTTCGCGTGGCCGGATAAACTGGCGCGCATGGGCCATTGCAGGATTGCTGAGCTGCGGCTTGTGGGTCCTGATCTTCAGTTTGCTATCATAGGGCGCAACCTCAAGGCCTTTCGCAGGGACGATCGAGATCGACGCCGAAGAGGGAAGCAGCGCGGCGTCTGCTTGAGCGCAGACCGTTAGAGCCTGGAGCCCTTGCTCGGCGCAACCAGCACCCGGTACGCCCGCCGCGAGAAATCCCATGTCCCCCGCCAAGTGTAGGTTCGGGTGCAGCGATCAAGGCCCCACGCCAGATTCCCGGCCATCCGGGCTAGGGCGCCAGCCGCTCCTGGCGTTGCGGCGATCAGGCGTGCCAGATGCTTGAGCCGCGTCATGCCTTTCGCGCCTAGATCCGACGGAATCGGAACGTCGAACAGGCCCTGCAGCGCCGCGGCCTGAACCTGCAGGGCGCGGCGTCCGGTCCGATCGGCCAGAACGGCACTGATGCGATGCCAGTCGACGCCTTCGTCCAAGTTGGCGAGTTCCGCGAGGTCGTGGAGATGGCGAAGATCGAGTTTCAAGCGCCAATAATCTCCCTCCTTGATCATGTCGTGGACAATCAAGTGAAGCGCTCGCGACGTCGGCGACGGCAGGCGGACAACGATACCATCTTTCTCAATGAGGGCAGATGACAGCCGCAGGTCCTGCGCGAGGTACGGCCTGGATCGCGTGCTCGGTTTGTCGTGCAGCTCGATGACAGCCGCATCCCCGGAGCGTGCCATCTCCTTGCCGGCAAGCTGGCAGTAGCCGAGTGTTTCGAGGGCCGCTCTGGCCTTAGGGGTTTCCGAAGGGGCGATGCTGATATCGAGGTCGCTTATCATTCGCGATCCGAGCCGTGCATCCGGCGCTGAGAAAAGATGGATCGCGCCTTTTAGCAGGGCCGGCTGGATACCTCGGCCGTTCAAGGCTCCAATGGCTTCCACCAGTTGCGCTTGCAGACGCTGGTTGCGCTGGCGGTTCTGCGCGTGGAGCAGTCCCAGATAATCGCGCACCGGAGGCGGAATCTCGTCCAACTGCGCCGCCTGATCGAGCGCGATATAGAGCGCGGGACCAAGCCAGCCTCGGTTCGCCATATCGAGGACCGTCAACCATTCGGCTTCGCGGGGAAGCTGCCCTCGCAAGGCTGCGGTCAGGAGGCGGAGAGCATATCCAGGGCTACTTAGGAGCATAGGGCGCGTAATGCGTCAGCCGCCTCGGGAAGATCACGGAAGGTCAAGCGACGGCACCGCGCCTCGTTGAGCGTGCCGACCAGCGAGTTGAAGCCGGCCACGCTCAAGCGCCGGTCACGGGCGGTGCCCTCCGAGATCAGCGCGGCAAGTGCGACGGCAGGATCGATGTCCTCAACGCATGTCCCAGCTTGGTCCCGGCGGTCCAGGAGAATGACGAACCCGATCCGCCGGAGATGCGCCGCGGCGATCGGATCAGGGACGAGGTAGCGGACCCTCTGGCCATCCGGGCGCCGGTAGGTCCGTCCTGTCGCTAGGCTCGGCCAATGACGAGCGATCAACGGCCACGAACCGGACTTGATGGCTGGCGGGAAGGGGAGGCCTGCCGTGAAGCCCTCTTCGTCCAGAAGGACGACGTCGTCGGCGACGAATTCAAAGCCCGTCTGCATCAGAGCGATGCCGAGCGTGGTCTTGCCGGCCCCTGGACTTCCGACCAGGAGGAGGACTCGGTCGCGGCAGGCAAATGCCGCCGCATGCAGTGCTATCTCGTAACAGGCGTTACGCAGAACATCCTCGATCAGTTGGGCCTTCAGCAGCGGCACGAACTCCGGCAGCTCGCATGACCATGCCTGCTGACCCGGCGGGTGAAACTCCACACGTCCGCCGACAAGTCGGGCGCACAACTGCACGTCGCTTTCCGGAACATCCGTTTCCAGATGCCCAAACGCCGCCTGAACATCATCGAGCAGGGGGCGTGAGAGATGCAGTTGCACGGCCACACCAGCGATCATGATCGAGAGGCAGGTCAGTCGCGTGGCGGGGGCCGGGCGTACTGATGGGTGCGCGGGGACATTGGTGCCTTGGATTGGCACGAGCCGGCCCAAACCTGCCCCCACCACCTCGGCGGCGTCATCGAAGTCGACACCCGCATCAGCCAGCTCGCGCACGATTTGCTCTGGGCTCAGCCCTGCATGTCGGCAGCGCCAGACATAGGCACCCAAGTCGTCGAGCTCGTAGACGGCCTGCTGCATCTCGCTGAAGAGCAGGTTGCGGCCGGCTAGTGATCGCAGTACCGCAGCGTGCGCTCCGAAAGGTAGCGCAGGATGGTTCAGTGCGTAGCAGCCAAGCCTGTCATTTCCGCCCGGGGGGACCCGAATGGCCATGATTCTGGTCCCCGTAACCGTTGCCTGGCTTGTTGCCGGATGGGCCGTTGCCTGGTTTGCCGCCAGATGGGCCGTGGTCCGATTTTCCGCCATGCGAACCATGGCTCGGACGGCCGCTCGAGGCAGCGATGGCCTTCGACGTCAGGCTCGTCGATAGAAGAAACGTGACGGCCGGCGGCGTGATCGCAGCGAACTGGCCGCATTTGGCCAGGAAGTCGCGACGGTCACGATTTTCTTCGGTATCGCTGGTATCGCTGGTCGGCATTTCGAACACCTTCCCACGAGAGGGTGGAGAGAAAAGGCTAACAGCCGGCGGTGCACCGAACAAATCGGCGTATGGTCTAATCCCTTTTTGCTTCTCTCAGCCGCGCGCAACAAAAGTGGGTGGTGCTTGACGATGGAGGCGAAGGGCTCGACCGAGCGACTCCGGTTCGGGGGCGGTTTGCCGATCGGCGGGCGGTTCGACGACCGCGATCGATAGATCGCTGGGTCTGACCAGGAGGCTTAACCCTCTTGGAGCACTTGCCAGCTCGTCTGCCAGGGATGGATCATCGGGCGAATGCAATGTTGTGACGGGCCACGGCAGGTACACCTGTGGGGCAGTCGAGCTTGAGCAGGCACTTGCAGCGTTCGTGTGCCTGTTACTTGCAGAGGCTGGTGGCCGCCTGCCGCAGCTCATTTTCATTCTCGCGCAACAGCGGCCGTCGGGAACACTCAGATGAGCAAGATCCCTGATTTCCTCTACATCGGAACCAGCAAGGCCGGTTCGACGTGGATATTCAAGGCGCTGTCATGGCATCCGCAGATCTACATGTACTCGGGCAAGAATCTCGGCTTCTTCTCGAGCCACTTCGATAACGGGTGGGAATGGTATCTAAGCAACTTCCATCCGGAGCCTCAGCACAAGGTCGTCGGTGAGGTTTCCCACAGTTATCTGACGTCAGAAGCGGCGTGTGAAAGAATTCACGAGTTCCTGCCGGACGTGAAGCTTTTGGTTTGCCTTCGCGAGCCTGTGCAGCGAACCTTTTCGGATTACCTGGATGGCATCAAGAATGGCAAGCTGCATGGCAGCCTGGAAGAGGAGCTTGAACGCACGCCGTCACTGATCAACAAAAGCCGCTACGGCACTCATATCGCCAGATATTTGGAGAGGTTCGATCGCGACCAGATCCACATCGCTCGTTTCGATGAACTGGTATCCGCACCGGACCGCTATGCGGCCAAGATCTTCGAATTTCTGGGCGTCGATGTGCTGGAAATTCCCGAAAGCCTGCAGCGGAAGGTGCTGCCTGCCGGCACGCCCCGCGTGCGCAGTATCGCTATGGGGGCGAAAAGGCTTTCCAAGATGGCCGGCCGGATCGGCCTGTCGGGCCTGCGGGGCAAGGTCAAAACGTCCCCGACCGTGCGAAACCTGCTCTACCGCCCGTATACCGACAATTCGCGCCCAACCATTCCCCCCGCAGCCGAAACACACTTGCGTGAACTCATGGCCGACGAGGTCCAGCGTCTGGACTCGGTGGCCGGCACGGACTTCTGCCGTCTGTGGAACTATTCGCCGACGGCACCCGGCTTATAGGCGGTCGCGCGCGGCTCCGGCGCCGGCTCCGAAGCTGGTGCGAGGCCTTCCAGCCAGCGTCTCGTGGCTCGGATCGATTTCAATTCGATCACCGAGAGCGCGCCATATTCGGGAGCATGCAGCAGCCGGCGATATTCGCTTCGCTCGCGCAAGTTGCGCACGAGCCGGCTCAGGCGGCGCCTCCAGGCGGCCCCGACAGGTGGGGCGGCCGAGAGTGCATCAACTGCCCCAAGCACCGAAGCCGGGCGCCCTGCGCCAGGCGCTCGCTGTTTTTGCCTGAACCGACCCAGGAGCCGAAGCGCGACCACCGGCAATGGGTAATTCAGCCACACTACCATTTCTGCCCGCTGCCAGATCAGGTGCCGGACGTCGCGATAGTGCCCATCGATGATCCATTCGCCCTGAGCGGCCAGGGTTTCGACCAGATCGACGAACTCCCGGTAAGGCAGCTCCCGGCCGGTGGGGTCCCAACGAAAGACGTCGAGCTCGTGGACGGGCAGGCGCAGCCGATCGGCGAGCGAGCGGGCGAGATAGGTCTTGCCACTTCCGCTGGAGCCGACCACGGAAATGCGGCGTGCAAGCTGAGGCCTCGATCGGATCGACATGGGCAGTGCGCCTTATTCCACCAGTGCACGCGATTGGCTGAGACGGCCGAGCGTGCCGGGAGGGGAGGCGTCGGTCAGAACGGACTTGCGTCGAAGCGGCAGCGACAGGTTCCAGACGAAGGCCGCAAGCTCGACCTGCTTGCGTACGCCCAGCTTGGCGCAAATGCGCTTGAGGTAGGTTCGTGCCGTCTCTTCCGACAGGTTGAGCCGCTCTGCGGCAAGGCTGAGGCTGCTGCAGTAAAGAAACGTCGACAGGAAGCGCTGTTCCGATCCCGTCAGCCCCAGGGCGTTCAAGGCGGACCGGGACAGATGCACCTCATGCTGGATTAGCAGAAGCGCCGCCCGATTGTCGGCATCGGCTCCCCTGGCGCGGACACCCCGAAGCGTCGCGACCACCCGCTCTCCATCCCGGGTGCCGATGACGAGCGGCCGCTCGTGCAACTCGCCCGGTGCATTGATGATCGATCGTACGGCTTCATGCAGAGCCATCGTGTCGCGGCCTGCGATGCAGCTCAGGACACCTGGGCGTGTCAATTGAAAGGCATCTGCCATCGCGAGCCGGCTGAAGGCGGCGGCGTTGAGGCAGAAGGGACGGGCCCGAGCGTCGAGCATGAAAAAGGCGATCGACATCTCGTCGAGAGCGCTCTCCAGAAGATTCAGCCGTCGTGAGGCGCGCAGCTTCGTCAACTCGGCTCCGGCGAGCTCGATGAGCAGGGGGGCTGCGATCAGCAGTCGTTCCTCGACCCTTTCCTGCCAATCGTGGCTTTGGGGACGCGCCTGCAGACGGAAGATCAGGCTGCCAATCTCGGCCGAGCGGGCCGTGAAGACCATCTCCTCCGACGCTTCCGTCTCTGGCGCCGGGCTGCCCCCGACACCGTCGAGAAGTTCCAGTACGCCGCTTGTGTTCAGACGCGCAGCCGGCGCGGACGATAGATGATCTGCGATCGTCCGATACGCGGCTTTGTCATGCGGACGGCCGTCGATATCGACGAGATAGATCCTGTTCGGCGACATTGCCGCTTCCGGTACGAATACCGCGATGAGCATCGAAACCTGTGTGCCGCGCAGCGCCGATTTCAGGGCGTTGGACAAGCGGTCGCTTGCAAGCGAATGGGTAAGCGGGCTAAGTGTCGGGAGCCGCTCGTTATAGCAAGCGCCCTTTAGCAACTCGGAAGGGGGTACCGGTTTCACCACACCGCGCTTCCTCTGAAGCCGACGGACCGAGTTCGAACCGCAACCCTATCAGTGCGCGATCTGCTGCCGCGCTTGGCTATCACCAATCATTAATATTTATTAATGCCTGACGCAATGCGCTCAGGGAAAACATCTGGCCGAGCCTCAGTGCATCAGTGATGGGTAGGCTGCGTCGGAAGCCCGTGGTTCAATCCACGATTGACGGCCCAGATCGCCGCCTGCGTACGATTCTGCACTCGAAGTTTGCGCAGGATCGCCTTGACGTGGACCTTGACGGTCGCCTCGGTGATCGTCAGGTGGCGAGAGATCAGCTTGTTTGCCTCGCCCCGGATAAGGCACTCGAGAATTTCGATCTCCCGATCGGACAGGTTTGCGCTGGCGCGGATCGCCTCCCAGTCGCCATAGGCGAACCTCGACCGCGGATCGACCAGGGCATCGACCGTCTGCGAAGGAAGGATCTTTTCGCCCATCAGGATCAGCTTGAGCGCACCCACGAGCGGCTCACATGAGATTGCCTTGATCAGGTAGCCGTCGATGCCGGCCGCATAGGCGGAAGCGATCGTGTCCAAGCCATGACTCTCACCCATGAGGACCAGCCTCGCCTGAGGATATTTCTCGCGCAAGGCCCGGCAAGTCGCGATGCTCTCGGCATTCGAGGTAGCATCGACGATGATCAGGTGAGGCATGATCTCCTTCGGTATCTCGCTTGAGATAACCTGTTCGGGTGACATTGCTTCTACCTGGAAAAACTGGTCCGCGAGAATTCGCCGAAGGCCCTCACGAACGATTTCGTTCTTTCCAAGAACGAGAACGAGGCTGCCGCCTTCCATTGGCCTGCCCTCCATCCGCAACTCGATTGAACTAGCCCATATTTATCGCCCGGTTCGTACTTTAGGTGCAGAGCTAGCCTTACTTCTGTCCCTAAACGGGGGTTTACGGCCTTGTGCACGGCGCCAATACGCGTCGATGTTGCGAAAAGAACACTGTAGGGGGCGTCAGCCTCAGCAGCATCGCGCCGAACTCGGTCACCTTGCCGTTCGCGACGACCAGCGCGGGCAGTGCCGCTCCGGACCGATAACCCGAGAAAGACCATGTTGGTACGGGTCGAGATCGGCGTGTCGGCGGGGATCAGGCTGTCGGCCGACAGCAGGATAACGTCGCCGGGCACGAGGTCCGCTGCAGGCACGGTCTGTTCGCGGCCGTCGCGCCGCACGCGGCTGGTCAGCGCGAGCTGCGATCTCAGCGCCGCAACCGCACGCGAGGGCGATATTCCTGCCCGAAGCCGACCAGGGCGCTGCCGCCGACGATAACGAGGATGATTGCCGCATCGGTCGCGTCCCTGAGCAGCAGCGACACCAGCGCGCCGAACAGCAGGATCAAGACGAGCGGGCTGGCGACCTGCTTCAGGAGCACGCGCATGGCCGATATCCGAGACCCGCGCGTTCACGGCTCCTCGACGCCGGTGGAGCGCTCAGGCATGTTGGGTTCCGGCGTGATCGGGACATACCCCGAGGTGCCCGCATGTTCCGTCTCCAAGAGGCGAGGAGCGGCATCGAGATGCGGAAATGGCTGGCCGTCCTGTTGATCTTCGCGGGCCTGACGGTCGTCGTCCTCAACTTCGCCGAGGTCGAGAACTTCGCCTTCCTGCTTGAGCGTGCGCAGCCGCTCTGGCTGTTGGCCGCGGTCGTCTTTCAGGTTTCGACCTATGTTTCGGTCGCCGCCTGCTGGAGCGTGGTGCTCCGCGCTAGCGGGTCGCCGCGGCCGCTGGGCACGCTCGTGCCGCTGAGCGTCGCCAAGCTGTTCGCCGACCAGGCGGTACCGACCGCTGGGATCAGCGGCAACATCGTGCTCGTCGACCGGCTGATCGCGGTCGGCGTGCCACGCGGACATGCGGTCAGCGCGCTCGTCTTCTCGATCATCGGCTATTACGCCGCCTACGCGACGCTCGCCGTCACGATGCTGGTCCTGCTCTGGCTGCATAACGAGGCGACCGTGCTGCTGGCCGGTGTCGTCTCGGTCTTCCTTCTGCTGGCGCTCGCTGTGGCGTTAGGGACCGTGTGGCTGGTCCATCGCGGCGACCGAATTCCCGACCGGCTGCGCCGGATAGCGGTGATCGGCAAGACCGCCGACCTGCTCGCCGAGGCGCCGGCCGATCTGCTGCGGAACCGCCCCCTGATCCTGAAGGCGGCGCTGCTGAATGCCCTCGTGTTCCTGGCCGATGCCGCGACGCTTTGGGTGGTGCTCGCCGCCGTCGGCGATCCGGTGCGGTTCTCGACCGCGTTCATCCCCTTCATCATGGCCTCGATCGCGGCCACGCTCGGCCCGACGCCGATGGGGCTGGGGTCGTTCGAGGCGGTGTGCATCGGCATGCTGCGGCTGCTGCATGTGCCGCTGGAGGCAGCGGTCGCGGCGACGTTGCTGCTGCGGGGCTTCACGCTGTGGTTACCGATGCTGCCGGGCATGATGATCGCCCGGCGGATGGTGCGGCTGGCCGGTGCGCATCGCCTGCCGACCAACCCGCAATAGCGCAGACGCCGTGCGCCGGCTCGTTGCGCAATGCTCACGGCCGTCCAGCGTTGATGCCGGTCAACACCGGGTCCGCCCGGGCGTTTAGGCTGGCGGCCGGATCGAGGACAGTCCTGGGCCGACAGGCGAAGGCGCAGGGGCGATGAACGACGGGTTGGCAGTCATGGTGGCAGTGGTGCTGGGGCTCGGCGCGAACCCACCGACACAGCCCAAGCCATCACAGGCCAAGGCCGGGGAGGAGCATATGCAGCTGACGAGCAGTGCCTTCGGCGAAGGGGCGATGATCCCGGTGCGCTTCACCTGCGACGGCGAGAACCGGCCGCCGCCGCTGCATTGGTCCGAACCGCCGCGCGGTACACAGAGCCTTGCGCTCGTCGTCGACGATCCGGATGCGCCGCGCGGAACCTGGCACCACTGGGCGGTCTTCGACATTCCCGCGAGTGCGCGGGATTTGGACAGGGAGGGGCCACTGTACGAGGCCCGCAACGATTTCGGCCAAGCGGGCTATGGTGGGCCATGCCCCCCGCGGCACGACCGGCCGCATCATTACCGGTTCCGGCTGTTCGCGCTTGACGTGCCCCGGCTAGCCATCGGGACAGCGCCGACCGCGGCCGATGTCGAGCGGGCGATGAAGGCCCATGTCATCGCCGAGGCCCGCCTGACCGGCCTTTATCAGCGAAAGCAATGACATGACCGAACCGGCTCGCCCGCCGCCTGAGATCCGGCGCCTGCTACGGCTGGTAGGCGCATCATGGGCAACATGGTTCGAGAACGGAGTTCAAAATGCCGCGCAATGGAAAAAGGGCGCCGCATCGCCGGGGCGCAAGGCGCGCCAGCCCGACAAGCCGGATGTGGCGCCCGACAGTCCGCCCCACGAGCCGCATTCGCCGGACGAGTCGGACTATGGCCCCGTCGAACAGCCGGGTCAGGCGCCCGATGAGCGCGGCAATCCCTCGGTCGAGGGCCCCGAGCTGCGGTGAGGCTCGCCGTCGTCGCCGGCACCCGGCAGTCGACAGCCGTCGGCGAGTTCGCAGAGCTGCTCGAAATCGACGATCTCGACGAAGTCGCAGCGGATGACGTTGATGATACCGGCTTCGCGCAGCTGGCGCATGATCCGGCAGAGCGTTTCCGGTGCGATCGCGAGGTAGCCGGCGATGTCGCGACGCGCCATCGGCAGGCGCAGGCGCCGGCCGGGACTTCCGGTCGCGGCCGATTGCCGGCTCGCCATCCAGAGCAGGAAGGCGCTGACGCGGGCCGGCGGGTGGCGCAGGCTCAGCAGCAGGACATGGTCGTAGGTCGTCCGCTCGTGCTGGGCGGCGAGGCGCAGCAGCCGTTCACCCCCGGCGTCCCCTTCGACCGCCTGCATCAGCAAGCCTCGCGGGATGACATGAAGCTCCGCCTCGCCGACGACCTGTGCGGTGTAGGAATAGTCCTGTTCGTCCGCGATGCCGACGACGTCGCCGGCGACCGCGAAGTCGAGGACGAGCAGGTGGCCGTCGGAGGTGACCTTCGACAGCTTCAGCATGCCGCTCACGATCTCGTAGACGCATTCGACCGGCATGCCCTGGTGGAAGAGGATGCGGCCGTTGCCGTAGCGCCGCGTCCGGGCGATCCGCCGATCGAGCGGCCACGACAGGATGTCGGCGGACGCCGGCGACTTTCCCTCGACTGGCAGCATTTGCATGGGCGTATCCGGATTTTACCGAGCGAGCAGGCCCCCCGATGCTGCTGCACCCCGTCCTAGAAGACGGGAAGGGGCACGTAATTACGGAAGAGTACGTAACGCGCCGGGCTCGCGCGGTCGGTTCGGAACGGCGCTGATCTGAAGCCGTTCGACCGATGTGACCCAGCGACGCGACTTCACGTCGATCTACGATCAGGGCTTCGTCCGCGTGGCGGCGTGCACGCCGCGCGTCGCGGTCGCCGATCCCGCATTCAACCTGGCACAGACGCTCGAACTCGCGCGGGAGGGTGACCGCCAGGGCGTCGCGCTGATGGTCTTCCCTGAGCTTGGCCTCTCCTCCTATGCGATCGATGACCTACTGCTGAGCCAGGCGCTGCTCGATGCGGTCGAGGCGGCCGTTGCCGTGCTTCTTACGGCAAGCCGGGACCTACGGCCGGTGCTGCTCGTCGGCGCACCCGTGCGCCGCGCTGGGCGGCTCTACAACGCCGCGCTCGTCGTCCATCGCGGGCGCTTGCTCGGCATGGTACCCAAGGGCCATCTGCCCAACTACCGCGAGTTCTACGAGAAGAGGTGGTTCGCCTCGGGCCGCGATGTCACGGGCGAGATCATGGTCGCCGGCCAGACCGCGCCATTCGGCCAGAATCTGATCTTCGCGGCAGAGGACGTCGAAGGCTTCGTCTTCCACGCGGAGATCTGCGAGGACGTCTGGGCCCCGGCGCCGCTCAGCGACTTTGCGGCGCTCGCTGGCGCGCTCATCCTGACCAACCTGTCGGCGAGCAACATCGTCGTCGGTAAGGCTGATACGCGACGCCTGCTGTGCGAGACGCAGTCGGGGCGCTGCTGGGCGGCCTATGCCTATGCGGCGGCGGGGCCGGGCGAGTCGACGACCGACCTCGCCTGGGACGGGCAGGCCTGCATCTACGAACTCGGCGCCAAGCTGGCGGCGACCGAGCGCTTCCCGCCCGGCGCGCAGATGGCCGTCGCCGATATCGATGTCGAGCGGCTGGCCAGCGAACGCCTGCGCACCGGGACCTTCAACGACGCCGCGCTCGCCAACGGCCTGCCCGAACGCCGCTTCCAGCGCGTGACGTTCCGCCTGGAGCCGCCAAGGGGCGATATCGGCTTCCACCGCGCCGTCGATCGCTTCCCTTATGTGCCGGATGATCCGGCGCGGCTCGATCAGGATTGCTTCGAGACCTTCAATATCCAAGTTCAGGGGCTGATGAAGCGTCTGACCGCTACCGGCATCCGCCACGTGGTCATCGGCATCTCGGGCGGGCTCGACTCGACGCATGCGCTCATCGTGGCGGCGCGTGCCTTCGATCTACTGGGCTGGCCGCGCTCGGATATCCTCGGCTTCACCATGCCAGGGTTCGCGACGAGCGAGGGCACCAAGGCGAACGCCTGGGCGCTGATGAAGGGCCTGGGCATCAGCGCTGAAGAGATCGACATCCGCCCGCTCGCCAGGCAGATGCTCGCCGATCTCGGCCATCCGTTCGGGCGCGGCGAGCCGGTCTACGACGTCACCTTCGAGAATGTGCAGGCGGGGCTGCGGACCGATCTGCTGTTCCGTGCCGCCAACCAGCGCAATGGGCTCGTGCTCGGCACCGGCGACCTGTCAGAGCTGGCGCTCGGCTGGTGCACCTATGGCGTCGGCGACCAGATGAGCCACTACAGCATCAACGCCTCGGTGCCGAAGACGCTGATCCGCCACCTGATCCGCTGGGTGATGGACACCCAGCTATTCGACGAGGCTGTGAGCATCACGCTCGCCGCCGTGCTGGCGACGATCGTCTCGCCCGAACTCGTGCCGGCGGACGACGAGGGCGAAATCCAGAGCACCGAGGCGAAGGTCGGTCCCTACGAACTGCAGGACTTCACGCTCTATTATTTCACCCGCTTCGGGCTGCAGCCTTCGAAAATCGCCTTCCTGGCCTATCATGCGTGGCGTGATGCGAGCGTTGGTGCCTGGCCGCCCGGTTTTCCGGCGAGCGAACGGCGCAGCTACGACCTTGCTACGATCCGGCACTGGATGGAGGTGTTCATCGGCCGCTTCTTCGCCAACCAGTTCAAACGCACGGCGATACCCAACGCGCCCAAGGTGACGACGGGCGGCTCGCTGTCGCCGCGCGGCGACTGGCGGATGCCGTCCGACGCCGTCGCGCGCGCCTGGCTGGACGAGCTGCACACCAATGTGCCGCCCGGCGATCCGGCACCGGCCAAGGATGAACCACCGGACGGGCAGGCCTGCGGAACGATCGTGCGCTGATCAGTGCGTTTCATCTCGAATGCCACGACAACCTTCGGTCAGCATCCGTAATCATCCGTAGTTACCGAGCCGCCACGACGACTTAGGCTGACTGCGGCAGCCGTGCCGCCCGTGTGGAGGAGCCGAGTGATGCGGAACATCCTGGTGCATGTGCACGAAGACGATGGACAGGAGGCACGGCTGGCGGCCGCCCTGGACCTCGTCCGCACGTTCGATGGTCATCTCATCTGCGTCCAGGTCACGCCCTATTACTACTATGTCGCCAGCGACCCGTTCGGCGGCTACTACGCGCTGCCTGAGCTGATCGAGGCGGAGACCAAGCGCGAGGAAGAGGATCGCGGGCGCATCGAGGCGCGGCTCCATGGGGAAAATATCTCTTGGGACTGGATACGTTACGACGGAGATGCCTCGCGCTGTCTCGTCAGCGCTGCCCGGTTGGTCGACCTGATCGTGCTGAGTCAGGCTGTCCGCCCGCCGGCGGCTCAGGAACCGATACCCGCCGTCGCCGATGTCGCCATTCATGCGCGCACGCCGGTCCTGGCCGTGCCGCGCAACACCAAGGGGATGAACGCGACCGGCACGGCTGCCGTTGCCTGGAACGGCTCGCTCGAGGCATCGCACGCCCTTCGGTTCGCGCTCCCGATGCTCCGGCGGGCCGCGGCCGTACATATCATCACCGTCGTGGAGGAGGGGGCGGGATTCCCGCCGACCAGCGCCTGCAGTTATCTGTCGCGGTACGGCATAAATGCCGAGCTGCACGAAATTCACCGCGAGGAACGAAGCGTCCCGGACGCCTTGCTGGCCGGCGTCTCGAGCGTCGACGCCGATTATCTCGTGATGGGCGCCTATGGTCACACGCGGCTGCGCGAGTTCCTGCTGGGCGGGGTGACCCGCTCGCTCATCGGCGGCAGCCCCGTGCCGCTGCTGCTGGCGCACTGACGAGGCGTACACGTGCGCGGAACTCCTGCAGGTACGTAGATAACCGGAATGCGGCGGGCATGGGGCTCACCTACTCCTCATGTCAGCGCCGGCGATCGGCTGCTTCACCACGAGGAGATCCGATATGGACAAGCAGGATACCACGCCTTCCCCGCGCTCCGGCATGCCGGCCCGGTCAGAGTGGGGCGGGACGATCTGGGAACCGCTCCAGCGTCTTCGTGGGGAGTTCGACCGGCTTTACGACGACCTGATCGTGCGCCCGGGCGCCATGCCGATGGCACGCCGCATGTTCGGCATGACGGTGCCGCCGATCTCGATGACCCGCAGCGAGGACGGCTACGAGCTGACCGCCGAGCTGCCCGGTATCGAGCCGGCCGAGGTCGAGATCATGTTGGCGGACGACGTGATCCGCATCAGGGGCGAGAAGAAGGAAGCCCGCGAGGAGAAGGAGAAAGACTATTTCTTCTCCGAACGCCGCTACGGCTCGTTCGAGCGTGCAGTCGAGCTTCCCGCGGATGCCGATCCGAACTCGATCGACGCCTCGTTCAGGAACGGCGTGTTGACCATCCGGATGAAGCGCGATGTCCAGGCGAAGCCGGCCGAGCGGAAGATCGAGATCAAGACAAGCTAGGGCCGGCGGCTGCTGGCTGGAGAAGACGATGTCCGCCATAGAGTCGACCATCTCCGCGCAGGGGGAGATCTCCGGCAAGATCAGCGGGATCGACATGCTGGTGGAGACCGGTGCCGGCAAGCTCGCGGCGGTGACGTCCTATGTCCACGATCTGCTGCGGCTGCATGAATGCGCGAGCCTGAACGCCTCCCGCGATCTACCGGAACTCAGATCGCCTCGACGGGTCGACCGCCTCCCGCCCAGCCAGGTCTGCAGGCAGGTCGAGGCGAGGGCCTATGCCCTGTCCGTGGCAGGGGAGACGCTCGTACGGCTGGGCGGCAGGACCTTGCTCGACGAGATCATTCGCGCCACCGAGCTTCACTACGGCCTGCCGGCCGCTCTCCTCCTGGGGCAGCAGTGGGCCAGCCATGGCCGAGGGCAGCGGGTATTCTGAAGCTGGCGCCTGGCCATGATCCGCCGGTCTCGGTAGCCTTCTGCGTCCGCGAACGTTGCATGCGCAGAAGCCCTCCGTTGCGTCATTCACGAGAAAGGTGAAGCGCGTGCATCAGCCAGCATCGGCCGGCAACGATCATCACCGATCCGAGGGGCCTGTGCAGGCCCGGCCCAATCCGTTCTTCATGTTTGCGACGGGCATCGAGAACAGTTATCCGACGATCGAGGGCGGAGCGGGGCGATGAGATGGAGGTCGGTGCGGCAGATGCCGCGCGCCGCCGCCTCCAGCTGCATGGTAAAGCATTTGGTCATCGCGCCCGCTGCTCTGTTGCGGCCGATCAGCCGACCGATTCGCCGAGGCCGTACATCTCGTCGAGCCAGCCCGCCCGCTCGTCGGCGTTGGCTTCCACGTCCCCGATCAGCGTGCGTCCGATGGGAGCGATACCGGCGAACTTCAGGATGTTGCGCTCGAAGCTGCGCACGCTGTGGGCGCCGTAGTAGAAGCGGTAGAAGAAGGCGGGCATGCCCATCGTGACCACGACATGCGCGGACTTGCCCTTTAGCAGGCCAGCCTTGCGTAGATCCGCGCCTTCACCGATCGCGAATCCGGGGCGCATGACCTGCTCGAGGAACGCCTTGAGCAGGGCGGGTACATCGCCAAGCCAGAGCGGATAGAAGAACGCTAAGTGATCCGCCCAGCCGATGGTGTCCTGCGCCGTCCTGATCGCTTCCGGTGGCGGTTCATCGGCCCAGGCGTGCCGCGAGCGCAGCACCGGAAAATCCAGCGCCGCCACGTCGATACGACGAACCTCGTGTCCCGCCGCCTCGGCGCCGTCGCCATAGGAGTCCGCGAGGGCGTGGATGAAGTGATGCCGGTCCGCGTCGGGGTGTCCGTCGATGATAGCGATGCGGTTCCGCATGTGCCGCATTTCTCACCGATTTCGCCTTCTCATCCATACGTATGGTTACGAATGCCGCTTGGTGCCGTGCCTGCTTAGATGTCCCGATGCAGGGCTATCGCCACTGCAGGGAGGCCATATGTCCAATATGCGTGCGGCCCTCGTGCATAGGCGTGGCCGTCCGGTTCGGCGGCGCGCTCCTGGCTTTGAGGCCGAGGCGAATTCCACTATCATCAGGGGGCGGGATATCCGCAAGCAGGGGGCGCCCCGTATCGAGCCACAGGCTCGGCGTATAGGGAGCCACATGGGCGCAGGGCTCGAGGGTCTGGCCATCTTCCGCGGGCGAGCGCCTTCATACCTCCTGGCGCTCGCCGCTGTCGCTGTGGCGGCCGCCCTGCGTGCAGCTCTGTCGCCATGGCTGGAGGACCGCTCGCTGTTCCTCCTGTTCACGGCCGCTGTCTTTGCAGCAGCGGCAGGCGGAATCGGTCCCGGCATCCTGGCGGCGCTGCTCTCGGCCGCCATCGGAGTCTGGTTGCTGCCGTGGCCGGTGACTTCGCCAGAAACGCTCGGGCAGATCGGGCTCTTTCTGCTGACGGCGACCGGCATCATCCTTCTCACCGCCCGCCTGATACGCTGGCGCGGCGAAGCCGTCGCCAACCACGAACGTGCGCAGGCGATCGATGTTCAGGCAGGGCAGCTTGCCGACGAACTCGGCCTGCTGATCGATGGCGCCACCAATTACGCGATCTACATGCTAGACCCACAAGGGCGCGTGACGATCTGGAATCATGGCGCCGAGCGCATCAAGGGATGGGAGGAGGCCGAGGTGCTCGGCCGACATTGCTCCTGCTTCTACCCGCCCGATGAAGCCGCCGCGGGCAAGCCGTACACCGATCTATCGCACGCGAGCGCTCATGGCCGCTTCGAAGACGAGGGTTGGCAGGTTCGGAAGGACGGAACCCGGTTCCTGGCCAGTTCGACCATCACCGCGCTGCGCGACGATAAGGGGCGCCTGCTGGGGTTCGGCAAGGTTGTCCGCGATGTCACCGAGGAACGTGCAGCCGAGCGGCTGATCGAAGCGCGCGAGATGCAGCTTCGATCGATTCTCGCCACCATTCCCGATGCGATGATCGTCATCAACGACCGCGGCATCATCAGCTCCTTCAGCGCTGCTGCCGAACGGCTGTTCGGCTATGCCGAGGCGGAGGTGATCGGATGCAACGTTCGCATGCTGATGCCGCCACCAGACCGCGAGGCCCACGACGACTATATCGCCCATTATCTCCGAACCGGCGAACACCGTATCATGGGTCGGGCGCGGCGGGTTCTGGGGCAGCGCAAAGACGGCGTGATCTTCCCGCTCGAGCTCGCCGTCGGCGAAGCGGTGGCTGGCGGCGAACGCGTGTTCACAGGCTTCATCCGCGACCTGACCTCCAAGGAAGAGGTCGAGGCCCGGATCCGGCAGCTGCAGTCGGAGCTTCTCCATGTCTCGCGTCTCAGCGCGATGGGAACGATGGCATCGACGCTGGCGCATGAACTCAACCAGCCGGTGACCGCCGTCGCCAACTATGTCGAGACCGCCCGCGATCTGCTTCAGCACCCGGACGGCGACATGATCGAGATCGTCCGTGAAGCACTGGGGGAGGCGACGGCCGAGGCGCTGCGGGCCGGACGTATCGTACGCCGGCTTCGCGAGTTCGTGTCCCGTGGCGAGGTCGACAAGACGGTAGAGGAGCTGCCCGCGCTGATCGATGAGGCCTGCACACTTGGCCTGGTCGGTGCACGGGAAGGATGCATCAGGCGCCGGCTGGATGTCGATCCGCTGCTCGGCCGCGTGCTCGTCGATCGGGTCCAGATCCAGCAGGTGCTGATCAACCTCCTGCGCAATGCGGTCGAAGCCATGCTGCCGACCAGAGGCGGCGTGGTGACGATCGCGGCGAAGCGGGAACATGGCTTCGCCCGGGTTACCGTTTCCGATACCGGGCCCGGACTCGACCCGACGATTGCCGAGCAACTCTTCCAGGCCTTCGTCAGCACCAAGCGGGAGGGAATGGGGCTGGGGCTCTCGATCTGCCGTACGATCATCGAAGCCCATGGCGGTCGCATCTGGGCCGAGCCGCATGACGGCGGCGGCGCCAGCTTTCACTTCACCTTGCTCTTGGCAGAGACGGAGGAGTCCAATGGCCGGCAGGCGATTGGTGCATCTGGTCGATGACGAGGAAGCCATCCGGAAATCGGCCGGATTCATGCTGCGGACCTCGGGCTATGCAGTCGAGCCGTGGCCCAACGGCGCCGCCTTCCTGAAGGAAGCGCGCCACCTCGAACCGGGCTGCGTACTGCTCGACATCCGGATGCCGGAGATGGACGGGATGCAGGTTCTGGAGGCCATGGCGGAGTGCGGCATTCGCATGCCGGTGGTGGTGCTGACAGGGCATGGCGACGTGTCGCTCGCGGTGCGGGCGATGAAGAACGGCGCGATCGACTTCATCGAGAAGCCGTTCGAAAAGGCTGTTCTGCTGCAGGCCGTGGCGAATGCGTTCAAGATCCTCGACAATGCCAACGCGCAACTCGACAGCGCGGCGGACGCGACAACGCGCATCGCCGCGCTGACACCCCGCGAAAAGGATGTCCTCAAGGGTCTCGCGCGCGGCCTCCCGAACAAGACGATCGCCTATGATCTCGGCATCAGCCGCCGCACGGTCGAAGTCTATCGCGCGAACTTGATGAGCAAGCTTCAGGTGAACAGCTTTTCCGATGCTCTACGGATTGCCTTCGCCGCAGGGCTTGGGCGGGCGGAACAGGCGGATTCGGGCAGGGCGGAAGACCGGGTGGCGCGGCGAGAAGCCGATTGTCAGACAGCGCAAGACGTGCGGTCTGACGCCCAGGCGCTACGTTTCATTGACCCCCTCGACCGAGCGCGGCAGAGGGGATGCATGAAGCGTAAAAGTGGACAGGATCGGTCGGTCACCGCCACCTGGCGGCCGGCGACACGTGCGGTGCGCGGCGGGACGGCGCGGTCGGAATTCGGTGAAACGTCAGAAGCGCTCTTCCTGACGTCGGGCTATTGCTACGACGAGGCAGAGGAAGCCGCTGCCCGTTTCCGGGGCGAGCGGCCGGGGATGACCTATTCGCGGCTCCAGAACCCGACCGTCGCAATGCTCGAGGAGCGGCTGTGCCTGCTCGAAGGCGCCGAGGCCTGCCGGGTGCAGTCGAGCGGCATGGCGGCGATGACGGCGGCTTTGCTGGCGTCGGTGTCGGCGGGCGATCATGTGGTGGCCGGGCGGGCGATGTTCGGCTCATGCCGCTGGCTGGTCGACCATCTGCTCCCAAGGTTCGGGATCGAGACGACGGTCGTCGACGGACGCGACACCCAAGCTTGGGCCAAGGCACGGCGCCCGAACACGAAGGTGTTCTTCTTCGAGACGCCTGCCAATCCCACGCTCGACATTATCGACCTACGCGCCGTGTGCGATCTCGCGCATGAGGCAGGTGCACTCGCGGTCGTCGACAACGCCTTCGCCTCGCCGATCCTGCAGCGCCCGATGGAGTTCGGTGCCGATGTCGTCGCTTACTCGGCGACGAAGCATATGGACGGGCAGGGGCGGGTGCTGGCCGGCGCGGTGCTGGGAACGGCGGCGTTCATCAACGACGTGCTGCTTCCCTTCCAGCGGAACACCGGACCCAATCTTTCGCCGTTCAATGCGTGGGTGGTGCTGAAGAGCCTCGAGACGCTCGAGTTGCGCCTCGGCCGCGCCAGCGAGAACGCCCTGGCGGTCGCGCGCTTCCTCGATGCGCGCGTGCCTCGGCTGCTGTACCCGGCGCTGGCGAGCCATCCGCAGCATGCGCTGGCGATGCGGCAGATGTCCGCTGGCGGCTCGATCATGAGCCTGTTCCTCGATGGCGGGCGCTCCCAGGCGCACGGCCTGCTCGATGCGCTGCAGATCATCGACATCTCGAACAATGTCGGCGACTCGCGGTCGCTGATGACTCATCCGGCCTCGACGACGCACGCCAGCGTCGCGGAGGCGGCGCGCGAGGAGATGGGGATCACCGAAGGCATGCTGCGGCTGTCGGTCGGGCTCGAGGATCCGGCCGACCTCATCGACGATCTCGACCGGGCGCTGCGGGCGGTCGGCCTGTGAAGATACTATTCCCTTACGAGGCGACGACGCGCGGGATCACCGTGCGCGTGGCGCCGTCCTACCTGCCCGATCAATCCGACCCGGCGGCGGAGCGGTGGGTGTGGGCCTATCATATCCGGCTGGAGAACGAGGGCGAGGCGTCCGTGCAGCTCATCAGCCGCCACTGGATCATCACCGACGCTCGCGGGCAGGTCGAGGAGGTAAGGGGGCTCGGCGTCATCGGCGAGCAGCCGGTCATCGAGCCGGGCCGGTCCTACGATTATGTGTCGGGCTGCCCCCTGTCGACGCCCTCGGGAATCATGCGCGGATCCTACCAGATGCTCGGTGCCGACGGCCTCGCCTTCGACGTGACGATACCGGCCTTCTCGCTCGACAGCCCGCAGGCGAAGGCGCAGCTGCAGTAGCGCCTCAGCGGCCGTCGGCCGGGCAGGTGCCGATACGCTTATACTGGCCGCGTATCTGGTAGGGCTCGCGACCGTCGATCCCTTGCGCATCGACGATGAAGCCGTCGCCGTCGCGCCGGATGCTCGTGCGGCCGTAGCCGCGCCCCTTGCACACGTAAGTCACCGTCGCGCGGTCGTCGGCATTCTCGACGATCGTGTGGCCACATTGGTCATCGGCACTGCTATGGCCGGCATGAACGATCTGGGCCGGACTGATCAGGCACTGCGTCTGATTGCCGGACCAGCGCGTCTGCGAGTCGGAGTCGAGCGGTGTTACTTGCCAGAGGCCTGGCCGGAAACCGTTCGAAAGGAGCTTGAGGTCGCTGGCCGGCGCGGCGGCGGTCGCGGCCAGCGGCATCAGGCAGAACAGAAAACGTGAGCGTCGCACGTGCGATATCCCCGAAACAAATCTTCAACGGTGCGACCCGTAAGCTTCGGAAATTAATATACTCCAAGTAGCTGATGCGCTCAAACCTCGATGTGGAAGCTCGTGGCACAGAAGGCGCAGTCGACCTTCACGCGGCCGTCGCTCTCGCGCATGTCATTGAGGTCGGTCTCGGGGAAGCGCGCGAGCACGGTACGGATATAATCCACCGAGCAGCGGCACCCGCGCACGATGTCGACCGCGGGGACGACGCGGACCTCCTCCTCGTGGAACAGCCGCCAGAGCAGCGTGTCGAGCGGCAGCGTCTCATCGACCAGCTCGGCGCCGGTCATGGTGCCCGCGAGCGCCTGCACATGCTCCCAATCGGGATGCATGCGATCGACATGGAGGCGGGGACCGCCGATCTCGCCGCGCGGCAGATGCTGCACCAGCAGGCCACCGGCCCGCCAGCGCCCATCGGCATCGCGCGCGATGCCGACGCGCAGCAGCGTCGGGATCTGCTCCGACGTGTCGAAATAGCGCTCGACCGCATGGATCAGGCTGTCGCCTTCGAGCGGAACGATGCCTTGGTAGCGGTCGTCGGTGACGGTCTGGTCGAGCGTGATCGCGAGATAGCCCTTGCCGAAGATCGTCTCGAGGCTCGCCTGCGGGCCGACCTCGTCGAGGCGGGCGGGATCGAACTTGAGGTAACCGCGAAGCTCGCCGCCGTGATAGTCGCAGACGAGCAGGTCGACGGGGCCGCCCTGCGCCTGCGCCTGCATGGTCATCTGGCCCTCGTCGCCGCGCAGGGTCGCGCCGACGAGCGAGGTCAGCACCAGTGCCTCGGCGAGGAGACGCGCGAGCGGCTCGGGATAGGCATGGGCGTGCAGGATGGCGTCGAGCGTCGGGCCGAGCCGCACGACGCGCCCGCGCGCGTTGCGGCCGGGGACCGTGAAACCCAGTACGCTATCGGTGGCGGGCGCGGGAGCGTCCGCGGGCTGGCGGTTAGTCTGCATCAGGAAACTTCTCGAAGGTCGCGCATATCGCGCATGGTTCGAAGTCTAGATGGGGACCCCGACCGCCCTGTCAACCGAGACGGCCAAGGCACCAGAGGAGGATGGCCTTCTGCGCGTGGAGGCGGTTCTCGGCCTCGTCCCAGACGGCGGAGCGCGGACCATCGATCACCGAATCCAGCACCTCCTCGCCGCGATGCGCGGGCAGGCAGTGGAGGAAGACGGCGTCAGCGGCGGCGTTCTGCATCAGCGCGGGCGTGACCTGATAGGGCATCATTGCCTTGATCTTGTCGGCGCTGCCCTGCTGGCCCATCGACACCCAGGTGTCGGTGACGACGACGTCCGCGCCCTCGACGGCCGTGGCGGCGTTGCGCCCGAGGTCCAGCTGGCCGCCGCGGGCCTGTGCGCAGGCGACCACGCCCGAATCGGGCTCATAGTCGTGCGGCGTGGCGGCGCGTACCTCGAAACCGAGGAGCGAGCCCGCCTCGATGATCGAATGGAGCACGTTGTTGCCGTCTCCGAGCCACGCCCAGCGGGTGCCGGCGACCGGGCGGCCCAGCCGCTCCTCGACCGTCAGGATATCGGCCATGATCTGGCAGGGGTGCGACAGGTCGGTGAGACCGTTGATCACCGGCACGGCGGCGTAGCGCGCCAGCTCCTCGAGCGTGGCGTGTGCCGAGCAGCGCAGCATGATCGCATCGACGTAGCGCGACAGGACGCGTGCGGTGTCGGCGATCGTCTCGCCGCGCCCGAGCTGCATGTCGTTGGGCGACAGCGTCATCGCGGAGCCGCCGAGCTGGCGCATCGCGACGTCGAACGACACGCGCGTGCGGGTCGACGGCTTCTCGAAGATCGAGGCGAGCAGGTGGCCGGCGAGCGGTGCGTCGTCGTCCGCCATGCCCTTGGGCTTGCCGGCGCGGGCCGCCTTGCGGCGATGCGCCTCGTCGAGAATAGTCCGGAGCCCCTCGCGACCGGCGGTCGCGAGGTCGAGGAAGTGACGGGTCATCTCAGGCCGCTTCGGCGGGCTTGTAGGCCGCGGCGGCGGCCGAGAGCTTCTCCACGCATTCGCGGATATGGCTCTCCTCGATGTTGAGCGGCGGCAGGATGCGCACGACATTGTCGCCGGCGGCGGCCGTGAGGATACCGAACGAGCGCGCGTGATTGACGAAGGCGCGGCTGTCCGACTTGCACTTGATGCCGAGCATCAGGCCCATGCCGCGGACATGGTCGAACAGCCAGTCGTGGTTCGGGATCATCTGCTCGAGCGCGCCGCGCAGCCGGTCGCTCGTCTCGCGGACCTGGCCCAGGAATTCGGGGGTCGCGACGATGTCGAGCACCGCCTCGCACGCTGCCATGGCGAGCGGGTTGCCGCCGTAGGTCGAGCCGTGCGTGCCGATCACCATGCCAGCGGCCGCCTTCTCGGTGGCGAGGCAGGCGCCGACCGGGAAGCCGCCACCGATGCCCTTGGCGACCGCCATGACGTCGGGTGTCACGCCGAGCTGCTCGTAGGCGAACAGCGTGCCGGTGCGGCCCACGCCGGTCTGAACCTCGTCGAGGATCAGCAGCATGTCGTTTTCATCGCAGAGCTGGCGCAGCGCCTGCATGAACTCAGGCGTCGCCGGGCGCAGGCCGCCTTCGCCCTGCACCGGCTCGATCAGGATGCCGGCGGCATCGGGACCGATCGCGGCCTTGACCGCATCGAGATCGCCGTAGGGCACCACCGTGAAGCCCGGCAGCAGCGGCTCGAAGCCCGCGCGCAGCTTCTCCTGGTCGGTCGCCGAGATCGCGCCGATCGTGCGGCCGTGGAACGCGTTCTGGAAGGTGATGATGCGGTTCTTGTGCGTGTTGCCCTTGGCATAGTGGTAGCGCCGGCAGGTCTTGATCGCGCACTCGACCGACTCGGCGCCCGAGTTGGTGAAGAACACCGTGTCGGCGAAGGTGAGCGCGGTCAGCCGCTCGGCCAGGTGACGCTGCTGCGGCGAGCCGTAGAGGTTCGACGTGTGCATCAGCGTGCCGGCTTGACGGCAGATGGCGTCAGTCAGATGCGGATGCGAATGCCCGAGCACGTTGACCGCGATGCCGGCCGCGAAGTCGAGCCATTTGCGACCCTGCGCGTCGAACAGATACGGGCCTTCGCCGCGCACCGGCTCCACTTCGCAACGACCGTAGACAGGCATCAACGCGGGGATCGTCATGGCTTTCGCTCCTTCACGCCAGAACGGAAAAAGGCGGCCGTACCGACCGCCTGATGTTCACCCGCCCTTTCGCGCCGTTGGACCGGGAAGTCAATTGCGCCTTTCCCCCACGGCATGACTTGAACTCGATCCCCGATCTCAAGCGGCTTCGCGGCCTCCCGTCTCTTCGGCCACCACGATACGGTCGCGGCCTTGAGCCTTGGCCGCATAGAGTGCCTCGTCGGCGCGGCGGTAGAGGTCGACGAAAGCGAGCGGCTGGTGCGCGCAGGCGATGCCGGCGCTGGCGCTGATCCGGATTTCGGCATTGAAGTCGAACCGCAGCGCATCGATCTCCTTGCGCAGCCGTTCGGCAAGCGCGATCAGCTTCGGACAGGACATCGCCGCCACGACCCCGAACTCCTCGCCGCCGAGCCGGCCCGCCGTCAGCGTCGCATCCGACAGGCGCCCGAGCACGCGACCGATCTCGGCGAGCACCCGATCGCCGGCGTCATGGCCATAACGATCGTTGATCGCCTTGAAGCGGTCGACGTCGAGGAGGATCAATCCCACCGGCGGCGCGGCGCCGGCGTTCATCGCCTCGGCGCGTGCCACGAAGCCGCGCCGGTTGTAGACGCCGGTCAGCACGTCGGTTTCGGCCAGGCGGCTGAATTCGGCGCTTTCGGCCTGCGCGCTGTTGCGCTCGCTCTCGAGCTTCCGGAAGCGGTCGGCGATCGCGGCCGACAGCAGCAGCGCTTCGACGGCAGTGGCGCCGAACAGGCACATGTCGATCCAGTCGGCATGCGGCACGAGGTGGAAATTGCGCAGCATTCGCAGGACGAAGGCGGCCAGCGCCGGCGACCAGGCGAGCGCATAGAAGCGGACCGAGCGGCTGCCGCGCCGGTAGGCGACCGCCATGCAGACGAGCACCAGAACCACGCCGAAGGCGACGATGGCGTTGAGCAGGCGGTCGGTGACATAGGCGTATTCGGTGCCTAACCCGTCGAGCGAGGCGAGCACGGCGGCGGCGAGCGAGGCCCAGCCGGTGCCGACAAGCAGCCGGCGGAGGCGGCGCGGCAGTGCGTCTGCTTCGAGGAACGCCGACATGAACAGTGCGGCGAACAAGGTAGCCAGCCCCGCGGTCCACAGGTTGAGGCGCACGCCCCAGCTACCGGCGAGCCCGGGCAATGCATAGAACAGCAGGTTGGACCAGCTGGCCCCGTACGCCAGCACGGCAGCGCACCAGCACACATATTGGCGCAGGAACGTGCGGCGCAGGCCGGCGTAGAGGAAGGCGGTGTAGGCGAGGCTGGCGCCGACGATGCCGCCGAACAGGCTGACGAGCGCGGTCCACAGCATCTTCGACCGGTCGAGCTCGGCGTCGGAAACCACGCGGATCTTGCGCATGGTATTGAAGTTCACGAGCCTTTCGATGCCGACGTAAATTTCGGTGACCGGGGATGCCCGATATTCCGGGTCGAAGCGCAGGAAACCGCCGATCTCCCAGTGGCCGTCGGCCCGTCCCGAGCGGAACCGATGCTCGGTGACCATGCCATCGGCATGGCGCATGACCGTCCGCATCGTGGCGAAGCGCGTCTGATCGATTAGTAGCCGCCACTCGGCGGGCAGGTGGCGGAGATCGGCCGCGTCGGCGCGCAGCCACAGCCAGCGCTCGTGAAATCCCTTGGGGAGGCTGCCGCAGCTGTAGGGCAGGCGTCGCACTGCTTCCGCCGACAGCGGGGCATCGGCGACGGCATGGCACATCCGCTCCTTCAGCTCGATCGTCTGGACGGGTTTCAGGTGCGCGGCTGCCGGCCCGCTCAGGACGAGCAGGATGACGAACTGCAGAACCGTCAGCACGGACTTCAACAATCGAGCCCCCGCTCGCTATCTGGCATCCAGTTGCGTTAGGACTGGTAATTCAAATGTTAACGATGCGACGGGCTGCGCGACGATACCCCGAGGTCGGCGTTAGTTCTTGAGCTTCCATCCCGTCTGCAGCAGCCGATAGCACACCGCCCACAGTACGATATTGATTGCCAGCAGCATGATGCCCCCCAGCGTCGGATCGCCGTCGGAGATGCCGATGAAGCCGTAGCGGAAGCCACTGATCACGGCGTGGAAGGGGTTGTAGTAGCTGATCGCCTGCCACGGCTGCGCCAGCCGGTCGATCGCGTAGAAGGTGCCCGAGAGCAGCGACAGCGGCTGGACGACGAAGTTGGTGACGGCGGCGGCGTGGTCGAACTTCTCCGCCCAGATGCCGGTCAGCACGCCGAGCAGACCCAGCATCACCGCGCCCATCGTGCCGAAGTAGAAGACCGCCAGCGGATGACGGATGGTGACGTGCACGTCCGGCCAGAGCAGCATCGCGACCCAGACGGCAGCGCCGACGAGCCAGGCGCGGGTCAGAGCGCCCGCGACATAGGAGACCAGCAGCTCGCCGGAAGAAAGCGGCGGCATTAGCGAATCGATGATCGTGCCCTGCACCTTGCCGATCAGGATCGAGGACGAACTGTTGGCGAAGGCGTTCTGGACCATGCCCATGACGATGAGGCCGGGGGCGAGGAAGTCGTTGAACGGCACGCCCATCATGGCGCGATTCCCGCGGCCCAGCGCCACGGTGAAGATGGCCAGAAACAGCAGCGTGGTGATCGCCGGCGCCCAGACCGTCTGAAGCTGCACCTTGAAGAAACGGCGCACTTCCTTCAAATAAAGCGTCGCCAGACCCTGCCAGTTGATGAAGGGGATGACCATCACCCCCGGTTCGGCTCGGCCAGCCTGCGGCACTTTGGCATTCCCGTCAGTCATGGATGAGGGGCTTAGACGGTCGTTTCTTGCGTCGCAAGCGCATGGGAGCGACCGAACAATCGAACAGGATTTCGTTTATGTCGTGGACCGACGAGCGCATCGAGCAGCTCAAGCAGCTTTGGGAAAACGGCCTGACGGCCAGCCAGATCGCCGACAAGCTCGGCGGCGGCCTGAGCCGCAATGCGGTGATCGGCAAGGCGCACCGTCTGGGCCTCAAGTCGCGTCCGTCGCCGGTGAAGGCCGGCGAGGCCGTCGATCCGCCGGCCGATCCGCCCGCGGCTGCCGCTGCGGCTGCACCGGCCGCGACGAGCGCGGGCGATCCGC
>JAEZQR010000244.1 GCA_023413015.1 Pseudomonadota bacterium
CAGATGGCGCCCTATGCGCTGCCTCATCTCGATGGCCGGCGCAGCGCGATGGATTTCGTCGACGTCGATTCCGAGAAGTGGTTCCAATATGCCCGCGAAGGCGGCGGGCTGCGCCGGCTCGTCTATCAGCGTGAGGGCCGCTTGCTGCGCGCGTTCGAGAAGCAGGCAGCACGCCGCTTCGACGCCAGCCTGCTCGTCTCGGAAGCCGAGGCGTCGCTGTTCCGTCAGGTCGGTGGCGCCGACGCGCATAATGTGCTGGCGGTGAGCAACGGCGTCGACTTCGACTATTTCGATCCCGACGCCGGCTTCCGGCCACTCGCCAAGCCGGGTTCGCCGGCCTTCGTGTTCACCGGCGCGATGGACTATCGCCCGAACGTCGATGCCGTGCTGTGGTTCGCCGAGCAGGTGTGGCCGCGCATCCGCGCCGCCAAGCCGCAGGCGGCGTTCCAGATCGTCGGCTCGAAGCCGCTGCCGGAAGTGCAGAAGATGAGCGGCCGCGACGGAATCACGGTCACCGGCCGCGTCGAGGACGTGCGGCCCTACATCGCCGGCGCCGATGCGATCGTCGCGCCGCTGCGGATCGCGCGCGGCATCCAGAACAAGGTGCTGGAGGCAATGGCGATGGCAAAGCCGGTCGTCGCCACTCAGGCCGCGTTCGAGGGGATCGACGCCGTCCCCAGCGAGCATCTGCTGGTGGAGGACGAGCCGGCCGCCTACGCCGCACACCTCCTCGATCTGGCGGACGATCCGCAGCGCGCCCGGCGGCTCGGCGCGGCGGCCCGGCGCCACGTCTCGGCGCGCTACAGCTGGTCGGCCTGCCTCGCGCCGCTAGACGATATCTTCGGGTTGGCGCCGCTGCTGCAGGTCACGGCGCCCATGCTTCTGAAAGCGGTGGCGGAATGAAGGCGAGCACAGCCTTGGCGGAGGAGCGGCCGGTCGCGGATCGTGCCGCATCCCCCTGGTGGCGCTATGGGGCGGCCTGGGCGGCGCTGGTGGCGGCGATCCTGCTGCTGTTCCACCGCACCGCGCTTCACCTCTTCTCGATCTGGTGGGACAATTCGACCTTCGGCCATTGCCTGCTGATCCCGGCGATCCTCGCCTGGCTGGTGTGGCAGCGCCGCGAGGGGCTCGCGCGGCTGGCGCCGCGGCCGTGGCTACCGGGCGTCGCGCTGATGCTGGCGAGCGGCCTCTTGTGGCTGCTCGGCGAATTCGCTGGGGTCGCGCTCGTTCGTCATGCGGCGCTGGTCTTCATGCTGCAGGCGACCGTGCCGACGCTGTTCGGCCTCGCCGTCACGCGTGCGCTCACCTTTCCGCTGTTCTTCGCGCTGTTCATGATCCCGACCGGTGAGCAGCTGGTGCCCTACCTGCAGACGATCACCGCGAAGTTCTGCATCCACCTGCTCGACCTGTTCGGCGTTCCGGCCTACATCGACGGCGTCTTCATCTCGATCCCGACCGGCAATTTCGAGGTGGCGGAAGCCTGCTCGGGCGTGCGCTTCCTGATCGCGATGGTCGCGTTCGGCACGCTGGTCGCGAACGTCTGCTTCAAGTCCTGGCCGCGCCGCATCGCGTTCATCGCGGCCTCGATCCTCATCCCGATCGTCGCCAACGGCATTCGGGCATGGAGCACGATCTACATCTCGTACCTCACCACGAACGAATTCGCCGGCAGCGTCGATCACATCATCTACGGCTGGTTCTTCTTCGCGATCGTCATGGTGCTGACGATCGCCGTCGGCTGGCGCTTCTTCGACCGTCCGGTCGACGATCCGTTCATCTACCCTGAGCGGCTGCAGTCGCCGGCCGCCCGCCCGGCACCCGTCGCAACGCTCGTCAGCGCGGCGCTGATCGCAACGGCGGCAGCGGCAGCGGCGCCGGCCTATGCGGCTGTCGCCGCCAGCCGCGGCCCCGACCGGCCGACCGCCGGCCTGTCGCTTCCCACGCCGACCGGATGGACGCGCACCGTATCCACCGGAATGCCGTGGCAACCGCACTATGCCGGAGCGACGGCGACCGCGCTGGCGACGTTCGTCGATAGCAATGGCCAGCCGGTCGACCTCTACATCGCCGTCTTCGATCGGCAGGCGGACGGCGCGGAGCTCATCGGCTACCAGCAGGGCATCGTGCCGCCGACCGAGGTGGACGAGGACGGCTGGGCCTGGGCCGGCAACCGGCCGCCGCCGCCGGGCGGCAGCGCCGCGCAGATCAACTTCGGTCCGGCCGTCCGCGACGTCTGGCAATATTATTGGGTGAACGGAAAGCTCGTGGGTAGTCCCTATGCCGCGAAGATCGAAGGGTTGAAGGCGCGCCTGCTCGGCGGACCGCCGCAGGCGGCGACCGTCGTGATCTCGGCCGAGCGCCGCGACCCGATGGTGCCGGCGGTGCCGGCGCTCGAACGCTTCGCCCGGTCGCTCGGCCCCGTCGACCACCTGATCGGCCAGTCGATCGTGACCGGCCCGAGGAGCAACTGATATGTGCGGCATCGCCGGTTACTTCGACACGCGAGAGCACCGCTCGATACCCGAGCCGCTGCTGCGCCGCATGACCGATGCCATCGCGCATCGGGGCCCGGACGGCAGCGATATCCATCGCGTGCCGGGCGTCGGGCTCGGCCATCGCCGGCTGGCGATCATCGATCTGGTGAGCGGCGCGCAGCCGATGACGACGCCCGACGGGCAGGTCACCATCGTCTTCAACGGCGAGATCTACAATTTCCAGGACGTGCGCCGCGAGCTGGAGGCGGTCGGGCATCGCTTCCGCACCAGCAGCGATACCGAGGTGATCCTCTACGCCTGGCTCGAATATGGCGAGGCCTGCGTCCACCGGCTGCGCGGGATGTTCGCCTTCGCGATCCACGACCAGCGCACCCGGCGGCTGTTCCTCGCGCGCGACCGTCTCGGCGTGAAGCCGCTGCACTATGCCGAGCTGCCGGGCGGTGAGGTCATCTTCGGGTCCGAGCTCAAGGCGCTGCTGGTCCATCCCAAGCTGTCGCGCGCGCTCGATCCCACCGCGATCGAGGATTATTTCGCCTACGGCTACATCCCCGATCCCAAGTGCCTGCTGTCGTCGGTGCGCAAGCTCCCGGCGGGCCATACGCTGACGCTGCGCCAGGGCCAGCCGGTGCCGGAGCCCAAGCGCTACTGGGACGTCGACTTCACCACGCGCCATCGCGGCAAGGTCGACGACCTCGCTGCCGAGCTGACCGCCCGCATGCGCGAAGCGGTGCGGTTGCGCATGATCGCCGACGTGCCGCTCGGCGCCTTCCTGTCGGGCGGCGTCGACTCCTCGTCGGTCGTCGCGCTGATGGCGGAGATGAGCGCGCAGCCGGTCAACACCTGCTCGATCGGCTTCGACGTCGCCGGCTACGACGAGACCGAATATGCGACCGAGATCGCGCAGCGCTACGCCACCAACCATCGCACGCGCATCGTCGATCCCAACGACTTCGCGCTGATCGACCGGCTGGCCGACGCCTATGACGAGCCGTTCGCCGATGCCTCGGCGTTGCCGACCTACCGGGTCTGCGCGCTCGCGCGGGAGACGGTGACGGTCGCGCTATCGGGCGACGGCGCCGACGAGGCGTTCGCCGGCTATCGCCGCTACCGTCTGCATGCGAACGAGGAGAAGCTGCGCGGCGCGCTGCCGCTCGGCTTCCGCCAGCGGCTGTTCGGAACGCTCGGCCGCGCCTATCCCAAGCTCGACTGGGCGCCGCGCGTCTTCCGCGCCAAGTCGACGCTCGAGGCACTCGGCCGCTCGACCGAGGAAGCCTATTTCAACAGCATCGCCGTGGTGCCGGACCGGCTGCGCAGCTGCCTGTTCAGCCCGGCCTTCCGCCGCGAGCTGCAGGGGCATTGGGCCGGCAGCCTATACGTCGACACCATGCGCAACGCCCCCGCGCGCGATCCGCTGGGGCAGGCGCAATATGCCGACATCCAGCATTGGCTGCCCGGCGACATCCTGACCAAGATGGACCGCGCCAGCATGGCGGTCAGCCTCGAAGCACGCGAGCCGCTGCTCGACCATGAGCTGGTCGCCTGGGCCGCCGGGCTGCCGCCCGAGCTGCGCATCCGCAACGGGCAGGGCAAGTGGCTGATGAAGCGGGCGATGGAACGCTACGTCCCTAAGCGGCTGCTCTACCGGCCGAAGATGGGCTTCGTCGTCCCGATCAGCGACTGGTTCCGCGGGCCGCTCGCCGGCCGCGCCGAAGCGCTCGCGACCAGCTCTGCCGCCGTCGAGACCGGCTGGTTCGACATGGATTTCCTCAAGCGCGCGGTCGCCGACCATCGCGCCGGCCGTGTCGAGCATGGGCGGCTGCTGTGGCAGCTGCTGATGCTCGATCAGTCGCTGTCGCGGCTCGTCGAGGCGCCCCAGAAGGCGGTGGCATAGCGCGCCGCCATGAACGTCAGCCCGTCAGGCGGCGCGTTGATCCCGAGCGCGGCACGATCACGCGCCTCGAGCGCCGCCTGCAGGTCGTCCGCGCTCCATTTGCCTTCGCCGACGAACTTGAGGCAGCCCACCATCGACCGCACCTGATGGTGCAGGAACGAGCGCGCCTCGGCGAACACCAGCACCTCGTCGCCGTCGCGCCGCACGTCGAGCCGGTCGAGCGTCTTCACCGGGCTGGCCGCCTGGCAGTAGGCGGCACGGAACGTCGTGAAGTCGTGACGGCCGACCAGCCGCTGCGCCGCCTCGTGCATCGCGTCGGCATCGAGCGGCGTCGGCACGCGCCAGGCGAGCCCCAGGTCGAAGGTGAGCGGCGCCCGGCGGTTGACGATGCGGTAGCGGTAGGCGCGGCCCGTACAGTCGAAGCGCGCGTGGAAGTCGGCCGGCGCTTCCTCGCACCGCAGGATCGCGACCGGCGCCGGCCGCACCCGCGCGTTGATCGCCTCCATCAGGCGAAAGGGCGTGATCGTCCGTTCGATGTCCGCATGCGCGACTTGACCGACTGCATGGACGCCCGCGTCCGTTCGGCCGGCGGCGTGCAGCACGACCGTCTCGCCGGTTACGGCATGGATCGCGTCCTCGATCGCCGCCTGGACGCTCGGCCCATGCGCCTGCCGCTGCCAGCCCATGAATGGCCGGCCGTCATATTCGATGAGGAAGCGGAAACGCGGCACGTCAGCCTACGACCGTCCCGGCCGGCACGCGCCAGCCGCGCAACGCCGCCTCCGCCGCGATCGCCGGCTTGCCGGCGCGCTGGAGGAGGGTGGGGCGGATCGCGCGATCGCCGCATGCGATCGTCAGCCGCTCGTCGAGCACCGCGCCTGCCGGCCCACTGACATCGACGATCTCCGCCGCCAGCAGCTTCACCCGCTCCCCGCCGATCTCGCACCAGGCGCCGGGCGCCGGGTTGAACGCGCGGATGGCCCGCTCCACCGCCGCGGCGGGCTGTGCAAAGTCGATCTTCGCCTCGGCCTTGTCGATCTTCGACGCGTAGGTGACGCCGTCCTCCGGCTGCGGTGTAGACACGACGTCGGCAAGCGTGGCTAGCGTCTCGACCACCAGCCGCGCACCCATCTCTGCCAGCTCGGCGGTCAATTCGCCCGCCGTCTTGCGGTCGATCAGCGTCGATCCTTTCAGCAGCATCGGCCCGGTATCGAGTCCGCGCTCCATCTGCATGATCGTGACGCCGGTCTCGCCATCGCCGGCGAGGATCGCACGCTGGATCGGCGCGGCGCCGCGCCAGCGCGGCAGCAGCGAGGCGTGGATGTTGAGGCAACCGTGCCGCGGCGCATCGAGGATCGCCTGCGGCAGGATCAGCCCGTAGGCGGCGACCACCGCGACATCGAGGTCGAGCGCCGCGAACGCCGCGCGATCCGCCTCGTCCTTGAAGTTGACCGGCGTGCGCACCTCCAGCCCGAGTTCCTCGGCGCGGCGGTGGACCGGGGAGGGGGTGAGCGCCTTGCCACGGTTCGCCGGGCGCGGTGGCTGCGTATAGACGGCGACGATCTCGTGGCCGGCCGCCGCCAGCGCCTCGAGCGCCGGCAACGCGAAATCGGGGGTTCCCATATAGGCGATGCGCATGACAGGATGGGGCTATCGCGGGCCGCGCCGCATTGCAACCGACCTTGCGGGAATGGGCAGGAATCCCCATATCAGACAACAACTTCACGAGAGTTTTTTAAGACATGGCCTCACCTGAAATCGACGCGCTGACGCAGGCGCTCGCGCGTCTTCCCGGCCTTGGCCCCCGCTCGGCTCGCCGCGCCGTGCTGCATCTGCTCAAGCGCCGCGAGACGGCGCTGAGCCCGCTCGTGCGCGCGCTGCAGGCGGTCGAGGCGAACATGGCCACCTGTCACATCTGCGGCAACGTCGACACGCGCGACCCGTGCGGCATCTGCACCGATCCGCGCCGCGACGACACGCAGCTCTGCGTCGTCGAGGAGGTCGCCGACCTCTGGGCGCTCGACCGCGCGCGGCTGTTCCCCGGCCGTTACCATGTGCTCGGCGGCCGCCTCTCCGCACTCGACGGCGTGCGGCCCGAGGACCTCAACATCGACGGCCTCGTCGCACGCATCGCCGCGGGCGGCATCGAGGAGGTCATCCTCGCGATGAACGCCACGCTCGAAGGCCAGACGACGATGCACTATGTCGCCGACCGGCTGGAGAACTTGGCCGTCAAGGTGACGCAGCTCGCGC
>JAEZQR010000246.1 GCA_023413015.1 Pseudomonadota bacterium
GAGCTGGCGGCAAGCGAGGGCTGGTCGCGCCCGCAGGTGGATGGCAGCTGCGACTTCGCGGTCGAGGGCGGGCGGCACCCGGTGGTGGAGGCGGCCTTGAAGCGCGCGCGCGAGCCGTTCGTCGCCAACGACTGCGACTTGGGACCCGCGACGCGGCTCTGGCTCGTCACCGGCCCCAACATGGCCGGCAAGTCGACCTTCCTGCGCCAGAACGCGCTGATCGCCGTGCTCGCGCAGGCGGGGAGCTTCGTGCCGGCCGCCGCCGCCCGGCTCGGCATCGTCGACAAGCTGTTCAGCCGCGTGGGCGCCTCGGACAATCTGGCGCAAGGCCGGTCGACCTTCATGGTCGAGATGGTCGAGACCGCGGCGATCCTGGCCCAAGCGACCGATCGCTCGCTCGTTATCCTCGACGAGGTCGGGCGCGGCACCTCGACCTACGACGGTCTCGCCATCGCTTGGGCGGTGCTTGAGGCGGTGCACGACGGGCTCAAGTGCCGCTGCCTGTTCGCCACCCATTACCACGAGCTCACCCGCCTCTCCGGCCGCCTCGACCGGCTGTCGTTGCACACGGTCAAGGTTCGCGAGTGGAAGGGCGAGCTCGTCTTCCTCCACGAGCTGACCGCGGGCGCCGCCGACCGGTCCTACGGCCTGGCGGTCGCCAAGCTCGCCGGCCTGCCCGCCCCTGTCATCGCGCGCGCCGGCGAGGTGCTGGCGCGGCTGGAGACCGGCAAGGCCAAGACTGGCGGACTCGCCGCGGCGCTCGATGATCTGCCGCTGTTCGCGCAGGCGGCACCGCCATCACAGGCGCCGGCCGATCCCGTCCGGAGCAAACTTGACGAAGTTCGTCCCGACGAGCTGTCCCCGCGGGAAGCGCTCGATCTGCTGTACAAGCTGAAGTCGCTGGCGGCGGAGCGCGGCGGCGCCTAACTTGGCGGCATGGCTTGGCGCTTCGACCAGATTCCCAACCGCCGCGCGATCGTCGACCGGCGTGCGCTGGCCGACGGGCTGCGGACGATCGAGAAGGCGACCGGCGACGCGATGGCGCGGCGCCACCAGGCGGTCGCGCTGCTGCGCCAGGCGCTGAAGGACGGGCGCGCCGAGCTGAAGCGCCGGATCGCCGAGACCCCGCACCGCGGCACCGAGCTGGCGTCGTCCTACGCCTTCCTCACCGACCAGCTGCTGCGGCTGATCTACGACTTCACGACGCAGCTGCTGTATCCGGCCGTCAACCCGACCAATGCCGAGCGCATGACGCTGGTCGCGGTCGGCGGCTATGGGCGCGGCGAGATGGCGCCCTTCTCCGACGTCGATGTCATGTTCCTGACGCCCTACAAGCAGACCGCCTGGGGCGAGCAGGTCATCGAGACGATCCTCTACATGCTGTGGGACCTCGGCCTGAAGGTCGGCCATTCGAGCCGGTCGATCGACGAGATGGTGCGCGCCGCGAAGGACGACCTCACGATCCGCACCGCGCTTCTGGAGGCGCGCTATGTGTGGGGCGACCAGCCGCTCCACGACGAGGCGGTGGCGCGCTTCCGCCGCGAGGTGGTGGCGGGCACCGCCAAGGCGTTCGTCGCCGACAAGCTCGCCGAGCGCGAGGCACGGCACAAGCGCATGGGCGACAGCCGCTACGTTGTCGAGCCCAACCTCAAGGAGGGCAAGGGCGGCCTGCGCGACCTTCACACGCTATTCTGGATCGGCAAGTACGTCCACCAGGTCGAGAGCGTGCCCGAGCTGGTCGACAAGGGGCTGCTGACCAAGGCCGAGCTCCGGCAGTTCCTGCGCGCCGAGAATTTCCTGTGGGCGGTCCGCATCAACCTCCACGACCTCGTCGGCCGCGCTGACGAACGGCTGACCTTCGACGTCCAGCGCGAGCTGGCAGCCCGCCTGCGCTATGCCGAGCGCAAGAACATGAGCGCGGTCGAGCGCTTCATGCGCCACTATTTCCTGACCGCGAAGCAGGTCGGCGACCTGACCGGGCTGTTCCTCGCGCATCTCGAGGAGAAGTTCGGCAAGCGCACCTGGATTCCCGAGATCCGGCGCCGCCCGCGCAAGCTCAACGGCTTCACGCTCGTGCGCGGGCGCATCAGCGTGCCGTCCGACGATTTCTTCCGCGACGATCCGGTGCGGCTGATCGAGCTGTTCCAGCTGACCGACGCGCACGGGCTGGAGATTCACCCGCTCGCGATGCGGCAGGCGGGGCGCGACGCGCCGCTCATCACCGAGGCGGTGCGCCGCGACCGCCGGGCCAACGCGCTGTTCCTCGACGTGCTGACGTCGCCGCGCGATCCCGAGACCGTGCTGCGCTGGATGAACGAGGCCGGCGTGTTCGGCCGCTTCGTGCCCGACTTCGGTCGGGTCGTCGCGCAGATGCAGTACGACATGTACCACCATTATACGGTGGACGAGCACACCATCCGCGCCATCGGGCTGCTCGCGCGCATTGAGAAAGGCGAGCTCAAGGACGACCATCCGTTGTCGAGCGCGATCGTCCACCAGATCGTGTCGCGGCGCGTGCTCTATGTCGCGGTGCTGCTGCACGACATCGCCAAGGGCCGGCGCGGCGACCATAGCGAGCTCGGCGCCGAGGTCGCGATGCGGCTGTGCCCGCGCTTCGGACTGACGCCGGCCGAGACCGAGACGGTGGCCTGGCTGGTGCGCTACCACCTGCTGATGTCGAACACCGCGTTCAAGCGCGACCTGGCCGACTTCAAGACCATCCTCGACTTCGCCGAGGCGGTGCGCTCGCCCGAGCGGTTGCGCCTCCTTCTCGTGCTGACCGTCGTCGATATCCGCGCGGTCGGGCCGGGCGTGTTCACGCAGTGGAAGGCGCAGCTGCTACGCAACCTCTACGAGGCGGCCGAGGAAGTGCTGCGGCTCGGCCACAAGCAGACCGGCCGTGCCTCGCGCATTGCCGGCAAGCAGGGCGCGCTCCGCGAGACGCTCGGCTGGGAGGCTGACCGTTTCGATCGGCTCGCGGGCCGCTTCTTCGATGCCTACTGGATTGCCGAGACCCCCGAGGCGCTGGCGATCAATGCGCGGCTAGTCGACGATGCCGATGCCGCCGGCAAGGCGCTAAGCGTCGCGACGACGGTCGACGTCGAGAAGGGCACGACGCTCGTCTCGATCTATGCCGCCGACCACCCCGGCCTGTTCTACCGCATCGCCGGCGCGATCAGCCTCGCCGGCGCCAACATCCTCGACGCCCGCATCCACACCACGCGTGACGGTATGGCGCTCGACAACCTCGTGGTGCAGGACCCCTTGGGCGGCCCGTTCGACGAGCCGGCGCAGCTCAAGCGGCTGGAGAAGACGATCGAGGATGTGCTCGCCGGCCGCGTGCGGCTGGCCGAGCGCCTCGCCGCGCGCCCGCTCGCGCGGCGGCGCGCCGAGGTGTTCAACAGCGAGCCCAACGTGCTGCTCGATAACCGGGCGTCGAACCGATACACGGTGGTCGAGATCAACGCGCTCGACCGGCCGGCGCTGCTCTACGGTCTCACCCACGCGCTGTTCCAGGCGCGGATCACCATCCATTCCGCGCACATCGCCACCTACGGCGAACGCGCGATCGACGTCTTCTACCTGACCGATCTTACCGGCGAGAAGATCGACAATCCGGCGCGGCTGAAGGCGCTGGAGAAGAAGCTGCTGGCGATCGCCGCCAGCCCGACGGCGGAAGCCGAGGCGGCCTAGACAGAGAAAAGGCCCGCTCCGAGGGGGCGGGCCTTTTCCTGGATGTTAGGCCCGTGCCGGGGCACGAGACCGAACTTGGTCAGAAGCGGGTGCGCACGGTGACGCCGTAGGTCCGCGGCTCGGCGAGGAAGGCCGAGAAGATCTGGCGGCCGCCCGGGAACTGCGGATCCGCAAACGCCGCCGTGTTCGCGCCGGCCTGGAAGGGCGAGTTGAAGGCGACCTGCGCATAGTCGATGTTGAACAGGTTCTGCCCCCAGACCTCGACGCTCCAGCGCTCGTCCGGCCCACGGACGCCGATGCGGCCGTTCACGAGGAAGTAGCCGTCCTGCTCCTTCTGCGGGAACAGGTCGGAGCCGGTGTTGTAGTCGCTCGTGAGGCGGCTATCGACGTAGAACAGCGCCGACAGACCGCTGCCCCCGATCGGCGGCGTCCAGGCGAAGGAGCTGGTGACGACCCACTCGGGCGCGTTCGACAGATTGTCGCCCGGCAACTTGCGGAGCGCCTGGTCGAGCGGGGCGCCGCGGCTGTTGCCGACGAGATTGTCGCGGTATTTCGTGCTGGCGTAGGTCGCCCCGAGACCCACGGTGATATTGTCGGCCGGACGCAGGGTGCTTTCCACCTCCACGCCCTGGCTGAGCACGCCGTAGCCGACCTTGCCCGGATCGCACGCGCCCGTCGTCGCGGCGGCCGCATTGAAGTTCGGGGCGGTGGCGAAGATGTTCTGATCGCGATCCGCCCCGCCCAGGCTGGTCTCGCAGCCATTGATCGTCTGCACCAGGAAGACGGTGCCGTTGAAGGTGTTCAGCTGGAAGTTCTTGAACTCCTGCCGGAACGCCGCGACGCTGATCGAGAACGGACGCGTCGCGTACTTGATGCCGATCTCGTAGGCGTTGTTGATCTCCGGATCGAACTGGAGATTGCCGACAAGCGCCTGCGCGCCGCCCGGCGTGGCGGCAAATGGCAGCGTCGGCGACTTGAGCGCCGAGCGATCCAGATTGAAGCCGCCCGCCTTGTAGCCGCGCGAGTAGCTGCCGTAGAACAGCCAGTCGTCGGTGGGCTTCCACGACAGCACCGCCGTGCCCGTGAACTCGTCCTCCTTGCGGCGATCGGTGATCCGGACGCCGTCGAGTTCGGAGGTTGAGTTGCCTTGGCAGGTGAGGCCGATCAGGCCGCCCGCGATCGCGGCGAGCCCGGGATTGGTGAGGAACGGCACGAGCGCCTGCTGTTGTGCCGGGCAGGCCGTGTTGTCGTTGCCGAAGGTCGCGCGGAAACGCTTGCGCTCGTTGGTGTAGCGCAGCCCGAGCGTCAGATCGATCGTGTCGGTGACATGGAAGATGTTGTGCGTGAACAGCGCCCAGTTCTTGCTGTTCTGGAAGTAGACGTCGTGCGTCGAGCCGCGGTCGTTGACCGATTCGAGCCGGTCGAGCCCGGCGACGATCGCCGGGCCGGCGGCGCCGAAGGGGGACGGCACGCCCGGCACCGCCCCGCTCAGGACGGCGCGGCCGGTCGGACTGACGCACCCCGCCGATGTCGGCGAATAGAAGCCGGCGAGCGCCGTGCCCGAGATCAGGCGGCAGGTCGCGAACCGGCCATATTGCGAGCCGAAGCGCAGATTGTCCTCGGCGGTCAGATCCTCGTCCGCGTAATAGGCGCCGACCAGCCAGTCGAGCCGATCGTCGAACAGCGTTCCCTGGAGGCGAAGCTCCTGACTGAACGTCTGGAATTTACGACCCGACAGATCGTTGTCGGCGCGGTAGAGGATGTCGACCTGGCTGTAGTCGGTATCCGACGCCTGCGCGCTGAAATAGTCGCGGTAGGCCGTAATCGAGGTCAGCTTCGCGGCACCGAGATCCCAGTTGACCTCTGCCGACAGGCCCCAGTCCTTGGTGTTGCCGTCATAGGTGCGACCGGGCGAGACGTAGATGTCGCGGCTGAACGGATGGCTGAAGGCCGCCATGTTCTGCCCGAGATCGCGCAGCACGTTGATGATGTTGTTGCCGGCGGGGTTGACGGCACCGCCGACCAGGATCGGGTTGGCCGGCTCGTTCAGGTTGCCGATATAGGGATTGATCGAGCGGTCGACATAGACGGCGGCGCAGCACTTCTCGTTGCGCTTGGTATAGTCACCGATGACCCGGATGTTGAGGTCGTCGTTCGGCTCGAACAGCAGCTGGCCGCGTACGAAGTAGCGGTCGCGGTCGTTGACGTCGGTGTCGTTGACGACGTCATGGTAGAAGCCGTCGCGCTTCACGTAGACGCCATCGAGGCGCATGGCGAGCGTGTCGCCGACCACCGGGCCGGTCACAGACCCTTCGGCGCGGAGATAGTCGTAGTTGCCGTAGGTGAAGGCAGCGGAGCCCTCTGAGTCGAACGACGGGCGCTTGCTGATGATGTTGATGAGGCCGGCGGAGGCGTTGCGGCCGAACAGCGTGCCCTGCGGACCGCGCAGCACCTCGATGCGTTCGATCTCGCCCAGTTCGTTCAGGCCGATGCCCGAGCGTGAGCGATAAACGCCGTCGATGAACACCGCGACCGAGCTCTCAAGGCCGGGGTTGTCGCCGACGGTGCCGATGCCGCGGACACGGGCCGAACCATTAGCTTCGGTGCCGGTGGACGAAACCAGCAATGACGGCGCGAGCTGGTTGAGCTGGCGAATGTCGTTGGCGCCCGAGTTCTGCAGCGATTCAGCGGTCACTGCCGAAACGGCGATCGGCACGTCCGATAGCGCCTGCGCGCGACGGGTCGCGGTGACGATGATCTCGCCCTCTTCGACGGTGGCGGGCCGACCCTGATCGACTGCGCCTTGCGCCGCAGTCGAAGCCGTGCCGGTTCCTGTCGGCTGCGTGGTGTCCTGCGCCGCTGCCGGCGCCGCCGCGAGCAGCGCCAACGACGCCGACGCGAGCAGATAACCCTTGGTCATCGCGATCCTCCCCAAATTCC
>JAEZQR010000273.1 GCA_023413015.1 Pseudomonadota bacterium
TTCACCGGGGTCATACGTCATCCTTTCGCGGGAGTTGTTCCAATTATTTCGCGGCGGACCAACGAGACAATAACGCCCCGGTTCCGGGCAAGTACCCGAAACGACGCCGTAATCACCGCAACAAACGACAGACTGGACGCATAAGCCCCGTTTCGCCGCCGTTGCGGCGGCCGGAGCGACTGGCTAGAAGCGCCGCCATCCTATCGCAGCCCAGCCGGAGAAGCCAATGACCGCGATCGTCGACGTCCACGCCCGCCAGATCCTCGATAGCCGCGGCAATCCGACGGTCGAGGTCGACGTGCTGCTGGAGGATGGCAGCTTCGGCCGCGCCGCCGTGCCCTCGGGTGCCTCGACCGGCGCGCACGAGGCTGTCGAGAAGCGCGACGGCGACAAGTCGCGCTACCTCGGCAAGGGCGTGACCCAGGCGGTCGCCGCGGTGAACGGCGAGATCGCCGACGCGATCACCGGCCTGGAGGCCGAGGACCAGGTCGAGCTCGATCGCATGATGATCGAACTCGACGGCACGCCGAACAAGAGCCGGCTGGGCGCCAACGCCATCCTCGGCGTCAGCCTTGCGACCGCCAAGGCGGCGGCCGATGCGCGCGGCCTGCCGCTCTATCGCTATGTCGGCGGCGTCTCGGCAAACCTGCTGCCGGTGCCAATGATGAACATCGTCAACGGCGGTGCGCATGCCGACAACCCGATCGACTTCCAGGAATTCATGATCATGCCGGTGGGCGCCGACACGCTTGCTGATGCGGTGCGCGTGGGCGCGGAGATCTTCCACACGCTGAAGAAGGGCCTGCACGACAAGGGGCTGGCGACCGCGGTGGGCGACGAGGGCGGCTTCGCGCCGAACCTCGCCAGCGCGCCCGAAGCGCTCGACTTCATCATGCAATCGATCGAGAAGGCCGGTTACAAGCCCGGCGACGACGTGATGCTGGCGCTCGACTGCGCCGCCACCGAATTCTTCAAGGACGGCAAGTACGTGCTCGAAGGCGAGGGGCGGAGCCTCGCGCCGGCGGAGATGGCCGACTATCTCGCCGAGCTGTGCGGCCGCTACCCGATCCTGTCGATCGAGGACGGCATGTCGGAGGATGACTTCGAGGGCTGGAAGATCCTGACCGACAAGCTCGGTAGCAAGGTGCAGCTCGTCGGCGACGACCTGTTCGTGACCAATCCGGCGCGGCTGCGCGACGGCATCGGGCGCGGGCTCGCCAACTCGATCCTGATCAAGGTCAACCAGATCGGCACGCTCACCGAGACGCTGGAGGCGGTCGAGACCGCGCACCGCGCGCGCTACACCTCGGTGATGTCGCACCGCTCGGGCGAGACCGAGGATTCGACGATCGCCGATCTCGCGGTCGCGACCAACTGCGGGCAGATCAAGACCGGCTCGCTCGCGCGCTCCGACCGGCTAGCGAAGTACAATCAGCTCATCCGCATCGAGGAAGGGCTGGGCGACGCGGCGCGCTATGCGGGCCGGAGCATCCTGCGGGGCGCGTGAGGCGCCCTGGCGCAAAGCGCTTGAATCCAACGGTAAAGCATGATTCAGTGACGCCATGACCGAGCGGGCAGGGGCATTGGACTTGTTGCGGGGAGCACTCGTGCCCGCCGCCTGCATCATGCTCACCGGATATTTCGCCTATCACGCGCTCGCCGGGCGCAGCGGCCTGTTCGCGCTCGGCGAGTATAAGACGCAGCAGGTCGAGCTCGCCGCCGAGGCGAAGACCGTCGCCGCGCGCAAGGCCGCGCTCGAGCGCAAGATCCAGCTTCTCGACCCGCGCAAGGTCGACCCCGACCTCGCCGACGAGCTGGTTCGCGGCAACCTCGGAGTGGTCCGTCCCGACGAAGTCGTGGTGAAGCTGCCGAAAGCTGGTTGAACAATTAGGGGGTCGGCTCGTATAGCGGCCCCCTGTTCAATCATGTAGGGGCCTTTACCGTGGCCAAATCGCCCGCGCGGAAACCCGCATCGTCCGAACCGCCCATTCCGAATCGGGAGCGCCCGAGCCAACCGGAGCGGTACAAAGCCTCCGCGGAGGAGCTCACCGAGTTCTATCGCCAGATGCTGCTGATCCGCCGCTTCGAGGAGAAGGCGGGCCAGCTCTACGGCATGGGCCTGATCGGCGGCTTCTGCCACCTGTACATCGGCCAGGAGGCGGTCGCGGTCGGGCTGCAGTCGGCGCTCCAGATCGGGCGCGACAGCGTGATCACTGGCTATCGCGACCACGGCCACATGCTCGCCTATGGCATCGACCCGAAGGTGATCATGGCCGAGCTGACGGGACGCGCCGCCGGCATCTCGAAGGGCAAGGGCGGCTCGATGCACATGTTCAGCGTCGAGCATGGCTTCTACGGCGGCCACGGCATTGTCGGCGCACAGGTCAGTCTGGGCGCCGGTCTCGGCTTCGCGCACAAGTACAAGGACGACGGCGGCGTCTGCCTCGCCTATTTCGGCGACGGGGCCGCGAACCAGGGCCAGGTCTACGAGAGCTTCAACATGGCGGAGCTGTGGAAGCTGCCCGTCGTGTTCGTCATCGAGAACAACCAGTATGCGATGGGCACGAGCGTTAATCGCGCCTCGGCCGAGGACCAGCTCTACCGCCGCGGCGAGAGCTTCCGCATCCCCGGCCTGCAGGTTGACGGCATGGACGTGCTCGCGGTGCGCGGCGCGGCCGAGACGGCGTTCGAATGGACCCGCGCCGGCAAGGGACCGGTGCTGCTCGAGATGAAGACCTACCGCTATCGCGGTCACTCGATGTCCGACCCGGCCAAGTACCGGTCGCGCGAGGAGGTGCAGGAGGTTCGCGAGAAGTCCGACCCGATCGAGCACGCCAAGCGCGACCTCGCCGCGCTCGGCGTCGGCGAGGACAAGCTCAAGGAGATCGAAAAGGAGATCCGCGCCGTGGTGAACGAGTCGGCCGACTTCGCCGAGCAGTCGCCCGAACCGGCGCTCGACGAGCTTCATACCGACGTTCTGGTGGGGACCTACTGATGCCGATCGAAATCAAGCTGCCCGCCATGTCGCCGACGATGGAGGAGGGGACGCTGGCCAAGTGGCTGGTCGAGGAAGGCTCGACCGTGAAGCCTGGCGACGTCATCGCCGAGATCGAGACCGACAAGGCGACGATGGAGCTGGAAGCCGACGAGGGCGGCACGATGGCGAAGATCCTCGTCCCCGGCGGCACCGACAACGTCAAGGTCGGCACGCTGATCGCGGTGATCGCGCAGGAAGGCGAGGACGCCTCGGCCGCTGCCGCGACGCCGAGGCCGGAAGCGACCCCGGCGCAGGACGTGGCACCGCCGCCGACGCATACGCCGCCGGCGCCCACGCAGACCGCGACGCAGGTGACGCCCGAGGTGCCGGCGGGCACCGAGATGGTGCGCCAGACGGTCCGCGAGGCGCTTCGCGACGCGATGGCCGAGGAGATGCGCGTCGACGACCGCATCTTCGTGATGGGTGAGGAGGTCGCCGAGTATCAGGGCGCCTACAAGGTGACGCAGGGCCTGCTCGACGAGTTCGGAGCGAAGCGCGTCATCGACACGCCGATCACCGAGTACGGCTTCGCCGGCGTCGGCACGGGTGCCGCGATGGGCGGCCTGCGGCCGATCATCGAATTCATGACCTTCAACTTCGCGATGCAGGCGATCGACCACATCGTAAATTCGGCCGCCAAGACCAACTATATGTCGGGCGGCCAGATGCGTTGCCCGATCGTGTTCCGCGGGCCGAACGGCGCTGCCGCGCGCGTCGGCGCGCAGCACAGCCAGAACTATGGCCCGTGGTACGCGAGCGTCCCCGGCCTCATCGTCATCGCGCCGTACAGCGCCGCTGACGCCAAGGGCCTGATGAAGGCGGCGATCCGCTCGCCCGACCCGGTCGTGTTCCTCGAGAACGAGCTGCTCTACGGCCAGACCTTCGACGTGCCGAAGCTCGACGATTTCGTGCTGCCGATCGGCAAGGCGAAGGTGGTGCGCGAGGGCAAGGACGTGACGCTGGTCGGCTATTCGATCGCGGTCGGCGTGGCATTGGATGCCGCCGCCAAGCTCGAAGCCGAAGGCATCAGCGCCGAGGTCATCGACCTGCGCACGCTGCGCCCGCTCGACAAGGCGACGGTGCTGGCGAGCCTCGCCAAGACCAACCGCCTCGTCGTCGTCGAGGAAGGCTGGCCGACCTGCTCGATCGCCTCCGAGATCATGGCGATCGCCATGGAGGAGGGCTTCGACGATCTCGACGCGCCGGTGCTACGCGTCACCAACGCCGACGTGCCGCTGCCCTATGCCGCCAACCTCGAGAAGGCGGCGATCATCAAGGTCGACGACGTCGTCGCGGCCGCCAAGCGCGTCTGCTATCGGGGATAAAGAGCCATGGCCATCGACATCACCATGCCCGCCCTGTCGCCCACGATGGAGACAGGCACGCTTGCCAAGTGGCTCGTGAAGGAAGGCGACAAGATCAAGTCCGGCGACATCATCGCCGAGATCGAGACCGACAAGGCGACGATGGAGGTCGAGGCGGTCGACGAGGGCACGATCGCCAAGCTGCTGGTCGCCGAAGGCACCGACGAGGTGCCGGTCGGCCAAGTAATCGCGGTCCTTGCCGAGGAAGGCGAGGATGCGAGCGCCGTGTCGGGCGGCGCAGCCAAGGCGCCTGTCGCACCCGCGCAGCCGCCCGCGGCTCCGCCCGAGCAGAAGGCCGGCGAGACCGGCGCCGCGCCGACGCCCGAGCCAGAGGTGAAGGGCTATGGCGCGCAGCCGGCGCAGGACCAGCAGGTTGCCGCTGCCCAGCCAGCCGCAGCACCGCAGCCGCAGGCCGTCGCGCCCGCGCCGTCCGGTGACCGCATCAAGGCCTCGCCGCTCGCGCGCCGCCTGGCGCAGGCGAAGGGCATCGACCTTTCGGCCATCCAGGGTTCGGGCCCGCACGGCCGGATCGTGAAGGCAGACATCGACAAGGCGCAACCGGGGGGCGCACGGCCGGCCGCCGCGCCGCAGCCGCAGGCGGTGGCTCAGACCGCTGCTCCGGTAGCGGCGCCGACCTACGGCGCGCCCGAGGGCGTGCCGATGGAGGCGGTGAAGCTGTCGAACATGCGCAAGACGATCGCGCGTCGTCTGGCGGAATCGAAGCAGACCGTGCCGCACTTCTACCTGACGGTCGACGTGCGTCTCGATCCGCTGCTGAAGCTCCGGTCGGAGCTGAACGCGGCGCTGCCCGAGGCCAAGAAGCTGTCGGTCAACGACCTCGTCATCAAGGCGCTGGCGCTGGCACTGACCGAAGTGCCCGATGCCAACGTGCAGTTCGCGGGCGACCAGCTCTACAAGTTCAAGCGCGCCGACATCTCGGTCGCGGTCGCCATCCCCGGCGGGCTGATCACGCCGGTGATCCGCGAGGCCGACAGCAAGCGCCTCAGCCAGATCGCCGTCGAGATGAAGGACCTCGCCGCGCGGGCGCGCGACGGCAAGCTGCAGCCGCAAGATTATGCCGGCGGCACCGCCTCGCTATCGAACCTCGGCATGTACGGCATCAAGCAGTTCGATGCGGTCATCAATCCGCCGCAGGGCTTGATCCTCGCGATCGGCGCCGGCGAGAAGCGGCCCTATGTGGTGAACGATGCGCTGGCGATCGCCACCGTGATGTCCGCCACTGGCAGTTTCGACCATCGTGCCATCGACGGCGCGGTCGGCGCTGAGTTCATGGCGGCGTTCAAGCGGCTGGTCGAGAACCCGCTGGCGATGCTGGCGTGAGCGACGCAGCCGACCTGAAGGCGCCGGGCGACGAGCCGGTCATCCGGGTGACCGCGATGCCGGCTGATGCCAATCCGTACGGCGACATCTTTGGCGGCTGGCTGATGTCGCAGATGGACCTGGCGGCCGGATCGGTGGCGTCGCGCCATTCAGGCGGCCGCGCGGTGACTGTGGCGGTCGACGCCATGGCCTTCCATCGTCCGGTGTTCGTCGGCGACGAGGTGTCGGTCTACGCGCGTCTGGCGAGCGTCGGCCGCTCCTCGATGAAGATCGAGGTCGAAGCCTGGCGGCGCGCCCGGCACGGCAGCGACAGCTACAAGGTCACGCAGGCCATGTTCAGCTTCGTCGCCGTCGGCGACGACCGGCGGCCGCGCGCCATACCGCAGCTTCAGGCGGCTCACTAACTTTCTACTTTATCGGGATCATAGTCATGGCTGACACCTTCGACCTCGTCGTCCTCGGCTCCGGGCCCGGCGGCTATGTCGCCGCGATCCGGGCGGCGCAGCTCGGCATGAAGACCGCGATCGTCGAGCGCGAGCGGCTGGGCGGCATCTGTCTCAACTGGGGCTGCATCCCGACCAAGGCGCTGCTGCGCACGTCGGAGATCTATCACTATCTGACGCACGCCGACGCCTATGGCCTGACCGTCGAGAAGCCGGGCTTCGATCTTGCGAAGATCGTCGACCGGTCCCGCAAGGTCGCGGCGCAGCTCAACGGCGGCGTCAAGGGACTGATGAAGAAGAACAAGGTCACTGTCGTCGAAGGCGAGGGGCGGCTGACGGGGAAGACCCAGGTGACGGTGAAGACCGCGCAGGGCGACAAGGTGCTCGATGCCAAGAACGTCATCGTCGCGACCGGCGCGCGGGCGCGCGAGCTGCCGCACCTCAAGGCCGACGGCCAGCGCGTGTGGACCTATCGCCACGCGATGACGCCGGCTGAGATGCCGACCAAGCTGCTGGTGATCGGATCGGGCGCGATCGGCATCGAGTTCGCCAGCTTCTACAACGACATGGGCGCGAAAGTTACCGTGGTCGAGATGCTCGACCGCATCGTGCCGGTCGAGGACGCCGAGGTGTCGGCGTTCATGGAGAAGGCTCTAAGCAAGCAGGGCATGACGATCCTGACCAAGGC
>JAEZQR010000038.1 GCA_023413015.1 Pseudomonadota bacterium
CGGCCGACCTGCTTGCCGACCACGAGGTCGCCGACGCCGATCTCGCGCAAGGAACCGTCCATGTCCTCGACGAAGCGCTCGGTCAGCCCGACGAGCGCGTGCGGCACGTCCTCGCGTTCGAGACGGATCATGACAATGCTCAGGACCAGCGCCACCATGTCGAATCGGCCGTCCAAGGTGTCCGGCACTGTCCCGGCGGTGTACCAGCGCGGCTCGCGCGCGAGGGCAACGACGGCGCGGTAGAGCGCATCCATCGGGGGGCGCGCCGGGGCGCGGCGTTTGAAAAGACTGAATGCCATGGCGGCTGGCTCCCTGCGGCGCTTGCGACGCTTGTGCTGCCGCGGCTTATCCGCATATTGAGCCCGAGTCAGCGGCTTTCAACAGCGGCCGCGCGTCGGGAGCTGGAAATGCGCAAGTCGGTCATCGCGTTGGTTCTGGTGGGCGTCGTCGCCCTCCCCGCCTGCACGCGCGTCCAGAACAACATGGGCTACATCGTCGACGAAACCCTCGTCGCCGAAGTCAAACCCGGCGTCGACAATCGCGAATCGGTGATGAAGGCGCTGGGCCGGCCGTCGTTCAATGCGCAGTTCGACGACAAGAGCTGGTACTATGTCTCGCGCGCGACGAAGCAGACCGCCTTCCTGTCGCCCAAGCCGACGCAGCAGAGCGTGATCATCGTCAGCTTCGACCCGCAGGGCAACGTCGCCAACGTCCAGCGCCGCGGGCTGGAGCAGGTCGTGAACGTCGACCCGGTCAACGACGAGACCCCGACGCTCGGCCGCAAGACCGGCATCATCGAGGACCTGTTCGGCAACATCGGCCGCGTCGGCGGCATCCCGTCGTCCGGCGGCCCGAACCAGTAAACCTTATCTGAAGCGGCCGGGCCGATAGCACCCGGAATCGAGACCGGCCGGCACGGCCTCGCCCAGCAGCAGCGCCGCCGCCATCCGGCTGGCCGCCGGCGCGGTCTGGATGCCGAATCCGCCCTGCCCCACGCACCAGAAGAAGCCGGGCACCGTCGGCTCGAAGCCGTAGACGGGCACGCGGTCGGGCGCGAAGGTGCGCAACCCTGCCCAGGCCCGCTCGAGCCGCTTCACCCGCCATGTCGTCGCGCGCTCGAACCGGTCGATGGCGAGCGCCACGTCATACTCCTCGGGTTGCGTATCGCCCGGTTCGGCGGGAATCTCGTCATGCGGGCTCACCCATAGGCGGCCGGCATCGGGCTTGAAGTAGAAACTGCCGTCGGCCGCGATCACCAGCGGTAGATCGGCGGGCGCCGGCGGATCGACGTCGATGACGGCGACGGTGCGCCGCAGCGGCTGCAGCCCGAGCGGCGCGATGCCGGCCAGCGCGGCGACCTGATCGCCCCAGGCCCCGGCGGCATTGACCACGATGTCGGCTTCGATCCGCGCCCCGGCGGTCTCGATCGCCCAGCCGCTCCCGCGCGGCTCCAGCGCCCGAACGGCCGCATCGGTCAGCAGCCGTGCCCCGGCGCGTCGGGCGCCGGCGAGGAACCCCTGATGCAGCGCTGCGACCTCGATATCGCGGCAGTCGGGCTCCCATAGCGCCCCGGCCGTCCAGGCTTCGGCGAGCTGCGGCACCCGTGCCGTGATCTCGGCGGCGGCAAGCCGCTCGATCGTGACCCCAGTACCCTCGAAGCTCCGCTCCAGCTCGTCCAGCTCGTCCAGTGCGGCCGCGGTGGCGACGTGCAGGCCGCCGCGCGGCCCCAGCAGCGGGACCGCGGCGAAGCCGTCCGGCGGCGACTCGAAGAATTCCTTCGAAGCGGTCGTCAGCGGCTGGATCGCCGGGCCGCCATAGGTTTCGGCATAGAAGGCGGCCGAGCGGCCGGTGGTGTGGTACCCCGGCTGCGCCTCGGCCTCGATCAGGGTGATCTCGGCGCGTCCGCGCAGGAAATAGGCGATCCCTGCCCCGGCGATGCCGGCCCCGATGATGGCGACTCGTGGTGTCATGACGCCGGACCTAGCAGGAAATCTCGGATTGCCGCCTGCGTGGCGTCGCGAACCGGTTCGACGTCGCGCAGCAGTTCGTGCCGACCTCCCGGGATCAGGCGAAACTCACCTGTCGGCAGCCGTTCCGCGGCGCGACGGATGGCGGCGACCTCCACCAGCCGCTCGTGCTCGCCGGCCAGCAGCAGTAGCGGCGTGGCGATTCGCTCGAGCGCCTGCGCGGCGAACAGGCGGTCGATCGAACGGGACGCGCTGGCCAGCCAGCCCCATGTGATACCGCCGAGCGCCAGTTCGGGCGCCTCGGCGATCCACCAATGCTCGTCGGCGAACCGATCCGGGCAGCCGGTCAGCAGCGCCTGGCGTTCGGGCCGTTGCTGCCAGGCGCCATAGCCACGCTGGAGCAGGGCATAGCGACCGCCGAGGCCGGCGCGGACGGCGGCATCGGCCAAGCGGCGCGCCAGCTTCGGGGGAAGCGGCGCCGTACGGATGCCGAGCATCGGCGCAAGCAGCACGGCGCGCGCAATGGGACTGCTGCCGCGGGCCAGGTGCCGGAGCGCCAGATGACCGCCCATCGAATGCGCAACCAGATAGTGCGGCGCCGGCATCGTCGCGGCGAACCAGGCGACGATGCGGTCCAGATCGTCCGTCCAGCGGTCGAACTCGCCATGTCCCTTGTGCGGAGCGTCGCCGAGCCGGCCGGACAAGCCCTGCCCGCGCCAATCGAAGGTCGCGACGCCGAGGCCCCAGTCCGACCGCCAGGTCCAATAGGCTTCGCTGTATTTCTCGATGAAATCGGCCCGGCCGCCGACGAACAGCAGCGAGCCGGCCGATCCGGCGGGCGCCTGCCAGCGCACGGTGCGCAGAGGCCAGCCATCGAGATCGATCCGCCCCCAGCTCGGGTCGGGTGGCAGCTGGCGGCGGCGGACGAGGGGATCGGCGGGCACGCGGCTTGGTTACGCTTTCTTCAACCAAGCCGTCTACCGTCAGCTTCATGACGATGTTGTCCTGGGTCTGCCTTGCCGGGCTCGCCGCGTTGCTCGCCGCCGCCGCGATCGGCGATGCGCGCCGCTTCATCATCCCGAACTGGCTGTGCGCCGCCGTCGCGGCGTTGAGCCTGCCGTACTGGCTGAGCATCGGCGGTGCCTTGTGGCCCGGCTACGCACTGCAGATCGCCTTCGCGGTCGCGGTCCTTATCGCCTTCGCGGCGCTGTTCGCGGCCGGGCTGATGGGCGGCGGCGACGTCAAGCTGCTGGCTGCCCTCGCACTCTGGCTGCCGATCGGCCGATTCGCCCAGATGATGGTGATCGTGGCGCTGGCGGGCGGCGTGCTGACCACCGGCCTCCTGATCGCGCATCGCCTGCGGCAGCGGCCCGGACGCCCTGAGATTCCCTACGGCCTGGCGATCGTCGCCGGCGCGCTGCTCACGTTCGGCGAACCGATTGTTAAGCATTTCCAGTCATGACTCGCCCCGAGATCAGCCGAGGGGCTTGAAGAAACATGGACGTCAGGAAGTTGCTTCTCTTGATCGGCGCGCTGCTGGTCGCCGGCGTGTCCGCCTTCATGGCGCGCAGCATGTTCGCCGGCGGCAACGCGGTGCCGACCGCCGCTGCCGCGCCGGTCGAAGCCGTCGGTACCGAGGTGCTGGTTGCGGCCAAGCCGCTGCCGCTCGGCACGATCATCACTGCCGACATGCTGACCTTCCAGCCCTGGCCGAAAGACATGGTCGAGAAGGCCTATTTCCTCAAAGGTCAGACCGATCCGGCGACGCTGGCCGGCAAGGTCGTCCGCCACACCATCATCGCCGGTCAGCCGGTGACGCAGGGCGCGCTGATCGGCCCCGGCGAGAGCGGCTTCCTCGCCGCCGCGCTGAGCCCCGGCATGCGCGCGATCACCGTATCGGTATCGGCGACGACATCGGTCGGCGGCTTCATCTTCCCCGGCGACCGGATCGACCTCGTGCTGACGCAGGATGTCGGCGGCGAAGGTGGCTCGCTGCGTGCGGCCGAGACGATCGTCCGCAACCTGCGGGTACTCGCGGTCGACCAGCGCGTCGACGACACCTCGACGCAGGCGCAGGTCGGCAGCACGGTGACGCTCGAGGTCACGCCGAAGCTCGTCGAGAAGATCTCGGTCGCTCAAGGGCTGGGATCGCTGTCGCTCAGCCTGCGCTCGATCTCGGACAATGCGGCCGAACTGGAACGCGCCATCGCTTCCGGCGACGTGAATGTCGACGGCAACGACACGGCCGCCGACCGCGCGCTCGAGTTCGCCGTCGCCAAGCTGCCGTCGGACAGCAACCCGACCTTCACCACGAGCCCCGAGGTGTCGCGCTTCCGCCGCCAGGCCTATGCGCCGGCCTCAGCAGGCACCGCCAGCGGCGGGACGACCGGGGCGCTCGTGCCGGCCAGGCCAAGGGGGCCCGTCGTGCGCGTGGCGCGCGGCAATCAGGTGACCGAAGTATCTCTGGGGGCGAACTGATCATGCGTATCAAGTCGATGCTGCGCGCCGGCACGATCGCCGTCGCGCTCGGGCTGACGGCCCCGACGCCCGCCGCGCTCGCGCAGCAGGAAACGACGTTCCAGAACGCGCAGGACGGCATCGCCATCGGCGTCGGCAAGGGCACGCTCGTCAGGCTGCCCCGCCCGGTGACGGACGTCATGGTGGTCAACAACAAGGTCGCTGACGTCCAGATCAAGTCGCCGACGCAGCTCTACCTGTTCGGCGTCGGCGGCGGCGAGACCTCCTTCTACGCGACCGACGCTGCAGGCCGCGTCGTCTATTCGGCGAACGTCCGCGTCGCGCAGAACATCGACCAGATCAAGTCGATGCTCGGCATGACGATGCCGAACGCCGCGATCGAGGTCACCCCGATGAACGGCATGGTGCTGCTGACCGGCACCGTCGCCAGCCCCAGCGAAGTCGAGGAAGCGACGCGGCTGGTGACGGCGTTCGTCGGCAACGGCACCAATGTCGTCAACAAGCTGACGACCGCGATGCCGGTGCAGGTCAACCTGCAGGTCAAGTTCGCCGAAGTCAGCCGGACCGCGCTCAAGAGCATCGGCGTGAACTTCGAGTCGATGAATGGCGGCGATTTCGCGATCGGCTTCAGCCGCGGCCGCGAAGTGCTCAACGACGCCGGCCAGTTCATCAAGCCGAGCGCCGGCACGGGCATCGCGCTTGCCGGCAATCTGCTGGGGCAGGATTTCTCGGCGGTCATCGACGCGCTCGAGACCGACGGCCTGCTGACCATCCTTGCCGAGCCGAACCTGACGGCGCTGTCGGGCGAGACGGCCAATTTCCTGGCCGGCGGCGAATTTCCGATCCCGACGGCCGCCGGCAACGGCGCCACCGCGATCGAGTTCAAGGAATATGGCGTGCGCCTCGCCTTCACGCCGACCGTGCTCGACGGCAACCGCATCTCGATGCGCGTCCAGCCCGAGGTGTCCGAGCTCGACGCCTCAAGCGGCGTCAAGGTGGGCGGCTTCGATGTCCCGGGCCTTCTGTCCCGCCGCGCCGACACGACGGTCGAACTAGGCTCGGGCCAGAGCTTCATGATCGCCGGCCTGCTCCGCAACAGCGTCAACACCTCCAGCGACCGCACCCCGCTGCTCGGCAACCTGCCGATCCTCGGCGCGCTGTTCCGCTCGACCAGCTACCGACGCAACGAGACCGAGCTCGTGATCGTGATCACGCCCTATCTCGTGAAGCCGGTCACGGCCTCGAAGATCCACCTGCCCACCGACGGCTTCCGCGCGCCGAGCGATGCGGAACGCTTCTTCGAAGGCAAGCTCTACGGCAAGCAGAGCGCGCCCACGCCGCAACCGAAGATCGTGCCGGCGCAACCGGCGGCACCGACCGGTGCCGTGCCTGCTCCTGGCTTTTCGCTGAACTGAGAGGGATGGTGATGAAGAGCAAGATTTCGCCCATCCTGCTGCTGCTCGTCGCCGGGTGCAGCAATCCGCATCTCGACCTCAACCGCGGCGTCGAAACGGTGAAAGTCCCGGTCGTCGAGACCTCGAAGATGACCTACGACCTGCGCCTTGGCAGCGGGAGCACGCTTCCGGCAGGGCAGGCGCGCGCGCTCGACGAGTATCTCGGCTCGATCGGCATCGCCTACGGCGACCGCATCAGCGTCGACGACCCGTCGCCGGTCGGTGCGGCTGAGCGGCGGCAGGCCATCGCCGAGGTCGTCGCGCGCTACGGTCTGCTGCTCGACGGCACGACGCCGGTCACCACCGGCAGCGTTCCTCCCGGCACGGTCCGTGTCGTCGTGACCCGCGCCCGCGCGACCGTTCCCGGCTGCCCGGACTGGAGCCGGTCCTCCGCCTACGAGCCCGACGCCGCGGTATCGAGCAACTACGGCTGCGCCGTCCGCGGCAATCTCGCCGAGATGATCGCCGATCCGAACGACCTGATCGTCGGCAAATCCTACTCGGGTTCGGACGGCTTCACGGCCTCATCGGCGATCGATCGGCGGCGGGCCGGTCCGGCACCCGCCGCCAGCATGGGTGCAGGCCCGTCGATCGGCAGCAACGGCGCGGCGCGCGGCAACTAACGGATCGAGTGAAATGAACGCACCCTGGAATCCGAACAAGCGCTCCGGCGGCGTGGCCCCGCGCGAACCGTTCGCGGCGTTCGTCTGCGATGAGGTGACCGCTGAGGTGATCCGGCCCATCGCGACCGAGATCGGCTGGGCGGCGGACAAGGTCAACAAGGGCGGGCTGCGCAACGCGGTTCAGACGCTGTCGGTATCGGCCAGTCCGCACGTCCTGTTCGTGGATCTGTCGGAGTCGAGCGATCCGCTCAACGACATCAACGCCCTCGCGGAGGTCTGCGAACCCGGCACGATCGTCATCGCCGCGGGCCTCGTCAACGATGTCCGCCTCTACCGCGATCTGCTGGCGTCCGGCCTGCAGGACTATCTGCTGAAGCCGCTGACGCCGGACGCGGTACGCGATGCGCTGGCGACCGCGCAGGCGATCCTGAACGGCCCCAAGTCGCAAGGCGGTCCCGAGACGGACCGGCCGCAGACGACGGTGGCGGTGCTCGGGGTACGCGGCGGGGTCGGCGCCTCGGCGCTCGCCACGTCGCTCGCCTGGCTGATGGCCGACCGGCAGGAGCGCTCGACCGCGCTGCTCGACCTCGACGTGCATTTCGGCACCGGCGCGCTGGCCTTCGACCTCGAGCCCGGCCGCGGCCTCACCGACGCGCTCGAAAACCCCAGCCGCATCGACGGCCTGTTCATCGAGCGCGCGATGGTGCGCGCCACCGAACGGCTGGCGGTGCTGTCGGCCGAGGCACCGATCACGCAGCCGCTGCACATCGACGGCGGCGCGCTCTTCCATCTCCAGGAAGAGATGAAGAACGCCTTCGAGGCGGTCGTGATCGACATGCCCCGCGCGATCGCCGTGCAGAGCCCGCATCTGGTCAGCGAGGTGCAGCAGATCGTCGTCGTCACCGAGCAGACGCTCGCCGCGACGCGCGACACCATTCGCCTGCTCGGCTGGCTGAAGAGCCAGGCGCCGAACGTCGCCGTCACCATCGTCGCCAACCGCGTGTCGGCGACGCCCGCGCCGGAGGTCTCGCGCAAGGATTTCGAGGCCTCGATCGAACGCAAGGTCGATATCGTAATCCCGTTCGACGCGAAGGTCGCGGTATCGGCCGCCAAGCAGGGCAAATGCCTCGCCGACGCCGCCAGGGGCACCAAGCTCGGTCATGCGATCGAGCAGCTTGCCAAGCTGCTGGCCACCGGGATCGAGGCCGAGGATGAGCCTGCCGGTCAGCCGAAGTCGCTGATGGACAAGCTCAACCTCAAGGGGCTGCTGGCCAAGGCCCCGAAGAACTGATCGTCAGGGAGTAGAGGCGCAGCATGGCAGGATCGGTCGGGTTCGGAAA
>JAEZQR010000040.1 GCA_023413015.1 Pseudomonadota bacterium
CGCGCCGGTCGCGCGGCTGCCGCGCGCCCTCGGCCTCGTAATAGCTGTTGAACAGATAGGCGAACCGCTCGTCGAAGGCGCGGTAGCCGGGCACATGGTCGCGCAGCACGAAGCTCTCGAAGAACCAACTCGTGTGCGCCAGATGCCATTTGGCCGGGCTGGCGTCGGGCATCGACTGGGCCGTGGCGTCGGCATCCGACAGCGGCGCGGCGAGCGCCGCCGTCCGCCCCCGCACGGTCAACAGCCGCGCGGCCAGCGCATCGTCGGCCTGTCGGTTGGTTGCCGTCTGCATCATATCTCCCGCCAGACGGGAGATACGCTCGACGCCGGCTAGCGGTTGCCTCCGGGCACCCAGAGCACGTCGCCGCCAGCGCGCGCGTTCAGCAGGCGCGACATCACGAACAGATGGTCGGACAGGCGGTTGAGATAGGCGACGGCGTGGGGATTGATCGTCTCGGCCCCCGCCGCCTCGACCGCGACCCGCTCGGCGCGGCGCACGACGGTGCGTGCGAGGTGGAGATGGGCCGCCGCCGCCGTGCCACCGGGCAGCACGAAGGAGTTGAGCGGCGCCAGCCCGGCATTCATCGCATCGATCTCGCGCTCCAGTCGCTCGACCTGCGCGGGAACGATGCGCAGCGCGCCTTCGATCTCGTCGGGCGTCGCGAGGTCGGCGCCGAGGTCGAACAGATCGTTCTGGATGCGCGCCAGCATGGCGTCATCCTCGCCGCTCGCCTGCAGCCGCACCAGGCCGATCGTCGCATTGGCCTCGTCGACCGCACCATAGGCCTCGATGCGCGGATCATGCTTCCGGCGCCGCGATCCGTCGACGAGGCCCGTGGTGCCATCGTCGCCGGTACGCGTGTAGATCTTGTTGAGCTTGACCACCGGGCGCTCAGCTGCCGCCGCGTGCCACGAAGATGAGTATGACGACGAGGATGATGGTGAGCAGCTGGAACGCCACACGGTAGCTCATCATCTTGTTCGACTGCTGGCCGGTGATGTCCTTCCCGCGCGCCATGGTGACGATGCCCCGCACCAGCACGGTGGCGGTGGCGATGGCGGCGAGCACGATGAGGATGATGATGAAGGTATCCATGGGCATCATCTTTGGGCCGAATGGGGCCGGACTGTCACGCCTTAAATGGTGAGCGTCGGGCTCGCCGCCCAGCCTTGCGCCAGCAGCTCCCGCGCGACTGCGGCCGGATCGGCTCCGCCGGCGCGCAGTTCGGCGAGCGTCGCGGCGCGGTCGCGCTTGGCGAGCCGTCGGCCCGCCGCGTCGCGGATCAATCCATGATGGTGGTAGCGCGGCGTCGGCAGCCCGAGCAGTGCCTGCAACAGCCGGTGGACATGCGTCGCGGCGAACAGGTCCTGCCCGCGCACCACGTCGGTGACGCTCTGAAGCGCATCGTCGTGCACGACCGCCAGATGATAGCTCGTCGGCGCGTCCTTGCGCGCCAGCACCACGTCGCCGAACACCTGCGGGATCGCCGTCACCTCACCGGCCTGCGCGTCGTGCCATGCCAGCGGGCCGGTGCGCGCCACCGCCGCCATCACGTCGAGCCGCCAGGCATGCGCTTCGCTCGCCAGCCGCGCCGTCCGTTCGGCGTCGGGCAGGCGCCGGCACGTGCCGGGATAGATCGGGCCGTCGGGCCCGTGCGGGGCGTTGCCGCTCGCCGCGATCTCGTCCGCGATCGCCTTCCTCGTGCAGAAGCAGGGATAGGCCAGCCCTTCGCGCTTCAGCCTCTCCAGCGCGCCGGCATAGTCGGCGAGATGTTCGGACTGGCGCCGCACCGGCCCGTCCCAGTCGATTCCCAGCCAGGCGAGATCCGCCAGGATACTGTCCACATATTCCTCGCGGCAGCGCCCCGGATCGATGTCCTCGATGCGCAGCACGAAGCGCCCGCCGCGCTCACGCGCGAAGCGATGCGCGAGCAGCGCCGAATAGGCGTGGCCAAGGTGCAGCCATCCGGTCGGCGAGGGGGCGAAGCGTGTGACAATCACGCGCGGCAACTTGAGCTTGGTTTCACGCGTTTAGATGATGTCGCCGCGCTTGACAGTGCGCAAGATGAAGTGGTGTCATGCGCCTGACATACGACGTGTTGTATGAACATGTCGGGAGTTGAATGGACGGCCGCGTAGGGCCGCCTTGAGTGCGACAGGGCCTTGGGTTCTGCCGGCCGCACCTTGAGCGAGGGAGCGGCGCGCGCATGTATCACCCCAATGTCCTGGTTTCCCCCGATGCCTGTCCGGCGCTGGTGCTGAACGCCGACTATACGCCGCTGTCCTATTATCCGCTGTCGCTGTGGTCGTGGCAGACGGCGGTCAAGGCCGCCTTCCTCGAACGGGTCGACATCATCGCCGAATATGACCGGGAGATTCACTCGCCGTCCTTCGCGATGAAGTTGCCATCGGTGATCGCGCTCCGGCAATATGTGAAGCCGGCGAGCCATCCGGCCTTCACCCGCTTCAACCTGTTCCTGCGCGATCGGTTCGCCTGCCAATATTGCGGCGCTCGCGACGACCTCACCTTCGACCATGTCGTGCCGCGCGCCTACGGCGGCCGCACCACCTGGGAGAATGTGACGACCGCCTGCGCGCCCTGCAATCTCCGCAAGGGCGGCCGCACGCCGGCGGAGGCGCACATGAGCCTCCGCTCGCGCCCGCATCCGCCGAGCACGCACGAGCTTCAGGAGCACGGCCGCGCCTTTCCACCTCACCATCTGCACGAGACGTGGCGCGACTATCTCTACTGGGACACCGAACTGGAGGCATAGCCGGCCGGCCCCATACGGCGGGGCTAGCCACATTTGATAGTTTGTTCACAAATATGTGTAAATTCCCGTGGCCAGCTGCTATCCTGTCGGTCCGCGTTGAGTTTCGTGTTTTCGCCGTCCTCTGAAAGTCCCCATGACCAGACCTGCTGCCAAGCCTCGCATACTTGCCGACCGAGGCGCCGATCACCGGCTGCCCGGAGGAGATGACCGGCATGTCTCGCGCGGATTCCTGGAGGACGCGGTGGGCTTTCACCTGCGCCTGGCGCAGGATGCCTCGTTCCAGAGCTTCGCGCGCCGGATCGACAGCGACGACATGCGGCCGGGCCGGTTCGCCACGCTGATGCTGATCGACGAGAATCCCAACATCAACCAGAAGGATCTGAGCGAGGCGAGCGGACGCGACAAGTCGACGACCAGCCTGCTGCTGCGCGACCTGGAGAAGGAAGAACTCGTCGTCCGCACGCGCAGCGACACGGATCGCCGGACGGCCGTGCTGAACCTGACGGACATCGGCCGGTCGCAGCTCGCCCGGATGAAGAACGCCGCGCGCGAGCACGAGGCGGAACTCGACGCCATCCTCGGCGATCGGAAGGAAAGCTTCCTCGCCGGCCTGAAGCTTCTGACCGCGGAGCTCGCCCGCCGCGCGGCCAACTGACGGCCACCACTTCCGTCCCCACGGCAGGGACATAAGCGCCGGATGATGTGTTGTGTCGGCGATGACCGATACCGATCCCGCGCGCGAAGACATCCGCTACCTCGGCCGACTGCTCGGCGATGCCATCCGCGCGCTCGACGGCATCGAGGTGTACGAGCGGATCGAGGCGATCCGGCAAGCCTCGGTCGCGGTGCATCGGGAGGGCGGATCGAGCCGCGAGGCGCACCTCGCCGACCGGCTGAACAGCCTGTCGCTCGACGATACGCTGCGCTTCGTGCGCGGCTTCCTCATCTTCTCGCTGCTCGCCAACATCGCCGAGGACCGACAGGCGCGGCGCAACCTCACCGGGCGTACGCTCGCGGCCGCAATCGAGGAGCTTGAGGCGCAGGGCATCACCCGCGACCAAGTGGCGTCGCTCCTGGGTGAGGCGCTGGTCGCGCCGGTGCTCACCGCGCACCCGACCGAGGTGCGGCGCAAGAGCGTCATCGACCGCGAGACGGCGATCCTGTCGGCGATGGCGCTGCTCGATTCGACCACCGATCCGGCGGCACGTGCCGAGATCGAAGCCGACATCCGCGAGGCGATTGCCATTCTGTGGCAGACGCGGGCGCTACGCGCGGTGCGGATCGGCGTCGCTGACGAGATCGAGACCGCGCTCTCCTACTTCCGCTCGACCTTCCTGCCCGTGCTGCCGCGCCTCTACGCCGGCTGGGAGGCCGCGCTCGACGTCGCCGGCCTGCCGAGCTTCCTCCGGCCCGGAAGCTGGATCGGCGGCGACCGCGACGGCAACCCCAATGTCACCGCCGACACGCTGCGCTACGCGCTGCGCGAGCAGGCGCGCGTCGTGCTCGGCCATTATCTCGACGAACTGCACGCGCTGGGGAGCGAGCTATCGATCTCGGAGGCGCTGGCCAGCGTCTCACCGGCGCTCGACGCACTGGCGGCGGCCTCCGGCGATGCCTCGCCGCAGCGCGCCGATGAGCCTTATCGCCAGGCGATCACCGGCCTCTATGCCCGGCTGGCGGCCACCTTCGCGCACCTGGTCGGGCAGGCGCCGCCGCGCCCGGCGTCGGTGCCGGCCGAAGCTTACCCGGACGCGGCGGCGTTCGCCGCCGATCTCCGCACCATCCGCGCCTCGCTCGCCGCGAACGGCGGCATGTCGTCCCGCCGCCTCGATCATCTCATCCGTGCGATCGGGACGTTCGGCTTCCATCTCGCCACGCTCGACCTGCGCCAGAACGCCGACGTCCACCTGCGCGTCGTGACCGAGCTGCTGCGTGTCGCCGGCGTCGAGGCCGACTATGCCGCGCTCGACGAGACCGCCCGCATCGACCTGCTGCGTCGCGAGCTGGCCCACGCGCGCCTCCTCGCCAATCCTTATGCCGACTATTCGGACGAGACGCGCGGCGAGCTCGCGATCCTGAAGGCCGCCGCGGAGGCACACGCCGCGTTCGGACCCGCCTGCATCACCACCTACATCATCTCGAAGACGAGCGGGGTATCCAACCTGCTCGAAGTCTATCTGCTGCTGAAGGAAGCCGGCCTTTATCGCCCCGGCCAACCCTCTCCCATCATGTCCGTGCCGCTGTTCGAGACGATCGGCGACCTCGAAGCGGCGCCCCGGGTGATGACCGATTATCTCGCGCTCCCCGAGATCGCCGCACTCGTGAAGGCGCGTGGGTCGCTCCAGGAAGTGATGATCGGCTATTCCGACTCGAACAAGGACGGCGGCTATCTCACGTCGAATTGGTCGCTGCACGAGGGCGCGCTGGCCTTGGTCGATGTCTTTGAGGCCGTCGGCCGCCGCGTCGGTCCCGACGCGAGCGACGGGCCGGTCGCCCCGG
>JAEZQR010000068.1 GCA_023413015.1 Pseudomonadota bacterium
GCCGTCGCGGTCTCACGGGCGCTGGCGCGCGAATATCCGCAGGCCCGGCTACCGGCCTATGCCGCTGCGACCGCCATCGCCGGCGCGCAGATCCCGAGCTGCAACCATTATCTGAGCGACATCGGCGCCGGCGCGCTGATCGGCTTCGCGTCCGAGTGGCTGGTGGATCGCGGTGTGCGGGCGCTGGAGCCGCCGTTACAGCGCCAGATGCATCGCGCAACGCTCGTCCGGCGCGAGGCCGCGGCTCGCCTCATCGGCTAGGACGGCGATAAGTTCGGGTGTCAGCTCCGTGGGCTCTAGCACCCGGAACCCCAGCTTCTCGTAGAAGGGGCGGTTCCACGGCACGTCGCGGAAGGTCGTCAGCGTCACCGCTCGATCGCCTCGGCGCCGGGCATCGTCGATCGCCGTTCGCATCAGCGCCGCGCCCAAGCCCTTGCCCTGCTCTTCATGGGCGACGGACAGTTCGACGATGAAGGTGGTGCCGGGCCCGCCCGACGCCGCGACGAAGCCGAGCGGACGGTCCGCCGGATCGACCGCGACCCACAGGAGCCGGTCATCCAACGCCTGCCGGAGCTTCTCCGTGGGCGTGGAATGGTTCGGATCGAGCGCTGATTTGAGGGCAACGGTCTCGAACAGCCGCCCTCCCGAGACCTCCACCTCCGCCAGCAGGGGCAGGTCGGAGGCTTCGGCGTGCCGGACTTTGGCTGACGTTGTCATGCGACGGGTATCCGACGCATCATTCCCGCTCTTGAGGAAAGCCGCCGTTCTCGATGTTCTGCGCATGCGGCGGCCCACCAGCAGACGTGGATCGCACGCCGTCCTCGCACTTTGGCAGAAGCCAGCATGCGTCCTCCGCCAAATCCTGCTTCGAGTAGCTGGCGCACCCGCCCAGCAGCAGGAGTGCGGCAACCCCAATCCAGACCGCGCGCATCATTCTAGATTCTCGCCCCACACCCGCGTTTGCAGACGCGACCGTGTCACGGCGCGATCCGGACGGTCAAGAGGCGGCGCCTCAGTGCGACCGCGTCAGCTCGCGCATTGCGCGGTCGAGGCCGTCGAGGGTGAGCGGGAACATGCGGCCTTCCATCAGGGTCTTCACCATCTGGATCGACTGACCATGCGCCCAATGCTTCTCGGGGATGGGGTTGAGCCACACCGCCGAATGGTAGACGTCGAGCATCCGGCGCAGCCACACCTCGCCCGACTCCTCGTTCCAGTGCTCGACCGAGCCGCCGGGATAGTTGATCTCGTATGGGCTCATCGACGCGTCCCCGACGAAGATCAGCTTATAGTCGTGCGGGAACTTGTGGAGCACGTCGAGGAGCGCGGTGCGCTCGGTCCAGCGCCGCTTGTTGTCCTTCCACACCGCCTCGTAGACGAAATTGTGGAAGTAGAAGAATTCCAGATGCTTGAACTCGGAGTGCGCCGCCGAGAACAGCTCCTCCATCACCTTGATGTGCGGGTCCATCGAGCCGCCGACGTCGAGGAACAGCAGCACCTTGACCGCATTGTGCCGCTCGGGCCGCATCACGATGTCGAGATAGGCCTTCTTGGCGGTGCCGCGGATCGTCTCGTCGAGATCCAGTTCGTCGGCCGCGCCCTCGCGCGCGAAGCGGCGCAGGCGGCGTAGCGCCACCTTGATGTTGCGCGTGCCGAGCTCGACCTCGTTGTCGAGGTTCTTGAACTCGCGCTTGTCCCACACCTTCACCGCCTTGCCGTGGCGGCCGTCCTTCTGCCCGATGCGCACGCCCTCGGGGTTATAGCCATAGGCGCCGAACGGCGACTTGCCTGCCGTCCCGATCCACTTGTTGCCGCCCTCGTGCCGCTCCTTCTGCTCCTCGAGCCGCTTCTTGAGCGTCTCCATCAGCTCGTCCCAGGAGCCGAGCTTCTCGATCTCTGCCATCTCCTCAGGTGACAGGTAGAGTTCCGCGAGCTTCTTCAGCCACTCCGCGGGGATTTCGGCCGTCCCGGTCTCGTAGCTCGTCTCCAGCCCCTTGAAGACCTTGCCGAACACCTGGTCGAAGCGGTCGAGCAGCCCTTCGTCCTTCACGTAGGTCGAGCGCGCGAGATAGTAGAAATCCTCGATGTTCCGGTCGATCACGCCGGCCTTCAATGCCTCGAGCAGCGTCAGATGCTCCTTCAATGAAGCGGGGATCTTCGCGGCGCGAAGCTCTTCGAGGAAATTGAGGAACATGGTTCGCTTACCTACTGAGCGGCCCGGGCGCTGGCCAGCGCCTTGAGGGCCCGGTTGGGCGGGCTGACGGTCTCGATCCGGCCACCGGGGAAGAAGGCGCGGGTCTGTGCCTGCTCGGGCAGTCCCTCCAGCGCTGCGGCCAGCGCCTCCGCCGTCCAGGCCGCATCGCTGTTGCTCACCAGATGCTCGGCATCCCACGATGCGAACAGCGCCACGTCGCCACCCTCGACGCCGAACACGCGCCCGGTGAAGCGGCACAGGGGCGAGGCGAGATAGACGACGAGCGGCGACACATGCTCGGGTGCGTGCCGGTCGAAGCCCTTGCGCTGCGGCATCTGCGCCAGCACGAAGGGCGAGGCTTCGACCATCCGCGTGCGCCCGCACGGCGCGATGGCGTTGGCGCGCACCCCCAGCTCGGCCAGCTCCTGCGCCGCCACCTGCGTGAAGGCCGCGATGCCCGCCTTGGCCGCGCCATAGGCCGCGCCCGACGGCATCGGGTGCAGCCCGACCGGCGAGGTGGTGTTGACGACGGCCCGGCCGATCTCCGGCCCGCGTTCGCGCCAGTGCACGGCCGCCCAGTGCGTGACGGCAGCCGTGCCCTTGAGATGAACGGCGATCTCCAGGTCCCAATCCGCCTCGCTCATGTCCGCGATCGCGGCAGGCCGGTTGATCCCGGCGTTGTTCACCACGATGTCGAGCCCGCCGAAGGTCCGCACCGCCTGCTCGACGATCGTGGCGGCACCCTGCCAGTCGGCGACCGAGGCGAGGTTGGCGACCGCCATGCCGCCCCGATCGCGGATCTCCTCCGCGACCGCATCCGCCGCGTCCTCGCTCGCGCCTTCGCCTGTCGTCGAACCACCGAGGTCGTTCACCACGACCCGTGCCCCGGCGGCGGCGAGCGCCAGCGCATGCGCGCGCCCCAGGCCGCGCCCGCCCCCTGTCACAACCGCCACCTTGCCGTCGAGCAGGCCCATCGCCGATCCTTTCGCCGACAAGGTGGACGCGGCCTGTGCCGCCGACAAGCTAGGAGAGGGGGCAGGGTGATCGCGCTCGACTTCACCGGCAAGACCGTGCTGATCGTCGGCGGCTCGACCGGCATCGGCAATGCGGCTGCCCGCATGTTCCTCGAAGCCGGCGCGACCGTGCACGTCACCGGTACCCGCGCCGGGCCCGCCGACTATGCCGGCACCGACGGCGACCTGTCCGGCCTCGCTTACCACCAACTCGACATCGGCGACCGCACCGCCGTCGAGGCCTTCGACCCCGGCCTCGATCGCCTCGACGCGCTGGTGATCGCCGCCGGCATGGTGATGTACAAGCGCGCCGAGTTCGACATCGCCAACTTCGAGAAGGTCCTGTCGGCGAACCTCACCGGCTTCATGCAGCTCGCGACCAAATTCCTGCCCGCGCTCCGCGCTGCCCATGGTTCGATCGTCAACATCGGCTCGGTCGCGAGCTTCCGCGCCGTCGTCGGTCAGCCTGCCTATTCGGCCTCGAAGGGCGGGCTGCTGACGCTCACCAAGAGCCTGGCGCAGGCCTTCGCCGGCGACGGCGTGCGCGTGAACCTCGTCGCACCCGGCCTCATCAGGACGAAGATGACCGAGGTAACCTGGGCCGACGAGCGCCGCGCCGCCGCGACGGTCGCGTCGATCCCGCTGAAGCGCCTCGGCGAGCCGCGCGACGTGGCCGGCGCGATCCTGTTCCTGTGCAGCCCGTTGGCAAGCTACATCACGGGCGAAGCGATCCTGGTGGATGGAGGAGTGACGACATGAGCTGGGCTACGGACAAGACGGTGCTGGTGACGGGCGGCAGCCAGGGGATCGGGCAGGCAGCGGCGGCCGCCTTCCGCGATGCGGGCGCCACCGTCCACGTCACCGGCACCCGCGCTTCAGCCGACCTTTACGACAGCGACCTGTCGGGCATGACCTACCACCGTGCCGACATGGCCAATCCACACGATCGCGCTGCGCTCGCCGAAGCGCTCCCGGCGCTCGACGTGCTGGTCAACAACGCCGGCATGGGCGCCCCCGACGAATATACGCTCGACGGCTTCGAACGCGTGCTGGAGGTCAACCTGACCGCCGTCATGGACCTGTGCCTGCGCTTCCACGCCAAGCTTGCCAAATCGAAGGGGGCGGTGGTGAACGTCGGCTCGCTGGCCTCCTTCCTCGCGATCAAGGAAGCGCCCGCCTATACGGCGTCGAAGGCGGGCCTTCTCGGTCTCACCCGCGCGCTCGGCGACAAATGGTCGGCGGACGGCGTGCGCGTGAACATGGTCGCGCCCGGCTTCATCGAGACGCGTATGACCGAACGCTCGCGCGTCGATCCCGATTTCGAGAAACGGCTCCTGAAGGCGATCCCGATGCGCCGCTGGGGCCAGCCGTCCGAGATCGCCGACGCCATCCTGTTCCTCGCGAGCCCGGCCGCGAGCTACATCACCGGCCAGAGCCTCGCGATCGACGGCGGCCTGATGCTGCGCTAGGCCCGCTCGCGCACGTCCTCGAGCGCGTGCTGGTAGGAGGTGCCGAACAGCAGCGCCTGCG
>JAEZQR010000075.1 GCA_023413015.1 Pseudomonadota bacterium
TCGCGCCCTGCGCCTCGGCACCGATCACGATCGCCGCCCAGTAGAACAGGAGCGCGAGCATGGCGCCGACAAAGGCACGGAGGTTCACCGGCTCGCGCGCAAGGTAGCGCACGCCCAGCGCGATCAGGCCGGCCACCGCGATGCTGAGCGCGATGCTGAGGATGAGATCGATCATGCTTCCCCCGAAAAGTCTCACGTTGGATGAGTGCAGCCGCAATGGCAGCTGCGGGTGGATGGAGATTGGAGCGCCCATTGGCGGGATGGCCGAAGGCTATCGCGCGCGGCGGATCATTCGCATCTCGATCGCCTCAACCGACGTGCCGCACTCAAGCGTCTGGAGCCGACGTTGCTCCAGCCAACCGCGGCTTTTGTAGAAAGCCCGCGCATTACCATTGCAGCTGAGCACCTCGAGCCGCGCTGCCGGGTGGCGATCCAGAATATCGGCTTCGGCCCTATCCATCAGCGCCGTGCCGATTCCGCAGCGCTTGGCAGCGGGATCGACATGTATCGCGGCGACGAGATCGTCGATGATGTGGCACATGCCGGCGACGCGGCCATCGAACTCGGCGACGGTGAACGCCGGCCACATGGCCTCGACATAGGTCCGCGCCGGATCCTCGCGAGCGAACGCCTGCACCGCTTCGAACGGGAGGTCGGCGGCGAAGGTCGCGAGCCACGAACGACGCAGCAGCGTAATAAGCAGCGGCAGATCTGCCGGTGATGCAGGGCGCAACAGCATGTTTCGACTGGTAAGCAAGGTTCAGGCGGCCGGTTGGGCGTCCGGCCCACATGCTGCGTCCGCGAGCCCAGCGCGACGCATGATCCAGTGCGGCACCGCATGCGAGGTGGTGGCCGTCGGATCGATCTCGAAGCCGAAGCGGCGGTAGAAGCGGATCGCGCGCTCGTTGTGGCGGATGACGGTGAGCCAGACCGGCTGGTCCTCGCCCAGCCATCTCAGTCCCGCCTGCATCAGGGCGGCAGCGACGCCCGTGCCGTGATGGCGTGGGTGGACCATCAGCCAGTCGAGCTCGAGATCGTCGGGCGCGTGTCGCGTGGCGATGACGAAGCCGGCGAGGCCGGCTTTATCATACGCTGCGGCGAAGTGCTGGTGGTCGGACAGGGCCGCCGCGATGCAGGTCGAGCCGCTGATCGCGACTACCCGCCGGTTAGCGGCCAGCTGCGCCTCATCGAGGTCGTCGACGTAAAAGGTCGCCATCGTCGCGGCGCTTGTCACGGCCCTGATCTCGCCCATCGACGTGGCGACGGCAGCGTCGATCCCGGTGAGGATGGAGAGCCGCGTCGCGACGGGCTGGCATGGCACTTCGCTCAGGTTCATCGGCTTACTTTCCGCAGGCGCTCCCGCACTTGCAGGACGAGCCGCACTGGCAGGTCGGCGTGCACCGGCACGCGGTTGCCGGGCAGGCGCAAGTCGGGCCGCAGTTGCAGGGATTGCATTGGCACTTGGTGTTCATGGGAGTTGCTCCTCGCTTGGTTGAGGCGGCCCATCTATGCCTCTCGCGCGGCGGGCGCTTGAACGCAGGGGCTAAACATATTCGAGCGCCGAGGCCGGGAGTCCGAACATCCGACGGCAGGTCCGGCTAAGATGCGCTGAGTCCGCGAAGCCGGCGGCATGCGCGGCATCGGTGAGCGTGGCCCCCGCCGAGAAGACCTCGACCGCCTTCATCAGCCGCCGCCATAGCAAGTAGGACTTGAACGGCAGGCCGGTCTGCTCGACGAACAGGTGACGCAGGCGGCTGGGCGACAGGTAGATGCCGCGCGCGGCTTCCGACAGGCTCAGCGGACGGTCGAGCCGGTCGGCCAGGCTGGCGATGATGCCGGCGACGCGCGGGTCGGTCGGCATCGCGCGGGTTCCGCCGGTGAGGGCTTCGGTCAGGCACTGGCCGAGCGGCCGGAAATCGTCGGTGGGTCTGCGGTCGCACCAGGCGGACCGGAGCGCGTCGATCTCGTCCGCCAACGAGTCGGGCTCGATTGCGGTGATGCGCCGCTCGCGCAGGAGGCTCGCCTTCATCGCGCGACCGTCGGCGCCCTCGGGATCGATGAAGAGGAGGGCGGCCGACCCGCTGAGTGTGAGGCGGTGCGCGGCGTCCGCGTCGACGGCGACGATCGGCTGGCTGAACTCCGCGCCTGGTGCCCCGATCGTCATCGCGCCGTCGAGAAGGAGTGCGACTTGGATCGCGTGATGCGCGTGGAGCGGGACTTCACCGAGACCTTCGAGCGCCTCGATGAACCATAGGCCACCGCCCTCCCAGACCGCGATCCTCGCTCGTCCGACCTGTTTCATGGCGCCGGGAAGTAGCTGCCGCGGGGTTGCCGGTCGAGAGGGACGGCCGGCCGGGAGGCCTGACGTCTCCCCGGCGCGGGCCGCCGTGCGGCCGCCACGCCGAGCAGGAACAGCAGGCCGGCCGAGACGAGCGGGACGAGGTCACCCATCCGGCCGTAGATCGTGCGCCCGCCGCTCGTCGGCACGTTGGCGATCAGCGTCTTCACGCGGCCCTTGGTGGCCCGGTCGTCCATCGCCGCCAGTACGCGGCCGTGGCGATCGACGGCAAGGCCCAGGCCGCCGTTCACCGGCCGGAAGAGGGCGGCCCCGTTCTCGATCGCTCGGTACGACGCCATCTGCGAATGGAGCGGGGTCATGCCGGCATTCTCCCACGAGGGATCGATCAGGATGTCGGCGCCCGCGCGGCCGGCTTGGCTGATGAGCGCGGGATAATCGAAGTCGTAGCAGATCGCCCAAGCGAGGCGTCCGTAGGGCGTTTCCAGCATCCGCATGCGTTCGTCGCCCTTGATCGAGGCCTCGCCCGGCGTCGGATGGCTCTTCAGATACTGGCCGTGAACCCGGCTTTGCGGATCGGCCAGCACAACCTTGTTCTCGGCAAGAGGGCGGCCCGGCGTCATCGTTGCCATGGCCATGAAGAGGTAGATGCCCTCCTGGCGGGCAAGCGCCTGGCCGGCGCGGATGAATGCTGCCTCGTCGGCCTTGAAGACCAGCGCGTTACCTTCGGTCCACACCACGACCTTGGCGCCGGCCCTTGCTTCGGCCCGGCTGCGCGCCAGCAGCTCATCCTGAAGCACCCGTGCCTTGGGGCGAGCACGTTCGGCCGCCGCTTCCGTGAGCGGCTTGCCATAGCTCAAGGGACCCCAGCTGTTCCTGAACACGTCCATGTTGTCGACGGTGATGCCGGCGATCCGCACGGCCGGGGCTTCCGGCACCGCCAGCGCCAGACGCAGGCCCCCGGCGGCGAGCACGGCGGCGATGACCATGACGCAGGAGAGCAGCGGGCGGCGCGCTGGCGCGCGCCAGCCGCCTTCCCAGGCCGCGTTGGCGGTCGATGCGAGCCAGCCGATGAGGAAGGTGATGCCCGACAGGCCGGTGACGCTCAGCAGCTGGAGCAGTGGCAGCTGGCCATATTGCGAATAGGCCACCGCGCTCCAGGTGCCGAAGCCGGCCTGCATGAATAGATGCTCGACGACGACCCAACTGGTGGGGAACAGGAGCGTGGCGGCAAAGCCGTCGAGACGCGATGTCAGCAGGCGATCGACCGCGACCGGCACGAAGAACAGGAGTCCGACCCCACCGGCAACCGCGTACAATGTCGGCCCGCGGAACGGCAGGACACCGTCCCAAGCGAGGATGTGCGCGACAGCATAGGCGAGCGCGCCGAGTACGAGGCACGGGAGCGCCGGCGACCGGCGGACGAAGCGCAGCATGAGCAGCGGCGCGATCCATGCGGCGACCGGAACGAGCGCGTTGCCGACGGTGAAGATGGTGCCGACCAGCGCCAGCAGCAGGAGACCGTAATGCCTCCAGCGCGAGGCTCCCGGTCCTGCCTCGTGATGTCCGGCAAATTCGGTGCCGCCCTGTGCTCCGCCCGCTATCGCGATCTCTGCTGTCTCGGCCATCGCCTGTTCTCCTGATACCTGCTGTCGTCTGGGCCGGGCGGCTTGTGGCGGAACCCCATGCCCGCCATAGTCCGATGGGCCCGGTCGGCGGCCGGGTAACCGCAACAGGCTGGGCGGACGCCACAGGCATTACGCCGGTTGGCAGCCGCCCTTCGCAGACGGGTCAGGACGTGGGGGACGTGCCAATTCACGAAGCGCGAACGGGGCAGGGTGCCCACGCGCGACAGCTTCTGATCGAATCAGCCTTCGTGCTGCTCCTGATCGTGCTCCTGGCCGTGACGGGGCCCTTCGGCACCTACCAGACCGGCGACTGGCCGGTGCGGCTGGCCTATTGGTCGCGGACGCTGCTGGTCGGCTATCTGTTTTTCCGGCCCGGCCTGATGGCGGCATCCGCCGGTGCCCGCGCGCTACGCCTGCCCGAACCGGCCGGATGGGCGGCTGCGGTGCTGGTGCTGAGTGTGCCGATGTCGCTATGGCTGTGGTTCGTAGGGCCCAAGGTCGATCTCGACCGTTCCTGGCCGAGCACCGGGCAGTTCATCGAGACCTACGCACAGATCGCCTTCATCGCCGGGCTGGCGACCGCCGCACTCTGGTGGCTGGGAGGGGCGGGTGGTGAGCGAGCCGCAAACCATGGCCCTGCCGCCGACTCGGCGGAGACGATGAGCGCGACCGATCCAGCATCAACGATCGGCGACCGGCTGGCCGATCGTCTGCCGCTCCACTTGGGCCGCGAGGTGATCGCGCTCGAGATGGAAGACCATTATGTCCGCGTGCATACGGCGGCAGGTAGTACGCTGGTGCTGATGCGGATGGGCGATGCGGTTGCCGAACTTTCCGGCATCGACGGCCTGCGCGTCCACCGCTCGTGGTGGGCAGCCCGAAGCGCGGTGCAAGCGGTCGAGCGGACCGGCCGGACGACCGTGCTGCGGCTGACGAACGGTCTTCAGGTGCCGGTCGCCCGCGACCGGCTGTCCGATCTCGGAATCAGAGGCTGGCTCGACGCCGCATAGGCCGAAGCGGGTTGCGCCTGCCGGGGTTCTGATTGCATCGGGTCGGAACCTTGGCCGTGCTCGCCGAGTTAAATACCGATTGCCGGACTCGGGGGGCGCATATGCCGTTCCTCGATAGAGCACGACGGAGGCCGCCTGTGCGTCGGCTGGGCTTGAGTGCGGGTCTCGCGGTAGCCACGTCGGGGTGCGCGGGCGGCGTGCTGGATCCGGTTGGCCCCGTCGGCGCGGGCGACGCCAAGATTCTGATCGACGCGACCGTGATCATGCTGGCGATCGTCATCCCGACGATCCTGCTCGCCTTCTGGATGGCCTGGCACTACCGCGCGTCGAACACCAAGGCCGAATATCTGCCCTACTGGTCCTATTCGGGGCGGATCGAGGCCGTGGTCTGGTCCATCCCAATCCTGACGATCATGTTCCTCGGAGGGGTGATCTGGATCGGCTCTTATCAGCTCGATCCGTTCCGGCCGCTGCCGTCCAAGGCGCCCCCCCTCGAGGTGCAGGTCGTCTCGCTCGACTGGAAGTGGCTGTTCATCTACCCGCAGCAGGGGATCGCCACCGTCAACCAGCTCGTGGTGCCGGCGGGCACGCCCGTGCGCTTCTCGATCACTTCGGCCAGCGTGTTCAACGTCTTCTTCGTGCCCCGGCTGGGCTCGATGATCTATGCCATGCCCGGGATGATCTCCCAGGTCCACCTGCAGGCGGACCGGCCCGCCGACCTGTTCGGCCTGTCGGCCCATTTCAGCGGCGACGGCTTCTCCGACATGCAATTCGACGTGAAGAGCGTGCCGCCAGCCCAGTTCGCGGCCTGGGCCCAAGGCGTCCGGGGTGCCGGGCCGGTGCTCGACCAGGCGGCCTATACGGGCCTGCTGCGCCAGAGCCAACGCGTGCCTCCGCATTCCTTCCGGGGCGTCGACCCGGGGCTGTTCCACGCCGTCGCAATGCAGAAGCTCCCGCTGGGCCCCGGGCCCGAGCCGGAGAACCCCGCGCATGCGGGGCGGGAAGTCTCGACCGGAGGGAGGTACTGACCCCCATGTTCGGCAAGCTGAGCTGGTCGGCTATCCCGTTTCACGAACCCATCCCGCTGATCACCTCTGCGATCGTGATACTAGTCATCTTGGGGGTGCTGGGTCTCATCACCGCAAAGGGATGGTGGCCCTATCTCTGGAACGAGTGGATCACCAGCGTCGACCACAAGCGCATCGGCGTCATGTACTGCCTCCTCGGCGTGGTGATGCTGATCCGTGGTTTCGCCGACGCGATCATGATGCGGACCCAGCAGGCCGTCGCGATCGGCGGCGCCCAAGGCTATCTCAATCCCGAGCATTACAACCAGATCTTCTCGGCCCACGGCACGATCATGATCTTCTTCGGGGCCATGCCGCTGGTGATCGGCTTCATGAACTTCGTGACGCCGCTACAACTCGGGGTGCGCGACGTAGCGTTCCCGACCTTGAACTCGGTCAGCTTCTGGCTGACCGCATCTGGCGCCCTGCTGGTGAACATCTCGCTGTTCGTCGGCGAGTTCGCCCGCACCGGCTGGCTGCCCTATCCGCCGCTCAGCGAGACCACCTACTCGCCGGGGGTGGGCGTTGACTATTACCTGTGGGCCGTGCAGATCGCCGGGATCGGCACGCTGGCGACGGGCATCAACTTCGTCACCACGGTGCTGAAGATGCGGTGCCCCGGCATGAGCCTGCTGCGCATGCCGATGTTCTGCTGGACCACCCTGGCGGCGAGCCTGCTCATCGTCGCGGCGTTCCCGATCCTGACAGCGACCCTGGCGATGCTGAGCCTCGATCGCGTCTTCGGCTGGCACTATTTCACGAACGACCTGGGCGGCAACCCGATGATGTTCATGAACCTCATCTGGGCCTGGGGACACCCCGAGGTCTACATCCTGGTCCTGCCGTCGTTCGGCATCTTCTCGGAGATTTTCTCGACCTTCTCGGGCAAGCCGCTGTTCGGCTACCGCTCGATGGTCGCGGCCACGCTGTTCATCTGCGTCGTCTCGCTGCTGGTCTGGCTGCACCATTTCTTCACCATGGGCGCGGGGCCGGGGGTGAACACCTTCTTCGGGATTGCGAGCAGCATCATCGCCGTCGGCACCGGCGTGAAGGTCTACAACTGGATTTTCACTATGTACGGCGGGCGGGTCCGGTTCACCGTGCCGATGCTGTGGTCGCTCGGCTTCATCTTCACCTTCGTCATCGGCGGCCTGACGGGCGTGCTGCTCGCCATCCCCCCGGCCGACTACCTGACCCACAATTCGATGTTCCTCGTCGCCCATTTCCACAACGTGATTGTGGGCGGGGTGATCTTCGCGCTGTTCGCCGCGCTCGACTATTGGTTCCCGAAGGCCTTCGGCTTCCGTCTGCACGAGGGCTGGGGCAAGGCGGCCTTCTGGTTCGCCTTCTTCGGCTTCTGGATCACCTTCACGCCGCTCTACATCCTCGGGCTGCAGGGTATGACCCGGCGGCTGCAGCACGTGAACATCGTGGAGTGGGGCCCGATGCTCGATCTGTCCGTGGTCGGCGTGGCCGTGCTGGTGCTCGGCGTCATCGCCCAGGTGGTCATGCTGGTGGTCTCGATCCGCGACCGCGACAAGCTGCGCGACGTGACCGGCGATCCGTGGGACGGACGGTCGCTCGAATGGGCGACCCCGTCGCCGGCGCCGTTCTTCAACTTCGCCACAATGCCGAACGTCGAAGGCGAGGAGGCCTACTGGGGCATCAAGCTGCGCGCGGTCGAAGCCCAGCAGCTGGCGCCGGAGCCGAAGTACGAACCGATCGAGATGCCGGTGAACAGCCCGGTCGGTTTCTACACCGCGGCCACCGCCAGCGTGACGGGCTTTGCGCTGATCTGGCATATCTGGTGGCTGGCCGGTCTCGGCCTCTTCGCCGCCTTCGTGGGCTTCGTCGTGTTCGCCTGGCGTGACATCCACGAGTTCCATGTGCCCGTCGAGGAGGTGGCGCGTGTCGACCGGGCCCGTCGCGCCGCGCGCGAAGCCTTGCTCGAACGGATCGCCGGGCAGGAAGCGCTGGCGTGACCGATACGTCCCTTCCCGCCGCCACCGAGGCGCTCCGGCGTGTCCGCGAAGATCCGCACCGCCTCGGCCACCGCGGTCATGGTCCCACAGCGCCGGCCGCAGGAATCGGCCATGGCGTCACCGGACCGGCGAGCAAGCGGATCATCGTGGGCTACGGCTTCTGGATCTTCCTGCTCAGCGACATTGTGATGTTCGCCTGCTTCTTCGCGGCCTTCGCGGTGCAGCGGAACGCGACGGCCGGCGGACCCGGAATTCAGGACCTCGTCGAGATGCCGCGCGTCGCCCTGCAGACGGGCGCGCTACTGCTGTCGAGCTACACTTGCGGCCTGTCGTTCGCGGCGACCAACGCCCGCAGCAAACTGTGGACGCAGGTCTTCCTGCTGATCACCGGCCTGCTCGGCCTCGCCTTCGTACTGATGGAGCTGGAGGAGTTCATAAGCCTGGCGAACCGTGGGATCGTCCCACAGCGCAGCGGCTTCCTGACATCCTTCTTTGGCTTGGTGGGTCTGCACGGGCTGCACGTCACCATCGCCGGGCTGTGGCTCGCCACCATGATGGCGCAGGTCCAGCTGAAGGGGTTCCGCCCCGAGATCGTCC
>JAEZQR010000086.1 GCA_023413015.1 Pseudomonadota bacterium
CAGAACAAAGATAGAACGTTGGAACAATTCGAATCGGATCGGGGTTTTTATCCCCAGCTTGTCCACAGGGGTGCGGGAGGCAGGAATGCTGGCAGTTCTTCTAGGCGCGGTCGTGAGCTTCGGCATCGCGGCATTGGCGATGTCGATCATCATCCGCGAATTCCGCGGTCACGGCGCGCAGATTGCCGCCGCCCTCTCGTTCGACGAACGCGCATTCCGCGGCGGCGACTTCAGGCCGACGGCGGCACCGCGTCAGGCGCGCTTGGTACCGGTCCGGGTTCGGACACAGTCGATGCGGCGCGCTGCCGCTTGACCTTCGCATAGGCCGCGACGCTGAACGGGATCGAGATCACGTAGGCGATTGCCGTCAGCGACAGGGTCATCCACGGCGCCGAGAACAGCGCCCCCGCATAAAGCGCAACCCCCAGCAACACGAACAGCCGCCATTCGCGCCGGATACGCACCCGCTTCCAGGAATAGGTCGGCAGCGCCGACACCATCAGCAACGCCGTCGTCGCGACGATCGCGGCCGCAATGACCGGCTGACGGAAGAATTCGGTCTCAAGCCACAGATCAAGGAACACCGGGCTGAGCGCCAGCCCGGCTCCCACGGGCGCCGGGACGCCGGTCAGGAAGCCGGCAAGCTTGTGCGGCCCAGTCTCCACGTCGAGCGCGGCGTTGAAGCGCGCCAGGCGCAAGGCAGCGCAGGCCGCATGGGCCAGCGCGATGAGCCAGCCGATGCCCGGCAGATATTGCAGCGACCAGAGATAGACGATCAGTGCCGGCGCGACGCCATGCGCCGTCAGGTCCGACAGCGAATCGAGCTCGGCACCGAACCGGCTCTCGCCCTTCAGCAGACGGGCGACACGCCCGTCGATCCCATCGAGCACGCCGGCGAGAACGACGGCCGCGATCGCCCGCTCCCAGTCGCCGGCGATCGCCAGCCGCACGCCGGTCAGGCCGAAGCACAGCGCCGCGAGCGTGATCGCGTTCGGGATCATCGCGCGCAGCGGCAGCACGCTCCGGAGGCGCAGGCGCCGCGGCGGCTCGTCGACAATCACTGCGCGATGCCCAGCAGCGGCTCGTTCTGGCCGATACGACCCAGTACCGTCTCGCCCGCGATCGCCCGCTGGCCGAGCGCGACGGTCGGCATCGTGCCGGCGGGCAGATAGACATCGACCCGGCTTCCAAACCGGATCAGGCCGACGCGCGCGCCACTCGCCACCGTGTCGCCTTCCTTGACGAAGCGCATGATTCGCCGCGCGACGAGCCCGGCGATCTGCGTGAAGGCGACACGGACACCGTCGGCGCCTTCCACAACGAAATACTGCCGCTCGTTATCCTCGCTCGCCTTGTCGAGGTCGGCGTTCACGAACTTGCCGGGCACATAGACGATGCGGCGGATGGCGCCGGCGATCGGCGACCGGTTGATGTGGACATCGAACACGCTCATGAAGATGGAGACGCGCGTGTAGCGTCCTGGCTCCAGACCGCCCTCGCCCGCCAGCTGGCGCGGCGGCTCCACGTCCGAGATCTGGCAGACGAGCCCGTCGGCCGGCGAGACGATCAGCCCCTGCCCTTGCGGCGTCACGCGGATCGGGTCACGGAAGAAGGCCGCTACCCAGAGGGTCACCCCCGCCATTAGCCAGCCGACGATGTCCCAATCGAGCCACCAGAACAGCACGGTGATTGCCGCGGCAATGACGACGAACTTGATACCTTCCGGATGAACCGAAGGCATACGGTATTTGACGGTCGGCGTCGGGACGCCTTGCTCGAGCGAGTTCATAGCCGACTAGATAGAGCGTCTAAGCCCATTCCGACAACCTTTTGAGCTTTCGCCTGCTTTCGCGGCAACCACAGGGCAGGTAATGGCGGATAAATTTCGGGGGTGCCCATGATCCGTTCCATCTGCCTGTTCTGCGGTTCACGACCCGGTAGCGACCCCGCGCATGCTGCGACAGCCGAGGCGCTGGGCCGATTCCTGGCCGAGCGCGGCGTGACACTCGTCTACGGCGGCGGCGCCGTCGGCCTGATGGGCATCGCGGCTCGCGCGGCAAAGTCGGCAGGCGCCACTGTAATAGGCATCATCCCGCGCTGCCTGATGCGCGAGGAGATCGCGCAGACTGGCCTCGACGAGTTGGTTGTCGTCGAGACGCTGCACGAACGCAAAGCGCTGATGCACGAACGCTCGGATGCCTTCCTCGCGCTGCCGGGCAGCATCGGCACGCTCGACGAGCTTTTCGAGGCGATCACTTGGCATGAACTCGGCATCCATTCGAAGCCCATCATGCTGCTCGGCGCGAACGGCTATTGGACACCGTTCATGTCGCTGCTCCGGCACCTCGACAATGAGGGCTTCGCGCCTGCGGACCTATTCGACGTCGTCGAGGAACTCCCGGACTTCGACGCGCTCGCTGCGCGATTGATATAAGCGGCGCGGCCCTCTAAACGCGTCGCCACACTCTTTTGGCAGCGTGATGTAACGCTTTTTTACAGAAGGCGCGGGAATGGCAAAGATCAAGGTAGCGAACCCGGTCGTCGAACTCGACGGCGATGAGATGACCCGGATCATCTGGCAGTGGATCCGCGAGAAGCTGATCCTGCCGTACCTTGATGTCGACCTGCGTTACTATGATCTCAGTATCGAGAACCGCGATGCGACCGAGGACCGGGTCACGGTCGAGGCTGCCAACGCCATTCGCGAGCATGGCGTCGGCGTGAAATGCGCGACGATCACGCCCGACGAGGCGCGCGTCGAGGAATTCGGCCTCAAGAAGATGTGGAAGTCGCCGAACGGCACGATCCGCAACATTCTCGGCGGCGTCGTCTTCCGCGAGCCCATCGTGATCAAGTCGGTGCCGCGTCTGGTGCCCGGCTGGACCGATCCGATCGTCATCGGCCGCCACGCCTTCGGCGACCAGTATCGCGCCACCGACTTCCGGATTCCCGGCGCCGGCAAGCTCACGATCAAGTGGGTCGGCGAGAACGGCGAGGAGATCGAGCACGAGGTGTTCGACTTCCCGTCCTCGGGCGTCGCCATGGCGATGTACAACCTCGACGATTCGATCCGCGACTTCGCCCGGGCCTCGTTCAACTACGGACTCGCGCGCGGCTGGCCGGTCTATCTGTCGACCAAGAACACGATCCTGAAGGCCTATGACGGCCGCTTCAAGGACCTGTTCCAGGAAGTCTTCGACAAGGAATTCAAGACGCAGTTCGACAAGCTCGGCATCACCTACGAGCATCGCCTCATCGACGACATGGTCGCCAGCGCGCTCAAATGGTCGGGCAAGTTCGTCTGGGCCTGCAAGAACTATGACGGCGACGTCCAGTCGGACACCGTCGCGCAGGGCTTCGGCTCGCTCGGCCTGATGACCTCGGTGCTGATGACGCCGGACGGCAAGACGGTCGAGGCCGAGGCGGCGCACGGCACCGTCACCCGCCACTACCGCATGCACCAGCAGGGCAAGGCGACGTCGACCAACCCGATCGCATCGATCTTCGCCTGGACCGGCGGCCTCAAGCATCGCGGCAAGCTCGACGCCACGCCCGACGTGACCCGCTTCGCCGAGACGCTCGAGCGCGTGTGCGTCGAGACGGTCGAGAACGGCGAGATGACCAAGGACCTCGCCATCCTCATCGGCCCCGATCAGGCCTGGATGACGACCGAGCAGTTCTTCGAGGCGATCGTCCGCAACCTCGAAAAGGCGATGAGCGACTGGAAGTAAAGCTTTCCTAGCCCAAACCGATCATGAGAGGCGTCGGCATTGCTGACGCCTCTTTTTTTGCGTGGCAGAGTGGCGGCATGGCCATCGAAATTGCTTCTACTTCCTCGATCAGCGACGCGATCGTGATCCTCGGCGCCGTCGGCTTGGTTATCCCGGCCTTCGCCTCGCTGCGGATCACCCCAGTCGTCGGCTTCATCCTGATCGGCATGCTCGTCGGCCCGCATGGCCTTGGCGGCCTCGCCGGCGAGGTCACATGGCTTCGCTGGATCACCATCTCGAATGCGACGGCCGTCACGCTCTACGGCGAAATCGGCATCGTGCTGCTGATGTTCACGATCGGCCTTGAGCTGTCGTTCGAACGACTGAAGGTGATGCGCCGGTTGGTCTTCGGGCTGGGCACATTGCAGGTCGCGGTGACAACAGGGATCGTCGCAACCGCATTATCGGCGATTGCAGGTCTGTCGTGGCCGGTGGCTTTGACCATCGGGGCCGCGATGTCCTTGTCGTCCACGGCCATCGTGCTTCCGATTCTCAGCGCCGAGCATGCGCTCGTTACATCCGCCGGCCGCGGCAGCCTTGGTATCCTGCTGCTGCAGGATTTGGCGCTGATCCCGCTCCTCTTCGCGCTGTCGATCGCTGGCAGCCGAGAGGGGTTCGAGGCCAGCGATCTCTGGATTCTCGCGATCAAGGGTGCAGCGGCAATCGCGATAATCATCGTCGTCGGACGCCTCCTGCTCCGCCCGGCGCTGCAGCGCGCGGCGCGGACGCGCAGCCCCGAGATGTTCATGGCGGCATCGTTGCTGATTGTGATCGCCGCCAGCGCGCTGACCGCAGCCGCTGGGCTGTCGCTCGTCGTCGGCGCGCTGCTGGCCGGGCTCGTCATCGCCGATACCGAATATCGGCAGCAGGTCGAGGTCACGATCGAACCCTTCAAGGGGCTTTTCCTGGGCGTGTTCCTGATGTCGGTCGGCATGGGGCTCGACCTCGAGCGGCTCGCGGCCGCGCCGCACTTCTACATGCTCGCGGTGGCGCTCCTCGTGCTCACCAAGTCCATGCTCGTCTTCCCGCTGCTCCGCGGCTTCCTGGGGCAGAAAGCCGGACTGCGGCGCGCCGCGCTGCTGCTGGGTCCGGGCGGCGAGATGAGCCTGATCGTGCTGGCGGCCGCTACTGCCGCCCATGTGCTCAGCCCCGGGATCGCCGCCGATGCGCAGCTCGTCACGGCGCTCGGCATGACGGCCATACCGCTCCTGTCCCGCCTGGGGCAGTCCGTCGAAGCGCGGGCGCAGCGCTGGGAGCCGGCCGAGCCATTGCCGCCCACGGAGGAAGGCAAGCGCGTCGTGGTGATCGGCTTCGGGCGGGTCGGCCAGCTCGTCGCCGACATGCTCGAACGTCACAAGGTGCCGTACATCGCGATCGACAGCGACGCCGATGAAGTGGCGGCACATCGCAGCAAGGGGCGCCCGGCGCATTTCGGCGACGCCGCCAACATCGATCTCCTCCATCGCCTCGAACTCGACCGCGCCCGGGCGCTGGTCGTGACGATGGACGATTCGAAGACGGTCGCGCGGATCGTGCAGGCGGCCCGTATCGACCATCCCGAGCTTCAGATCATCGCCCGCGCCCGCGATTCCCTCCATGCCGCGCAACTCTACAAGCTGGGCGTCAGCGATGCGGTCCCCGAAACCGTCGAGGCGAGCCTGCAGCTGTCTGAGGCGGTGCTGGTCGATATCGGCGTGCCGATGGGACCGGTCATCGCCTCGATCCACGAGAAGCGGTCGGAGCTGCGCGAGCAGATCCAGGCGCTGGTGCCCGGACTCGAAGCGCCGCCGACGCTCGGCCGGCGGCGACTTCGGGATGTGGCGCCGAACTAGGCGGTCACCGCTTCCGATTCGAGCGCCTGCCTGACGGCTGCGACGGCATCGGCGGCCTTCGAGCCGTCGGGACCGCCGGCCTGCGCCATGTCCGGACGGCCGCCGCCGCCCTGCCCGCCGAGCGCCGCGCTCGCGGCGCGGACGAGGTCGACGGCGGAGAAGCGCGAGGTCAGATCGTCGGTCACGCCGACCGCGACGCCGGCGCGGCCGTCGTTGACGGCGACCAGCACGGCGACGCCGCTGCCAAGCTTCTTCTTCGCCTCGTCGACGAGCCCGCGAAGGTTCTTGGCGTCGAGCCCGTCGATCACCTGACCGATGAAGCCGACACCGGCCACCTGCTCGACGTTCGACGTCTCCTCGCTCGAACGACCACCGCCGAGCGCCAGCTGACGCTTGGCATCGGCCAGCTCGCGCTCGAGACGCCGGCGCTCCTCGACGAGCGCCGCGACGCGCGTCGGCACCTCGTCGGGACGTGCCTTGAGCGCGGCGGCAGCGGCCTTCAGCCGCTCCTCCTGATCGGTGAGATAGGCGCGCGCCGCCTCGCCGGTCAGCGCCTCGATGCGGCGCACGCCGGCCGAGACCGCGCTCTCGCTGATGATCTTGAACAGCGCGATATCGCCGAGCGCGTTGACGTGCGTGCCGCCGCACAGCTCGACCGAATAATGTTTCTCGTCGGCACGGCCCATCGAGAGCACGCGCACTTCCTCGCCGTACTTCTCGCCGAACAGCGCCATCGCGCCTTCGGCGATCGCCTCGTCCGGCGTCATCAGGCGCGTGCCGACCGGATGGTTGGCGCGGATGTGCGCGTTCACCTCGGCCTCGATCGCGGCGATCTCCTCGGCACTCAGCGCCTTGGGATGGCTGAAGTCGAAGCGCAGCCGGTCGGGCGCGACGAGCGAGCCCTTCTGCGTGACATGCGCACCCAGCTGACGGCGCAGCGCCGCATGCAGGAGATGGGTCGCCGAATGGTTGGCGCGAACGCGGCTACGGCGTTCGGCATCGACCTGGAGCGTGACGGCGTCGCCGACCTTGAGCTCGCCGCTTTCGATCCGGGCATGGTGCGCATGCAGCTTGCCCAGCGGCTTCGACGTGTCGTCAACGACCGCGCGCAAGCCATTGTCGCCGCTGATGATACCGGCATCGCCGACCTGGCCGCCGCTCTCGCCGTAGAAGGGCGTCTGGTTGGTGACGATGGCGACCGTCTCGCCTGCCGTCGCGCGATCGACCTGCTTGCCGTCCTTCACCAGCGCCATGACGACGCCCTGACCGTCATGGCCTGAGTAGCCAATGAAGTCGGTGGCGCCATCGCGTTCGGCGATGTCGAACCAGACCTGCGCGTCCTTCGCCTCGCCCGAGCCGGTCCAGGCGGCGCGAGCGGCGCGCTTCTGTTCGGCCATGGCGGCATCGAACCCGGCGCGATCGACCTGTAGGTTCTGCGCGCGCAGCGCATCCTCGGTGAGATCGTAGGGGAAGCCGTAGGTGTCGTAGAGCTTGAACGCCACCGCGCCCGGCAGCGTGTCGCCGGGCTTCATCGACCCGGTCGCCTCGTCGAGAAGGCGCAGGCCGTTCTGCAGCGTCTGCCGGAAGCGGGTCTCTTCGAGCTTGAGCGTCTCCTCGATCAGCGGCTGGGCGCGGACGAGCTCGGGATAGGCAGCCCCCATCTGGCCGACGAGCGCCGGCACGAGCCGGTGCATCAGCGGTTCCCTGGCGCCGAGCAGGTGCGCGTGACGCATGGCGCGGCGCATGATGCGGCGGAGCACGTAGCCGCGGCCTTCGTTGGCCGGCAGCACGCCGTCGGCGACGAGGAAGCCGCTGGCACGCAGATGATCGGCGATGACGCGGTGCGACGCCTTCATGCTGCCGTGCGTGTCGGTCGAGGTCAGCTCGCCCGACGCCTCGATCAGCGCGCGGAAGGTGTCGGTCTCGAAATTGTCGTGCGTGCCCTGGAGGACGGCCGCGACGCGCTCGAGGCCGGCGCCGGTGTCGATCGACGGCTTCGGCAGATCGAGCCGGGTCGAGGGATCGACCTGCTCATACTGCATGAACACGAGATTCCAGATCTCGACGAAGCGGTCGCCGTCCTGATCCGGCGAGCCCGGCGGGCCGCCGGGGATATGCTCGCCATGATCGAAGAAGATTTCCGAGCACGGGCCGCAGGGGCCGGTGTCGCCCATCGCCCAGAAATTGTCCGACGTCGGGATGCGGATGATGCGGCTGTCGGGGAGGCCCGCGATGCGCTTCCACAGCGAGAAGGCTTCATCGTCGGTGTGGTAGACCGTGACCGTCAGCCGGTTCGCGTCGATCCCCCATTCCTTCGTGACGAGGCCCCAGGCCAGCTCGATCGCGCGTTCCTTGAAATAGTCGCCGAACGAGAAGTTGCCGAGCATCTCGAAGAAGGTGTGGTGACGCGCGGTGTAGCCGACATTGTCGAGGTCGTTGTGCTTGCCGCCGGCGCGTACGCACTTCTGCGACGAGGTCGCGGTGCTGTAGGGGCGCGTCTCCAGACCGGTGAACACGTTCTTGAACGGCACCATGCCGGCGTTGACGAACATCAGCGTCGGATCGTTGTGCGGCACCAGCGGCGCCGACGGCACGATCGTGTGGCCGTTCCGGCCGAAATATTCGAGGAACGAGCGACGGATGTCGTTCGTGGACGTCACGGGGCTTCTCCCAATTTGCTCGCGCCCGACTTAGGCGACGCAGGCGGTCGTGAAAAGGTCCGCATCATCACAGGTCGAAGACAAGCGGCAATTGCGTTGCCGGGGCCCGTCGGGACGATGATCTTCGAGCCGGCTTCCGTTGCGGCGCCTCCCCGGCCCCGGACAGCTCCATCTCCATCTGCGGCTTCGGCGGCGGGACCGTCGCGACCGGCGCGGCGGCGACCACCACGAGCTTCGGCCGCGGCGGCGGTTCGCCGCGCTGCCACAGCCTCAGGTAGCGCTGCGCATCGCGCAGGGCGTCGCCGCTGAACGGGGCGGCCTCGGCGTCCTCGATTTCGGCGAACGGACCGATCCACAGCTGCGGCGTGCCGCGCGGAACACGGAAATACCAGCCAGCCGGGCTGAGCGGCGGGTCGGCCTCGTCCGAACACCATAGCTCGCCTTCGTCGAAGGACGCGACCTGCCGTTCCCGTTTCGCGCTCGCCGCCACCATCGCCTCCGCAACATCGGCGGCTATATTCTATGTTCCTGGTACGTTCGCAAGCGGGCAGAAGTTCACACCAAGTTCACACCAAAGCGGGGGATGAAGCTATCCCAACGCAAAAGGCCCGCCGGTGAGGGCGGGCCTTTCGTTGCAGGAAGCCGATGCGGCTCAGATGTCATCCTCTTCCGAGGGACCGACCAGCATTGCCTCCGAGACGCCGGCGGCGTTGTCGCGGATCGCCTTTTCGAGCCGCTCCAGAATTGCCGGATTCTCCTTGAGGAAGTTCTTGGCGTTCTCGCGACCCTGCCCGATCCGGGTCGAGTCGTAGGAGAACCAGGCGCCCGACTTCTCGATCAGCCCGGCCTTGACGCCGAGATCGAGGATTTCGCCGACCTTCGACACGCCTTCGCCGTACATGATGTCGAACTCGACCTGCTTGAACGGCGGCGCCACCTTGTTCTTCACGACCTTCACGCGCGTGGTGTTGCCCACGACCTCGTCCCGATCCTTGATCGCGCCGGTACGGCGGATGTCGAGACGGACGCTCGCGTAGAACTTCAGCGCGTTGCCGCCCGTCGTGGTTTCCGGGTTGCCGTACATCACGCCGATCTTCATGCGCAGCTGGTTGATGAAGATCACCAGGCAGTTCGACCGGGCGATCGATCCGGTGAGCTTGCGAAGCGACTGCGACATCAGGCGGGCCTGAAGACCCACGTGGCTGTCGCCCATCTCGCCCTCGATCTCGGCGCGCGGGACGAGCGCGGCCACCGAGTCGACCACCAGCACGTCGATCGCGTTCGAGCGCACCAGCGTGTCGGTGATCTCGAGCGCCTGCTCGCCGGTGTCCGGCTGCGAGACGATCAGCTCGTCGATGTTGACGCCGAGCTTCTTCGCATAGACCGGGTCGAGCGCGTGCTCGGCATCGATGAACGCCGCAGTACCGCCGGCCTTCTGCGCCTCCGCGATGACGTGCAGCGCCAGCGTCGTCTTGCCCGACGATTCCGGACCGTAGATCTCGATGACGCGGCCCTTCGGCAGGCCGCCGATGCCGAGCGCGATGTCGAGCCCGAGCGAGCCGGTCGAAATCGCCTCGACCTCGATCGTCTCCTTCTGGCCGAGCTTCATTGCCGAGCCCTTGCCGAACGCACGATCGATCTGAGCGAGCGCGGCCTCGAGCGCCTTTTGCCTATCCATGTCGTCCTTCACTAATCGAAGCGGAGCTGCCACTGTCTCACCCTCTCGTAGCCGTGTCGATAAACGCTTTCAACAGACACAATGTACGTATTTTGTTCCAGTAGTACAAGGGGAGAACATCAGGAATTTATTGCCCGTAATATTTTGAAATTATTGGATTAAAATTCCGGTCCGACGCAGCGAACTTCAGCTGCCGTTACGCTGGGAGAACGACATCTCAGCCGGCGGTGGCGATCGGCTTCTGCGCCGGCCAAGCCCTGCCGAGCGCGGCTTCGACGCCGGCATAGACATAGGGCTTCTCAAGCACCGGGCACTCGCGGAACCGCTCGGGGAGCGAGTCGGGCAGCGAACCGGTCGCGAAGATGATCGGAATGCCGCGCTCCTGGATATTTTCGGCCAGCGGGAAAATCGGGTCCGCGCCGATGTTCACGTCGAGGATGGCGACGTCGAACGCGCTGTCCGTCGCCAGGCGCCAGGCCTCGTCCATCGTCGCAGCCGATCCGACGAGCGCGCAACCGAGCATCTCGAGGATATCCTCGAGCACCATGCCGATGAGCACCTCGTCCTCGACAACGAGAACGCGGCAGCCGGTCAACGCAACATTCGACATCCTGTAGCCCCGTTTTCCGCGCCATTACGCGGGGTTAGCAAAGACGGCACGCAACCACCGGCAACACCGGTCAAGGTCGAATAGCACCGATTGGTAGGGCAGGCTATACGAATGGGGGCAACGTCTCAACCGGCGTCGCGGGCCAGCGCCGACCGCACCGCCTCCCCCAGCTCCTGGACGGAGAAGGGCTTGGGCAGGAAGCCGGCGCCCGGCACGTCGATCGACTTGCGCAGCTGTTCCTCGGCGTAGCCGGACATGAAGATGATGCGCAGGGTGGGAAAGCGCTCGCGCGCATGACGCACCAGCGTCGGGCCGTCCATCGTCGGCATCACCACGTCCGAGATCAGCAGATCGACGCCCTGCTCCCGCCCCTCCAGTATCTCCAGCGCCTCCTCGCCGTGCGCGGCCGAGAGCACCTGATAGCCCTTGCGGGTGAGCGCGCGCTCGGCG
>JAEZQR010000110.1 GCA_023413015.1 Pseudomonadota bacterium
CACGTCTCCGCTATGGACGTTTCGGCCGAACCAGCGGCAGCATGCGCGCCAGCACGTCGTCGCGGTCGAGGAAGTGATGCTTGAGCGCACCGGCGACGTGCAGCACGAGCAGGCCGACCGTCGTGAATGCTAGGATTCCATGCGCTTCATGCGCAAAGTCGCCCAAGCCTTTGCCGACTGGCAGCTTCGGCACTTCGAACAGCCCGAAGTAGATGATCGGATAGCGCCCGCTAGACGACATGATGTAGCCGGCAAACGGTACCGCAATCATAAGGAAGTAAAAGACTAGATGATTGCCGCGCGCCAGCGCGATCTCCCACCGCGCCATATGCTCGGGAAGGCGCGGGAAGCCGTGCCTGACGCGCCACGCCAGACGCATGAGGCTGAGCACGAGCACCGTCAGGCCGATCGATTTGTGGATGTTGACGATCAGGACGCCGCGGGCCCGCTCGGCCGCGTCGGGGCTGTCCAGCAGACCCTCGAAGATCAGGGCACCGATGACGTTGCCGATGATCATCAATGCGATCAGCCAGTGCAGCGTGATCGCAACCTTGGAATAGCGGCTATGGGAATAGCGGTCCGCGTCGTCCGCGATGGTGGCCATAGGCTCGTCCTCCCTCCGTTGTGGAGGGAGGACTGTAGCCGAGGTTACGCGATACGGAAGTGGCTTAGGCCGCGGCCGACGCCGTCTGGCGCGCGAACAGCTCGCGGACCAGGCTCAGGCTGAACAGATGCGCGTAGATGATGGCGGCCATGCCGTTGCCGACGAGCTTGCGCACCTGGTCGCCGCGAAGCTCGCGCAGCTTTTCCTCGTTCACCATGCGGAAGCCGCGATAGACCGCCGGCTGCTCCATACCGGGCTGCTGGATGGTGACCTCGCCGTCCATCAGCAGGTCGAGCTTCTGCATCTCCTCGACGAACATGCGCGTGCGGCCGACCGACTGTTCGAACTGTTCGCAGAACTCGAGGATCGCCTTGGTCTGGTCGGTCGGCTGCTCGCCGTCGAACAGCGCGACACCGTCCTCATTGCCCTCACCGACCAAGTCCGACGTATCGTCGAAGCACAGGGTCAGCTCTTCGCTGTCCGGACGCATCTTGGCGAGCATGAACGGATAGCGGCGGACATAGGCCGGGATGTAGACGTCCTGGCGCCAGTTGCCCTCGGCATCGACAAACATGTTCGCGCCCTCGGACAGCCCGAGGAGCGCGAGCGGCGCCGGGTTCTCGCCGACGCCGAACACGATCGGGTAGAAGCGCTGCGCCACCACGAACTCGTCGACCGTCAGCGGCACGGCGTGCGTCTTGTGCGCCTCCGGGAACGTCGAGCGCATGCGAAGCTTGTGCTTCGGGTGCAGCTGCGACGAGAGCGGCGCGAGCGAATCGTAGAAAAGCGGCAGAACCTGCTGGTTCTGAGCGGCCGGATTGGTAGCCATGTGAAAGTGGACCTCGTGAACGCATGGGCGCGGACGGTGCCCCCTGTCCGCTCAGAGCGTCCGCTTTAAATGCGCGGCAGGCCGGAGGCAAGGCTAGAGCAGCTTGCCCGGGTTCATTATGCCATGCGGGTCGAGCGCGACCTTTATAGCCCGCATGGCAGCGAGCTTCGTCGGATCGCCCAGCCGCACCAGCTCGGCCCGCTTGAGCGTCCCGATGCCGTGTTCGGCCGAGATCGAGCCGCCATGGGCATGGGTGATGTCGTTCACCATCCGCGTGATCGCTTCCGCATGCGTCCGGAAGCTCTCGTAGCTTTCCCCCGCCGGGGGCCGAGCATTGAAGTGGACGTTGCCGTCGCCAAGATGCCCGAAGGCCAGCACGCGTGCGCCGGGCCAGCCACGCTCGACCGTCGGCGTCGCTTCGGCGAGGAAGGCCGGCATCCGGGCGACCGGCACCGAAACATCGTGCTTTACCGAGGCGCCGTCAACGCGCTCGGCCTCGGGCAGGGTTTCGCGCAGCTTCCATAGCGCGGCCCGCTGCCCCTCGCTGGCCGCGATGACGGCATCCGCCACCTCGCCTGCCGCGATCGCTTCCCCGATCGCGGCCTCCAGCGCCTCATCGAGCGGATCGCCGTCCCGAGCCGATGTCGCCTCGACGAGCACGTACCACGGGTGCACGAGGCCCATCGGATCGCGTGTGTCGGGGATATGCGCAAACACCAGATCGAGTCCGACGCGCGGCATCAGCTCGAAGCTGTCGATCTGGTCGCCGGTGGCCGCCCGCAGGCGCCCGAGCAGCGCCAAGGCCGCCTCGGGCGAGGCGAGCCCGATGAATGCGGTCGCCACGCTCCGCGGGCGCGGCACCAGCTTGAGCGCCGCGGCGGTCACGAAGCCAAGCGTTCCCTCCGCGCCGATCAGCAACTGCTTGATGTCGTAACCGGTGTTGTCCTTGCGCAGTGCCGATAGCTGATTCAGCACCGATCCGTCGGGCAGCACCGCCTCGATCCCGAGCGTTAGCGCCCGCATGGTACCGTAGCGCAGCACCTGGACGCCGCCGGCATTCGTCGAGATCAGGCCGCCGACGGTGGCGCTACCCTTGGCTCCCAGCGATAGCGGGAACATCCGGTCCGCCCCGCCTGCGGCTGCATGCACCTCGGCAAGCGTCACACCGGCCTCGGCGACCAGCGAATGATCCTGCGGATCGACCGACCGGATGCGCCGCATCCGCGCCAGCGATACGAGAACGGCCCCGCCTTCTGGCTCGGGGACGCTCGCGCCGCACAGGCTAGTGTTCCCGCCCTGCGGCACCAGGCCGATGCGGTGGGCCGCCGCCAAGCGAACGATGGCGGCAACTTCCGCGGTGCTCGCCGGACTGAGCATCAGCGATGCCATGCCCCGCTTACGCCCGCGCCAGTCGATCAGCCGCGGCTCCAACTCGGCAGGATCTTCGGTCCAGCCGCGGGGCCCGACCACATCCTTCATCGCGTCTATGGCGTCCATTCTGCCAGGATAAGGCGTTGACCCGCACAGCGTCGAGACCGCAAAGGTTCAGCGGACGTTCAATACGCCTGTCGAAGAAAGCCTAGATGATACGACGGCTGACCCTTCTTGCCGCGGCGCTGGCGCTTGCTCCACCGGCTGCCGCCGAGCCACCCAAGATGCGCAAGGTACCGGTGCGCCCGTCGATAGCCGACTATAAGGAATCACAGAGCCTCTTGGAGCGGATCACCGGCAAGTCCCGCCGCGCCTGCATAGATAGCGAGCGCATCGCAGGCGCGATCGTCACCAGCGACCGCACTATCGACCTCGTCCTCGCCGGTGGAGAGCGCTGGCGGATGCGCTTCAAGGACGATTGTTCGGCGCTTTCATACTATCGGGGCTTCTATTACCAGCAGACACGCGCTGGACGCCTCTGCGCCGGACGCGACGCTATCCGCGCCCGCTCGGGCGCCGAGTGCCCCATCGATACGCTTACGGCACTGAAAGTCCGGAAGTAACCCGAAGCACCGTTGCAAATAAGCGACGGTTCAAGCCCTTACCTGTCAAAACCCGTAGATATACCTTGCCCTTGCTGGACAAGGCTCTCGCTTCGTTGTTCAAATGCAACGCAAGCGGCAGAGGGAGCATGTCTTTTAGGCCGCGCTCCTTGGGCCGAAGCCGCCGGACAATCCGCGCCAGACGGATGACGGCGGGCCGACATAACCTGGGGAGGATCTCGGAACATGAATCCGTTTGCAGCCAACGTGCGTCTTTCGCTCGTCACCAGCGCATCCGCGCTTGCCCTGCTCGTTGCCGGTCCGGCGTTCGCGCAGACGGTGCCCGAGCCTCAGCCTGGTACGCAAGGCAATCTCGAAACCGGCGCCGGCGGCGAGCGCAGCGGCGGCACACGCAGCCAGGCAGCCACTGCAGCAGGTGGAGATTTCGAGGAGATTGTCGTCACCGCGCAACGTCAGGCACAATCGCTTCAAGACGTCCCGATCGCGGTCAGCGCCTTCACTGCCGAGGCGCTTGAACGCCAGCAGATCGATAACTCGTCCGATCTCCAACTGACGCTGCCGAACATCACCTACACGAAAACCAACTTCACAGGATCGAGCTTCACCATCCGCGGCATCGGCGATCTTTGCGTCGGCGTGACTTGCGATGCCGCGACCGCAATACATGTCAACGACATGCCGTTGCTTGGCACCCGCCTGTTCGAGACGGAGTTCTTCGACCTCGAGCGCATCGAGGTGCTGCGCGGGCCGCAGGGCACGCTGTTCGGCCGCAACGCGACGTCGGGCGTGGTCAACCTCATCACCGCCAAGCCCAGGCTGAACAGCTTCCAAGCCAGCGCCGAAGGCGAATATGGCAACTACGACTCGATGAAATTCAAGGGCATGGTCAACGTGCCCCTCGGCGAGTCGCTCGCCGTGCGTGTTGCCGGTTTCTACCTGAATCGAGACGGCTTCACGAAGAATCTGTTCGACAATAGCCGTATCGATGGACGCGACATGTATGCCGTCCGCGGCTCGATCCGCTGGGAGCCGACCGACAATACGACCGTCGATCTGATGGCCTACTACTTCCGCGAGAACGACGATCGCCTTCGCATCCAGAAGCAGCTCTGCCAGCGCGATCCCACCGGCGTGCTCGGCTGCCTGCCGGGCCGACTGGAGCCCGGCGTCACCAACGGCAACTCGACCTTCGTCGGCACGCTGTCCTCGCGCGAGTTCCTCGCATTCCAGGCGGGCTCCACCATTGCGGCAGCCGTGGCGCCGCTCGGGTTGGGCAGTCTATATGGCACTGACGCATTCGCGTCATTCGTAAGCCCCGCCGACGTACGCACCGTCAACACTGATACGAACCCCGAGTATTTCTCGGACGAACAACAGTACGTGGGCCGCATCGAGCACGATTTCGGCTCGGTAAAGCTTCAGGTTTCCGGCCTGTATCAGGCAGCCAGGGTCGACTCGCGGCAGGACTACAACCTCTCGGTGCAGAATCCGGCGGTTTACATTCCGGGCCTAACTGCGCTTCAGAATTATGCAGCCTTGGTTCCTGCACCGCTCGGGCCGGCGCTTGGAGCGCTATTGGCGCCGACGCGGACAGCACTCATTCCTAACGGACCGAACGGACCTTACTGCACGTCGGACGCCGAAGAAACCGGCACGGGCTCCTTCGGCGGTCACTCAATTTGCAGCGCGACGCCGCTCGACTTTGACCGCTCCAACCAGAAGAACAATGGCTGGTCGGTCGAGGCCATCCTCGAAACTGACCTCGACGGCCCGGTCAACTTCCTGCTGGGCGGCATCTACACCAAGGGCAAGCTGTCGGAGAACAGCTACTATGTGAACGCCTTCGGCATCGACTATATCTCCGGCGTTCTCGGTGCGCTGACGACTCTGGGCCAGCGGACAGGAGGCAATACCGCCTTCCCGCCCGTGTTCCTTGGCAGCCCATTCTACCGCAACAACACCGATGCCTTCCGCCTGAAATCCTACGGCATCTTCGGCGAAGCCTATTGGGACATGACGGATCAGCTGAAGCTCACGCTCGGGCTCCGTTACAACAACGACGACAAATATGTTCGGGCCCGGACGGCGCTGGCTGCCTTCCCGGTACCGATCGGCACGGCGAATGCCTTCGACTCCCCCTTCGTCGTAAGCTTCGACGCGGATCCGGGACGCCCGGGTAACCAGCTGTTCCAGGAACGGAACATGAAGTCGGACAAGATCACGGGTCGCGCGGTCCTCGACTACAAGATCACCGACGACAACCTGATCTACGCATCCTACTCGCGCGGCTACAAGTCGGGCGGTATCAACCCGCCACTGTCGCCGATCTTCACAGTTCCGGAGAGCTTCGCGCCTGAGTCGATTGATGCATTCGAGATCGGATCGAAGAATACGCTGCTCGATGGCACGCTTCGCCTCAACCTGACGGGCTTCTATTATAAGTATAAGGACCTGCAACTGAGCCGCATCGTTGCCCGCACGTCGGTCAACGATAACGTGGATGCCAACATCTACGGCCTTGAGGCCGAGGCCGTGATCCAGCCGAGCCCGGCTTGGCTGTTCAACGCGAACTTCAGCTATCTCCATACCAAGGTATCGTCCGACAAGTTCCTCGCCAATCCGCGAGACCCGTCGGGTGGTCGTAACGATGCTGTGATCATCAAGGATATCAGCAACGGCTCCAACTGCGCGGTGGTGCCGAACACGGCGGGCAACGCCGCTGGCACCAATGCTTTCGTGGGTGCCGTCAATCAGATCATCAGCGGGATCGGTGGCAATGTCGCACCATTGCGGGCCCCGACACCGTTCCCCAGCGGCAGCGGCGTTGGTGCGACAGGCGCCTTTTCGCTCTGCGGCTTCCTGCAGGCAGCGGCAGCCGGTGGCCTGGCGACGATCAACCCGGCACTGGCCGCGGCACAGGCCGGGATTAACGCTGCCTTCAACGGTGGCGCCCCCGGGGCACCGTTCACGGTGGAGGCGGCCGGCGTTCCGGTCAACATCAAGGGCAACGAGCTGCCGCA
>JAEZQR010000140.1 GCA_023413015.1 Pseudomonadota bacterium
GCTGGAAGCCCGCGCCCAGGCTGTCGAGGCTGGAGAGCACCTGCAGCCGCTTCTCCGCCGTCTCGGTCATCGAGCTGTCGGCGGGCGTCGTCATATAGGCGTAGGCGCGCACCTTCGACCGGCCGACACGCCCGCGGATCTGGTAGAGCTGCGCCAAGCCGAACATGTCGGCCCGGTGGACGATCAGCGTGTTGGCGCTCGGGATATCGAGGCCGGACTCGATGATCGTGGTCGAGACCAGCACCTCATATTGCTTGTCGTAGAAGGCGCTCATGCGCTCCTCGACTTCAGTCGGCGCCATCTGTCCGTGCGCGATGACGTAGCGCACCTCGGGCACGGAATCGCGCAGGAACTTCTCGATGTCGGGCAGGTCAGCGATGCGCGGCGTGACGAAGAAGCTCTGGCCGCCGCGATAATGCTCGCGCAGCAACGCCTCGCGCACCACCACCTCGTCCCACGGCATGACGTAGGTGCGCACCGCCAAGCGGTCGACCGGCGGCGTGGTGATCACCGACAGCTCGCGCAGGCCCGACATCGCCATCTGGAGCGTGCGCGGGATCGGCGTCGCGGTGAGTGTCAGCACATGGACGTCGTTGCGCAGCGCCTTCAGCCGCTCCTTGTGCGCGACGCCGAAGCGCTGTTCCTCGTCGACGACGACGAGACCCAGCCGCTTGAACTCGACAGTCTTGGCGAGAATGGCATGCGTGCCGACCACGATGTCAACCGAGCCGTCGGTGAGGCCTTCGCGGACTTTTTTCGCTTCGCCCGCCGCGACGAGGCGGGAAAGCTGGCGGACCTCGACCGGGAAGCCGGCGAAGCGCTCGCGGAAATTCTGGTAGTGCTGGCGGGCGAGCAGGGTGGTCGGGCAGACGATCGCCACCTGCATCCCGTTCATCGCCGCGACGAAGGCGGCGCGCAGCGCAACCTCGGTCTTGCCGAAGCCGACGTCGCCGACCACCAGCCGGTCCATCGGGTGGCCCGAGGCGAGGTCGGCGAGCACGTCGTCGATCGACTTCAGCTGGTCGTCGGTTTCGGCATAGGGGAAGCGGTCGACGAAGGCCGGATAGCCGACCGGGTTGGCCTCGGCCGCGGGGGCCGGGCGGGTGGCGCGCGCGGCCGCGGTCTTCAGGATCTCGCCCGCGATCTCGCGGATGCGCTCCTTCATGCGCGCCTTGCGCGCCTGCCACTGCACGCCGCCGAGCCGGTCGAGCCCAACGCCCTCGCTCTCGGCGCCGTAGCGCGACAGCGCGTCGATGTTCTCGACCGGCACGTAGAGCTTGTCGCCGCCGTCGTAGGTCAGCATCACGCAATCGTGCGGCGCATTGCCGACGGGGATGGTGGTCAGCCCCTCGTAGCGGCCGATGCCATGGTCCGCGTGCACCACGAGGTCGCCCGGCGTGAGCATCGCCAGCTCGGCGAGGAACGCATCGGCCTTCTTCGCGCGCTTGCGGCGCACGAGACGGTCGCCGAGCATGTCCTGCTCGGTCAGGACGGCGACATCCTCGAACGTGAAGCCATGCTCGAGCGGCAGCACGATGAGCGCGACCTTGCCCTCGGCGCCGGCGCCGAGCGCTTCCTGCCAGCTATCGACCGGCAGCAGGCGCTTCAGCCCATGATCGCCGAGCAGGCCCGACAGTCGCTCGCGGGCGCCGCCAGTATAGCTCGCCAGCACGACGCGGGTCTTCGCCTTGCGGAGTTCGTCGACATGGCGTTGCACCGCCTCGTAGACATTCTCGTTCGCCGCGCGTTCGGGCGCGAAGTCGCGGGCCGGTTCGGCACCGAAATCGACGGTGCGCGGCGTGTCCTCGGGAACATGGAACGGCGAGGTCAGGTGCGCCCGCGCGTCGTTCAGCCGCTCGCGCCACTCGTCCTTCGTGAGATACAGGGTGTCGGGCGCCAGCGGACGGTAGCTGCCCTTCGAGGTCGAGAGCGCGGCCTTGCGGTTCTCGTAATAGTCGGCGATCGCCTCGAAACGCTGCTCGGCGGCTTTCTCGGCGCCGGAGTCGCGGACGATCACGTCGTCCTCGGAGAGATAGTCGAACAGCGTCGCCAGCTCGGGCTCGAACAGCGGCAGCCAGTTCTCCATACCTGCCAGCCGCCGGCCGTCGCTGATCGCCTGGTAGAGCGGATCGCCGGTCGCCGTGGCGCCGAAGGTCTCGACATAGCCTTGGCGGAAGGTACGTACCGCCTCCTCGGTCAGCAGCACCTCAGAGACGGGCATCAGCGTGAAGCCGGGGCTGGTCTCGATGGTGCGCTGGCTGCCGGGATCGAAGCGGCGGACGGTCTCGATCTCGTCGCCGAAGAAGTCGAGGCGAAGCGCATATTCCTCGCCGGCGGGAAACAGGTCGAGCAGGCCGCCGCGAACCGCGAACTCGCCGGCTTCGGCGACGGTGTCGGTGCGGACATAGCCGTTCGACTGCAGGATCGCAGCGAGACGGTCGCGGTCGATGCGTTCGCCCGGTGCGATGCGCGCGGTCAGTCCCGCGATTCGCTCGGGCCGCAGCGTGCGCTGGGTCAGCGCATTGATCGTGGTGACGACGAGCTGCGGGCCCTTCGGCTTCGCGGCCAATGCGGCTAGCGCGGCGATCCGGTCAGCGGTGACGCGCAGCGACGGCGAGGCACGGTCGTACGGCAGCGTGTCCCACGCCGGGAAGAAGATCGTCTCCAGCTCGGGCGCGAAATAATGCGCGGCATCGATCACCGCGCGGGCACCTGCCTCGTCGGGCGCAACGAAGATCGCGCGGCCCTTCGCGGCACGCGCAATATCGGCCATCAGCCAAGGCTGGAAGCCGGCGGGGCAGCCGGCGAGCGTGAGCGGTTCGGTCGCCTGGACGAGGCGCTTGAGGTCGATCACCGTGCCGTGCCGATGAAGTCGAGGCGGCGGAGCGCGTCGAGGAGCGGGCCGCGATAGCGTTCGGGCGCGTCCTGCGTGCCGAGCGCCCAGGACATGATGTCGACGTCGGTCTCGGCGAGCAGGTCCTCGAACCAATCGAGCTCGGCAGGCCCCCAGGCCGCCGCGTAGCGGTCGGCGAAGCCGCCGATCATCAGGTCGGCCTCCTTGGTGCCGCGATGCCAGGCACGAAAGGCGATACGGCGGCGGCGGAAGTCGAGATCGTCGGTCACGGAATGTCTCGCGGAAAGGGCTGCAGCGCGAGTCCGGTGGAACCGGCCCGCGCCATCGTCTAACGTCGCGGCCGGATACCGCATGCGTCCCAGCATTCTCAACCCTCTGTTCGCCGAAACCTCCGCGCTGAAAGGCGTAGGGCCGGCCGTGGCGCGCGGGCTCGCGCGGCTTGGGCTCAACCGAGTCGTCGACCTGCTGTTCCACCTGCCGGTCACCGCCATTGAGCGTTTCCGCCTCGACACGCTGTCGACGGCCTATGTCGACCGCGTCGTGACGGTGGAGCTGCGGGTGGTGGGCTACGACAGCGGCGGCCCGCGCTCGCCCTTGCGCGTGCGCTGCATCGACGAGGACGGCAACGCGATCACGCTCGTCTACTTCGCCGACCGCGGCGGCTATGCGAAGAAGCTGCTGCCGATTGGCGAGCGGCGGCTCGTGTCGGGCAAGCTCGAACGCTACGGCATGGCGCTCCAGATCGTGCATCCCGACCATGTCGTGCCGGTCGGCGGCGGCGATGCCATTCCCGAGCGCGAGCCGGTCTACGGCCTGACCGAAGGCATCGCGAACCGGCGGATGGGGGCGCTGGTCGGCCAGGCTATCGAACGCGCCCCCGAACTGCCCGAGTGGATCGAGCCGAGCCTCGTCTCGACGCGCCGCTGGCCGTCGTGGCGCGAAGCGCTGGTTCAGGCGCACCGGCTGGAAGCTGAGAAGCCGGCCCGCGACCGGCTCGCCTATGACGAGCTGCTCGCCAACCAGCTTGCGCTGATGCTGGTCCGCGCCGACACACGGCGGCGGCGCGGGCGGCCGCTCCCGGGCACGGGCAAGCTTTCGGAGGCGCTGATCGCCAAGCTGCCGTACCGCCCGACCGGCGCGCAGATGCGCGCGGTCGCCGAGATCACCGGCGATCTGGCGCAGGCGTCACCGATGCTGCGGCTGCTCCAGGGCGATGTCGGCTCGGGCAAGACGATCGTCGCGCTGCTGTCGATGCTGGCGGCGGTCGAGTCGGGAGCGCAGGCAGCGATGCTCGCGCCGACCGAGATCCTGTCGCGCCAGCATTTTGCCAACATCACTGCGCTGCTCGATGGCCTGCCGGTGCGCGTGGCGATCCTGACGGGCCGCGAGAAGGGCAAGGTGCGCGCCGAGACGCTTGCGGCCCTGGCGGCCGGCGAGATCGATATCCTCGTCGGAACGCACGCCATCTTCCAGGAAGCCGTGGCCTACAAGGACCTCGGCCTCGTCGTGATCGACGAGCAGCATCGCTTCGGCGTTCACCAGCGGCTGATGCTGGCCAACAAGGCCGAGCATCCGGCGCATGTGCTGGTGATGACCGCTACGCCGATCCCGCGCACGCTGACGCTCACCGTCTACGGCGAGATGGACGTGTCGCGATTGGACGAGATGCCGCCGGGCCGGCAGCCGATCGACACGCGCGTCGTGCCGCTCGAACGGCTGCTGGAGATCTACGCCGCGCTGGGGCGGCATATCGCGAACGGCGGACAGGCCTATTGGGTGTGCCCGCTCGTCGAAGAGTCGGAGAAGGGTGATCTCGCCGCGGCCGAAGCGCGGGCAGCCAGCTTGCGCGAGCATTATGGCGCGGCGGTCGGAGTCGTCCACGGCCGCATGAAGGGGGCGGAGAAGGACGAGGTGATGGCCGATTTCCAGGCCGGCCTCATCCAGGTGCTCGTCGCCACCACCGTGATCGAGGTCGGCGTCGACGTGCCCAACGCCACGCTGATGATCATCGAGCAGGCGGAGCGCTTCGGCCTTGCCCAGCTTCATCAGCTGCGCGGCCGGGTCGGACGCGGTGCGGCCAAATCGGTGTGCCTGCTCCTGCGGTCCCCGACGGTCTCCGAGACCGCGCGATCGCGGTTGTCGCTGATGCGCGAGACCAACGACGGCTTCCGCATCGCCGAGGAGGATCTGCGGCTTCGCGGCGGCGGCGAGATCCTGGGCGTGCGCCAGTCCGGCGAGCCCGAATGGCGGCTGGCCGATCCGGTACAGATGGGCGAGCTGCTGGCCGTCGCACGCGATGATGCGCGGCTGCTCGTCGATCGCGACGGCGGCCTCGACAGCCCGCGCGGGCAGGCGGCGCGCATCCTCCTCTACCTGTTCGAGCGGGATGCAGCGGTCGGCCTCTTGCGGTCGGGCTGAGCGCACGGCAAAGGCGGAA
>JAEZQR010000170.1 GCA_023413015.1 Pseudomonadota bacterium
GGCAGGCGCAGGCCATGGCGCAGGCGGCCGGCGGGGCGCTGGCGGCGCAGCCCGGCCAGTCGGGATCGGGCGTCGACCCGCTCGGCCGGCCCGGGCGCGGCTTCGGTCAGGGGATCGTCAAGCTGCCCGACGAGCAGCACATGCGGCGTGTGCAGGAAATCCGCAAGCTGTTGGAGGAACGCGCCTCCGACCCGAAACGTTCGGAGGAGGAGCGAGCCTATTATCTGCGCTTGCTGAAGCGGTTCTGACGTTCCACATCCGCAATGAAATTAAGGGGAGATCGGTGTCGATGGCGGTGAAGCCTGTGCGCAAGGCGGTGTTTCCGGTCGGGGGCTTGGGCACGCGGTTCCTGCCCGCGACCAAGGCGGTACCGAAGGAGATGCTGCCCGTCGTCGACCGGCCGCTGATCCAGTACGCCGTCGACGAAGCGCTCGCCGCCGGCATCGAAGAGCTGATCTTCGTCACCGCGCGCGGCAAGAGCGCGCTCGAGGACTATTTCGACGTGGCGGGCGAGCTCACCGCGACCTTGAAGGAGCGCGGCAAGGACAAGCAGCTTGCGGAGCTCGACGGCACGCAGCTGGCGCCGGGCAACATCGTCTATGTGCGCCAGCAGGAGCCGGCGGGCTTGGGCCACGCCGTCTGGTGCGCGCGGCATATCGTCGGCGATGAGCCGTTCGCGGTGCTGCTCCCCGATGAGCTGCTGTGGCAGCCCGAGAACCCCTGCCTCAAGCAGATGGTCGACGCCTATGAGCAGGTCGGCGGCAACGTGCTGGCGGTGATGGAAGTGCCGGCCGAGCATACCGACCGCTACGGCATCATCGCAGCCGGCAAGGTCGATGGGCCGCTCACCGAGATGACCGGCATGGTCGAGAAGCCGAAGCCCGAGGCCGCGCCATCGCGCTTGGCCGCGATCGGCCGCTACATCCTCCAGCCGGAGGTGATGGACGTGCTCTCCGCCCACAAGCGCGGCGCGGGCGGCGAGGTGCAGCTGACCGATGCGATGGCCGAGCTGATCGGTAGCCAACCGTTCCACGGCTACACCTATGCAGGCCGCCGGTTCGATTGCGGCGACAAGGCCGGCCATGTGAACGCCAACATCGCGCTCGCGCTCGAACGCGCCGATATCGGCGCCGACGTGCGGGCGTTCATCGCCACGCTCTAAGGCGGGCGGGTGAAGGGAGGCCGGATGATGCAGGCGCCCTCGAAAGCCCGACTGTTCGCCGAGCTGCGCGCGGCGCCCGAGTTCTTCCGCTTTCGGGCATCGCGCCCGGCCATCGGCCAGGCACCCCGGCGCGATGCGCACCCGGTGATGGTGTTCCCCGGCCTGCTGGCGAACGACCGTTTCACCGCGCCGCTCCGTCACTGCATCGCGGAGGCCGGCTACCCGGTGGTAGGGTGGGAGCTGGGCGTCAATTTGGGGCTGCGGCGCGGGCTTTTGGAGACGATGCAGACGCGCGTGCGCATCTGGTCCGACCGCCACGGCAAGCCGGCGTCGCTGATCGGCTGGAGCCTCGGCGGCCTCTACGCCCGCGAGGTCGCCAAGCGCGTGCCCACCTGCGTGCGGCAGGTGATCACCATCGGTACGCCGAGCGTGGGAGACCTGCGCGCCAACAATGCCTGGCGGCTCTACGAGGCGTTGAACGATCACAAGGTCGACAATCCGCCGATCGATACCCGGCTCCACGAGCCGCCGCCGGTCCCGCTCACCTCGATCTACAGCACCGACGAAGGCATCGTGCCGGCCGAGGCCGCGATCGTCCCGGCAGGCGAGAAGCGCGAAAGCATCGCGGTCGCCGGCAGCCATGTCGGCCTGCCGTGGAACGGGCAGGTGATCCGCATCGTGCTCGACCGGCTGGCGCTGCCTGAGGGCGAGTGGAAGCCCTATGGGGCGCAATCCCGCTAAAACACGTCAGCCCGGCGCAAGGGCACCGGGCTGATGGCAGATGATCGATAATAATCCGAAGGCTCAGACCTTCTGAGTCATCTCCGGCACGATCTGGAACAGGTCGCCGACGAGGCCATAGTCCGCGACCTGGAAGATCGGGGCTTCCTCGTCCTTGTTGATCGCGACGATGACTTTCGAGTCCTTCATGCCGGCGAGGTGCTGTATCGCGCCCGAGATGCCGATGGCGACATAGAGCTCGGGCGCCACGATCTTGCCGGTCTGGCCGACCTGATAGTCGTTGGGCATGTAGCCGGCGTCGACCGCGGCGCGGCTGGCGCCGACCGCCGCGCCCAGCTTGTCGGCCAGCGGCTCGATATACTGCTTGAACGCATCCGCCGAACCCAGCGCGCGGCCGCCCGACACGATGATCTTGGCCGAGGTCAGCTCGGGCCGCTCGCTGTGCGTGAGCTCGGCGCCGACGAACTGCGACAGGCCGGTATCGCCCGGGCCCGAGACATTCTCGACGCTCGCCGAACCGCCGGTCGCCGCCGCCTTCGTGAAGCCGGTGGTGCGCACGGTCAGCACCTTCTTGGCGTCCGCGGACTGGACGGTGGCAATGGCGTTGCCGGCGTAGATCGGCCGCTCGAAGGTGTTGGCGTCGTGGATCGCCGTCACGTCGGAGATCTGCGCCACGTCGAGCTTGGCGGCGACGCGTGGGCTGATGTTCTTGCCGCTGGTGGTCGCCGGCGCCACGA
>JAEZQR010000047.1 GCA_023413015.1 Pseudomonadota bacterium
CGCTACGGTCCGGTTGCCCTGCAGCTCGACCAGATCATCGACCAGCGCCAGATCGTCATCAAATCGCTCGACGCAAACTGCGGTCGCATCGAGGGCATCGCCGGAGCCACCATCCTCGGCGACGGTCGGGTGGCGCTCATCCTCGATATCGACTCGATATGCCGGTCGGGCCACCGCGGAGCCGTCGGCACGACGGAGGAAGCATGACCATGTCGGACGCAAGCGGAACGGGCCGCCAGCTGATCACCTTCTGCATCGGCGAGCAGGACCTCGGGATCGATATCATGGCAATCCGCGAGATCCGCGCCTGGTCGCCCGTCACCCCCCTGCCCCACGCGCCTTCCTATGTCAGGGGCGTCATGAACCTGCGCGGCGCCGTGCTCCCGATCCTTGACCTGCGCGAGCAGCTCGGGTGGGGCGTCACGACACCGGACCAGCGCCACGTCATTCTCGTCACGCAATATTCGACGCGCCTGCTCGGCCTGATTGTAGACCAAGTCAGCGATATCATCTCGGTGACCGGCGCCGAACTCCAGCCGGCACCCGAACTCGATGTCGCCGCCGCCCGGCTGATCGAGGGGCTGGCGTCGGTCGGCGACCGGATGGTGATGGTGATCGACCTCGACCGCCTCTTGGCGCGGCACTCGGATGTGCCGGAGCTCGCCGAAGAGCAGCTCGAAGCCGCCTGAGCCGCCGTGGCCGTCAGCGAAACCAAGGAGCGCAGCTTCGAGATACCGCGTGAGCTGATGCTGCGGCCGGCCGAGTTCAGGGTTCTGGCCGACATGCTGCACGCCCATGCCGGCATCCTGCTCGCCGACTCCAAGCTCAGCCTCATGGCCGGTCGCCTATCGAAGCGGGTGCGCTCGCTCGGGCTGCCCGACTTCAAATCCTATGTCCGCCTAGTCGCCGCCGACGCCGACGAACGGCGTCACATGATCGAGGCGCTGACCACCAATCACACTGGCTTCTTCCGCGAGAACCATCATTTCGAACATCTGAGCTCGGTGGTGCTGCCGGACCTGCTGCGCCGCGCGAAGGCCGGCCACCGCGTGCGGATCTGGTCGGCGGGCTGTTCCAGCGGCGAGGAGCCCTACACCATCGCGATGTGCCTCGCGGCGGCCGCGCGCGACGTGGCGCCGCTCGACTGGCTGCCCGGTGCGGACCTCGCGATCTTGGCGACCGACCTGTCGACCCCGGTGCTCGATGCCGCCCGCGCGGGCCGGTATCCGGCCGCGGTCGGCCACACGATCCCGAAGGCGTACCGGACGCATTGCACGCGAACCGCCGGCGGCGAGATCGAGATGGGTGACGCCTTGAAGCGGCTCGTCACGTTCCGCCGGCTGAACCTGCTCGACGAATGGCCGATGCAGGGCAGGTTCGACGTGATCTTCTGTCGCAATGTGATGATCTACTTCGACGAGCCCACCAAAGCGCGTCTGTGCGACCGATTCGCCGACGCGCTGGTGGACAAGGGCCACCTCTACATCGGCCATTCCGAAAGGATCGGCGGCAATGCCGCGGGCCGGCTGCAGCTGGTCGGACAAACGGCGTATCGTTGCGTTCATTGACCCGAGGCGTTTCCGCTATGACACCCACCAAGGTTCTGGTCGTCGATGACTCGGCCACGATGCGCGCGCTGCTGTCGAGCGCGCTGTCGAGCCAGGAGGACATCGAGGTGGTGGGCACCGCCTGCGATCCCTTTCAGGCGCGGACACTCATCAAGGAGCTGAACCCCGACGTCGTCACGCTCGACGTCGAGATGCCCGGCATGGACGGCCTTGAGTTCCTCGAGAAGATCATGCGCCTCCGGCCCATGCCGGTGATCATGGTGTCGACGCTGACCCAGAAGGGTGCCGCTGCCTCGATCGAGGCGATGCGGCTCGGGGCGGTCGACTGCTTCCCGAAGCCGACCAACGCGCAGGCGCAGGCCTTCCGCGAGGCCGCTCCCCGCTTGGCGGAGCTCGTGCGGAACGCCGCCCGCAGCCGGGTGCGAACCTATACCGGCGCCGTCAAGAGCGCGGTGGCCGGCGAGTTCGTCTGGAACGGCAAGGTCGCGGCGATCGGCGCCTCGACCGGCGGCGTGGAAGCCCTGTTCCGCGTGCTGAGCCATTTCCCCGCCAACTGCCCGCCGACGCTCGTCGTGCAGCATATCCAGGGCAGCTTCTCCGCCAGCCTCGTCCGCAGCCTCAACGAAGCCTGCGCCGCGAAGGTTGTCGAGGCCGGGGATCGCATGAAGGTCGAGCCGGGGCACATCTATGTCGCGCCGGGCTCGGAGCGGCACATGCTGCTCAACGGTTGGCCCGACGGCCGGCTGCGCCTGATGCCCGGGGAGCCGTTCTCGGGGCACCGCCCCTCGGTCGACCTGATGTTCAGGTCGGTGGCGCTATCGGCGGGCGAGCAGGCGGTCGGCGTCATCCTCACCGGAATGGGCCGGGACGGCGCGCGTGGGCTCGGCCTCATGCGCGAGGCGGGCGCGCGGACCTTCGGCCAGGATCGCGAGACTTGCGTCGTCTACGGCATGCCGCGCGCGGCATGGGAGGCCGGCGCGGTCGAAAAGGAGCTGCCGATCGACCGGATCGCGCCGGCACTGCTCAAGGCCTGCAACCGCAATGGCTAGGAACGCGGCCGGCAACCGGCGGGCGGACGATGCGTCGTCCGGCCGCGAGCGGACGATCGTCTGCGAAGGCGAATATCGCGTGTCCGACCGTCCCGAGGCGGTGCTGACCGCCGTCCTCGGCTCCTGCATCTCGGCCTGCCTGCACGACCCCATCGCCGGCGTCGGCGGGATGAACCATTTCCTGCTGGCCAGCCCCGGGCAGGCAGGCCTTGCCGATCCTGATGCCATCAAGCGTTACGGCGTCCACGCTATGGAAGTACTGGTGAACGAGCTGATCGTCCGGGGCGCCTCCCGCGCGACGCTTCGCGCGCATCTCTACGGCGGCGCCAACATGTATGCCGGGATGCGCGCGATCGGCGACGAGAACGCGAGCTTCGCCCGCCAGTTTCTGGAGAGCGAAGGCATCGCGCTCGTCCATGCCGACATGGGCGGGCGTTCCGCACGCCGGGTGGAGTTCAGGCCGGCCGTGGGTCTCGCCCGCTCGCGGTTCGTCGTGAACCCGGCCACCGGCCCCGCGCAGTCGACCGGTCTCCGTATCGTCGGCGGCGAGGCCGGCGAAGTCACCCTGTTCTAGTCTGAAAGAGGATCGCCGCGATGTCGCTCGGAAGCCACGACCGGCTGATCAAGGCCGTCGCCGAGGAGCTGTCCGCCCTCCGCCACCGGATCGAGCAGCTCGGCATGAAGCTGGCGTCCGATCGGGATTTCATCGTCCGCCACGTCGAGCTGCTGCAGGAGTTCGATCTTCTGGCGCAGACCCATACCGAGCTGGCCGGCGTGCTGCACGTGCTGACGGCGGACGGCGCCAGCCATGCGCTTGCCGACATTCGCCTGGAGTCGCTCGCCATACGGCTCGCCGCGGCCGAGCCGTGACGACAATATCTTCGGGAGGCCAGCAAGCTTTATCGTTTAGAAGTTGGCGGCGCCTGCCGTAATAACTGATGACACATATGCGGACCTTCAGGTTCATCATCGAGAACGACATGTAGTGCGACGATTGTGGAGTGACGGCAGTGGAAATACGTCGCGGGAAGCTTCGGAACGGCGAAGGCCAGCGCGTTGATGCCGACACCGCCTCTTCGGCAAAGGGCGCCGCGTCCAAGCGGAGACCTCGCACCACGAAGAAGACCGAAGCTCGTCTGGACGCGCTGCGCGAACAGATCGCGACGGGCGCCTACGAAATCGATTTCGACCAGCTTGCCGCCAGGTTGCTGGCTGCGCAGGCCTTGGATGCGCCGTGAACGTCGCTTCGGCGTGTCTTGTGCGTAATCCCCGGATGAGTTCGGTGTCCGGCAAGTTGCTTTAGTCCCACAACAACGGATTTACCCGCGCCGGCCTCCGCCGCGCGACCTGCACTGATCGAGGGGACCATGCTGGACATTCTATCCGCCGTGCTTTCGCGTAGCGGCGCCGACCGCAGGG
>JAEZQR010000195.1 GCA_023413015.1 Pseudomonadota bacterium
GGCGCCAAGCTGGCGTCCGCGAGCAACGGTGTCGGCGGCATCCTGATCGCGACCGGCACCGGCCAGACCGGCAAGACCGCCACCGTCACCAACAGCGGCACGATCAATGGCTTGGTCGAGCTGAACACCGCGAAGAACGACTTTACCAACAGCGGCACGGTGAACGGCAACGTCAATCTCGGCACCGGTGCCGAGGCCGTGACCGACAGCCGCGTCGCCACCTTCACCAACCGCGGCACGGTGAACGGCAACGTCACCTTCGGCGCCGGCGACGACTTCTACAACTTCATCGCCGGCGCGACGCAGAACGGGATCGTGGACGGCGGCGCCGGCTTCGACACGCTCAGCCTGCTGTTCGGCAACGTCAGCACGCCCCAGCGGGTCGACGGATCGAAGTTCGTCAACTTCGAGAAGCTGGTGCAGAACCATCAGGGCACGATCAGCCTGTTCTTCTCGGGCGCGCAGACGTTCGGCGATTTCGGCGCCGAGGACGGCGGCACGCTCAACCTGGAGAACGGCACGGCCCAGTCCGTGACGGTCGGCGGCGGATCGACGGCGGAAATCGGCGCACAGGCGACGGTCGCCACGTCCACGGACGGCGCGACCGCCGTCGCGGTGACGGGCAGCAGCGGGACGGTTTCGTCGGCGGGCACGATCCAGGCGACCGGTTCCGACGCGACCGCCGTCGCGCTGACCGGTGAGACCTCGAGCTTCGCCAACAGCGGCACGGTCGTGGCCTCGGGCAACGGCGCGACAGCGATTGCGGCCGCGGGTACGTCGGCCGTGGTGGCGAACACCGGCACGATCACGACCTCCGGCACGAACGCTACCGCCGTCAGCCTGGCCGGCAATGCGGCGACGATCACCAGCGCGCCGGGCGCCACGATCGCGACCTCGGGCGACAATTCGACCGCGATCGCGGTCACCGGCACCTCGGCCACGGTCGCCAACGCCGAAGGCGCGACGATCACCACGCTCGGCGACAATTCGGTCGGCGTGGCGGTGGCGAGCACCAGCGCCACCGTCCAGAACGACGGCACGCTGGTCACCACCGGCGCGAACTCGGACGCCATCGCGGTTACCGGCGACGGCGCTACGATCAACAACACCAGCAACAACACCATCCGCACTGCCGGCGCCAACTCGGACGGCATCCAGATCGCCGGCACCGGCAACACCGTCAGCAACACCGGCACGATCCGCGTCGCCGACGCGAGTTCGGCGGCGATCAACATCGTCGCGGGGGCAGGCAGCTCGAACCAGGTGAACAACCGGGCCGCGGGCACGATCCTTGCGAGCGGCGACGCCATCGTCGGCGGGGCCGGCAACGAGACCGTGACCAACGCAGGCCTCATCACCGGCAACATCCGCCTGGGTGCCGGCAACGATACCGTGGTGCTCGCCGAAACCAGCATCGTGAACGGCGTCATTGACGGCGGTGCGGGTACCGACTCGCTTACCCAGCAGGTGGGAGCCGCCGGTGCCGCCATGGTCGCGGCGACCGGCTTCGAGAACTACACCAAGACCGGCGCGGGCACGCTGACCGTGGCGCAGGCCGCGAACGGCTTCGCCAACGTGGCGATCACCGAAGGGCGGCTGCGGCTGGCCGATGCCACGCTCACCGCGAATACCTCGCTGGCCCAGGGCACGCGCCTGATCGGCAACGGCCGCATCGTCGGCAACTTGGCGGTCGGCGGCACGCTGGCACCGGGCAATTCGATCGGCACGATCAACGTGACCGGCAATGTGAGCTTCGGCGCGGGCTCGGTGTACGAGGTCGAGACCAATGCCGCCGGCCAGTCGGACCAGCTGGTGGCGACCGGCACGGCGACGCTCACCGGCGGCACCGTCGCGGTGCTCGCCGAGCCCGGCGCCTACGGCAAGGTGACGAGCTACTCGATCCTGTCGGCGGGCAGCGTCACCGGCCAGTTCAGCGCCGTGACCTCGGACACCTCGGTGCTCGTGCCGTATCTCACCTACGGTACGACGGGCGTGACGCTGACGCTGGCGCGCAGCGATCTGAGCTTCGGGGCAATCGCCACGACGCCGACGCAGGCGGCCATCGCCGCTTCGGTCCAAGCACTCGGCCGCGGCAACGCGCTCTACGACGCGGTGATCCTGCGGCCAACGGCGCAGGCCGGGCGCGATGCGTTCGATGCGCTGTCGGGCGAGATCCACACCAGCCTCGGAACGGCGCTGATCGACGAGAGCCGGCTGGTGCGCGAGACGCTGCTGGGTCGCGCCCGGTCGGGCGGCGAAGGCTATGGCATCTGGGGCACCGCCTTCGGCAGCCGCGCCGAGTCGCAGCGCTCACGCGGTGCGGCGGAGGTCGACAGCGACCGCCGCGGCATCATGGCGGGCGTCGAGGCCTCGACCGCCGGTGGTCTGCGCCTCGGCATCGGCGCCGGCTACTCGGACAGCGACGTCGATGTCGATGCCCGCGCCAGCCACGCGGATGTGAAGACCCGTCTCGTCGGCGCGTTCGCCGGCTGGACCGGCGGCCGACTGTCAGCACGGCTGGGCGGCGCTTACGCCTGGCACGACGTCGATACACAGCGCACGATCGGCATCGGCAGCTTCGCCGCGGCCCCTGCGGCCGGCTACGACGCCGAGACCGGGCAGATCGCGGGCGAGCTGGGCTATGCGCTCGGCACCGATGCGGTCGGCTTCGAGCCGTTCGCGAGCCTGGCGCATGTCCGCACGCGGGTCGACGGCTTCGGCGAGGCCGGCGGCTCCGCCGCCGCGCTCACCGTGGCACGAGAGACGCGCAACGCGACCTTCGCATCGTTCGGGGTACGGATGACCGGCGCGGCGCCGATCTCGGCCGGAGCGACCTTCCTGCCGCGCCTGTCGGCCGCTTACACGCGTGGCTGGGGCGATCTCGGGGGGTCGATGTCGGCGCGTCTCGGCGCGGCGGGCGCGACCTTCGACGTGGCAGGCGCCCGACTGGGCCGCAGCGGTGTCGCGCTCGACGGCGGCTTCGACGTCGCGGTCGGTTCGTCGGCGAAGTTCGGCCTCAGCTACGGCGCGACGCTCAGCCACGGCTGGGCGGACCAGGCCGGCAAGCTGTCGCTCAGCTTCGCCTTCTGAGGCAGCGGCGGAAGGGACCGGGAAAGTCCGGTCCCTTCCGCTAGCTCTCAACCGGGATCGCCTCGAGCGCGGCGACGAAGTCGGAGCGCCACTTCACGACGTCCTCGGTCATCACGCCATGGGCCAGCGGCTCCCAGCGGCGGCGGCGCTCGGCCTTGGACATTTCGAGGCCCTGCTTGATCGCATCGGCGATCTCTTCCTGGCTGTACGGGTTGATCAGCAGCGCGTCCTTCATCTGGAGCGCGGCGCCGGCGAAGCGGGACAGGATCAGCACGCCGGGATCGCGCGCGTCCTGCGCCGCGACATATTCCTTGGCGACGAGGTTCATGCCGTCCCGAAGCGGCGTCACCAGCCCGATGCGCGCGGTGCGGTAGATGCCGGCCAGCACGGCGCGGGGGTAGCCGCGGTTGACGTAGCGGAGCGGCACCCAATCGACTTCGGCATAGGCGCCGTTGATGCGGCCCGACAGCGCATCGAGCTTGTTGCGAATCTCCTGGTAGGAGCCGATCTCACCGCGCGTCGGCGGGGCGATCTGCAGGAGGAAGACTTCCTGGCAGCGCTCGGGATTGTCGGCGAGGAAGCGCTCGTAGCCGAGGAAACGCTCCTCGAGCCCCTTCGAATAGTCGAGCCGGTCGACGCCGACGATCATCTGGCGGCCGGCGATGCTGCGCAGCATGCGCTCGCGGGTGTCGAGCGCCGCCTGGCTCTCGGCGGCCTTATGGAAGGCCTCGGCGTCGATGCCGATCGGGAAGGCGCCGATGCGGACGGTGCGCCCGAAGGCGCGGATGGTATCGTGGTCGTCGACCTCGGCGTTCGCCTCGCGGATGAAATAGTCGCTGAACGCTTCCAGCCATTCGCGGGTCTGGAAGCCGACGAGGTCATAGTCGAACAGGCTCGAGATCAGCTCCTGATGCCGCGGCAGCGTGCTCAGCAGCCGCGCCGGCGGCCAGGGGATATGGAGGAAGAAGCCGATGCGGTTCTTCACGCCGCGCTTGCGCAACTCGCGGGCGAGCGGGATCAGGTGGTAGTCGTGCACCCAGACGATGTCGTCGGGCTCGATGATCGGCAGCAGCGTGTTGGCGAAGCGCTCGTTGACGCGGGCATAGCCGGCATCGAACGTCCGGTCATATTCGGTGAGGTCGATCCGGTAATGGAATAGCGGCCACAGCGTCTTGTTGGCGTAGCCGTTGTAATATTCCTCGACGTCCTGTTCCTCGAGGTCGATCGTGGCGGTGGTGATGCCGGCGGTGCGCTGCATGTTGAGCTGGCCGGTGAACTCGGGGATGCGCTGGCCGCTCCAGCCGAACCAGATGCCGCGATACTCGCGCAGCGCCTCGCCGATCGCCACCGCAAGCCCGCCCTGGCTGCCGGTCGCCTCGGCCGACGGCGGCGTCACGCGGTTGGAAACGACGATCAGGCGGGTCATCGGATGGCGCTCCAGGGTTTGCTGAGCAGGACGGCGCAGTTGATCAGCCCGACGAGCGAATAGGTCTGCGGGAAGTTGCCCCACAGCTCGCCGGTCTCGAAGTCGCTGTCCTCGGACAGCAGGCCGGACCGGGTGAGCCGGCCCAGCATTCCCTCGTACAGCTCGCGCGCCTCCGCGCTGCGGCCGACGAGATGCAGCGCCTCGATCAGCCAGAAGGTGCAGAAGTTGAACGCCGTCTCGGGGAGCCCGAAGTCGTCAGGGTCGGCATAGCGCAGCATGTGCGGCCCGCGCCGCAGCTCGCGCTCGACGGCCTCGAAGGTGGCGAGGAAACGGGGATCGTCGGGCGCGAGGAAGCGGAGCTCGACCATCTGCAGCAGGCTCGCATCGATCTCGATGCCGCCGAGCGTCGCGGCATAGCGGCCGAGCGTGGCGTTCCACGCGTCGGTTTCGACACGTTCCCGCACGGTGGCGGCGCGCTGCCGCCAATGCGCGGCCCGGTCGGTCAGGCCCAGGGCTTCGGCCGCCATGGCGAGGCGGTCGCAGGCGGCCCAGCTCATCAGCGTCGAATAGGTGTGGATGCTGGCGCGCGTCCGGAACTCCCACAGGCCGGCATCGGGCTGGTCGTGCGTGGCGAAAGCGCGCTCGCCGACGCGTTCGAGCGACTGGAAGTCGTCGGCGTCGGCGGGGCGGAACAGCCGCTGGTCGATGAAGGCCTGCACGTTCGACAGCACGATCTGGCCGTAGACGTCGTGCTGGATCTGCTCCTGCGCCTGGTTGCCGACGCGCACTGGTCCCATGCTGCGATAGCCCGGCAGGTCTTCGGCGATGCGTTCGGTGAGCGTCGCCTCGTAGCCGACGCCGTAGAGCGGCTGGATCTGGCCGTTCTTCGCCCCATCGACGATGTTGCGCAGGTAGCCGAGATAATTTTCGAGCACATCGAGCGCGCCGAGGCGGTTCAGGGCCTGCACCGTGTAGTAGGCGTCGCGAATCCAGCAGTAGCGGTAATCCCAGTTGCGGCCCGAATGCGGCGCTTCCGGGATCGAGGTGGTGAGCGCCGCGACGATCGCGCCGGTCTCCTCGTGGACGCAGAGCTTGAGCGCGATCGCGGCGCGGATCACCACCTGCTGCCATTCGACGGGAATGGCGAGGCCGCGCACCCAGTGCCGCCAGTCGGCGATAGTGTCGTCGAGCATCGCGCGCACCGTGGCGCGCGGATCGCCGCCGAACGGTTCGTCGGGGCCGAGGAAGAACACCAGCTCCTCCTCCAGCCGGAACCAGCGCTCGTCGGTCACATGCCCGACCGGCGCGTTGGTGGTGAGGCGCAGCGGCACCGCACCCGCGAGGTAGCGGATGTGGTTGGAGCCCGAGGTGTGATCCGGGGGGCGCCCGCTCCAGCCGGCGGTCGGCCGCAGCCGCAGCCGCAGGCGCGGCGCGCCGGCCAGTGGGCGCACGATGCGGACGAAGGCGGTTGGACGGTAGGTGCGGCCGTGACGCCGGAAGCGGGGGCAGAAGTCGATGATCTCGACCTGCCCGCCGGCCGCATCGGCGAGCACGGTGCGCAGGACCGCGGTGTTGCGGACATAGGCCTGCTGCGCCTGCTGCTGGCCTTCGACCTCGATCGACCAGTGCCCAACCGTCGCCTCGTCGCTCGGATCGCGGCCGCCGAGCAGTGCCGAGAAGAAGGGTTCCCCGTCGACGCGCGGCACACAGGCCCAGACGAAGCGCGCCTGCCGGTCGACGAGCGCGCTGACCGTGCAGTTGCCGATCGGCGCGAGATCGAGCGTGCCCCAGCCCCCGGTCATGCCGCTGCCCCGACCGTTTCGAGCCACGCGCGCACCGCGTCGATGTCGGCGAGGCCGTAGCGGGCGGCGGTCGCACGCGGCTGGCCGACGAGGATGCCGAAGCCGCCAAGGTCGGCGGCGGCGCGGAAGGCGATCTCGTCGGTATCGTCGTCGCCGACGAAGATCGGGCGGGTGCCCGTGAACGGCGGCTCGGCCATGAACGCTTGCACCGCGGCGCCCTTGTCGGCGCCGCGATCGCGAATCTCGTACACCATCTTGCCGGTCTGGAGCATGAGGCCGTGCTCGTCCGCGATGGCGCTGGCTTCGCGCCGCGCTAGGCCTTCGAGATCGGGCGCCTGCCGATAGTGGACGGCGACGCCGAGCCCCTTGTCCTCGATCAGCAGCCGGGGCTCGCGCTCACCGAGCGCTTGCAGCCGCACCCGCGCCGCCTCCAGCGCTTCGCTGGCGCGCATGCGCATCACGGCGCCGGTCGCGGCGCGCCGTTCCAGCCCGTGCACGCCGGCCATGCAGAGTGCGGGCGCCGCGACGAGGCCATCGAGCGCGGCGAGGCTCCGGCCGCTGATGATGGCGAGGCGCCCGTCAAGCGCGTGGCGTGCGCGCTCCAGCGCCGCCAGGGTCGCCGGCGTCAGCCTGACCGCATCCGGCGTCGCCTCGATCGCGGCGAGCGTGCCATCGAAATCGAGGAAGATCGAATCCTGTCGTCGGTCGATCTTCGGCGGGACCGGAAGCGGTCCGGCATCGCCGATGAGGGCATCGGTTCCAGGCATTTCGGCACCTTGTAGGCGGGGCGGCCGGCGACAGGCGACACCGGCACGACGCGGCGGTCTGTTAGCGGGGCGAAACGAACCTGTGGCACCGCCCCGGGGAAGATACGCTGCCGCTGCACCCCGGTTCCGCCAACCTGTCAGACCGTCTTCGTTGTTTCCGCCCTGCCGGAAGCGTAGAATGGGGGCCTATCGACCCGCAGCACGTCCGAGGCGCCGGTCTGCCACGACGGGCCTCGCCGGCCGCGAGCCTTCCGCATCGCATGGAGGCGCTTATGTCCATGGCACCCACGCTCCAGAACTGGCTGAGGGATCGACATCTCAGCTACGACACGATCGAGCATCCGCCGACCAGCTCGTCGCTGCGGACGGCACTCACCTGCGGCATTCCCAGCGACCGCATGGCCAAGGCGGTCGTGCTCAGGGATGGCGGCGACTATGTCCTGGCGGTACTGCCTGCCTCGAACCGGGTCGAGCTTTCGGACCTGTCACGGGAATTCGGCCACCGGCCGCAACTCGCCACCGAAGCGGAGATCGGACGGTTGTTCGACGATTGCGCGTCCGGCGCGGTGCCCCCGGCCGGCGAATGCTATGGTCTTGAGGTCCTCGTCGACGATAGCATCGCCGCGCAGCCCGACGTGTATTTCGAGGGGGGCGACCATGCGACGCTCGTCCATATGGGCCGTCCCGAATTCACGCAGATGATGGCCGGGGCGCAGCATGCCAGCTTCAGCACGCCTTTTGATCCCAGCCCGCATTGGCGTCAGTAGCAGCGCGCCCGGGCACGCCAGGAATCTCCAGCAGGCGATCGTGATGCCGAAAGCCAGCATGCGGTGGGGCAACATCGACGTCGAGTTCGATACGTCGGAGTTCGCCGAGGCGGATGTCGATGCCGCCGCCCGCGCCGTCGAAGCGCGATTGCCGGGCTTCGGCGATCGCCTGCCGGAGGGATCGATGATCGTGCTCGGCCGCCACGGCTTCTCGGGCGAATATGTCGGCGCCTATCAGGTCGGGGCGGGGCGGCCGCACGAGATCACGAAGAAGGCCTGGCGCGCGCGAAAGGCCGCCAGCCTGCTCCTGGATGAGATCGCCTCGCGGATCGCGGCCGATATCTCGATGCTGCGTCCGAGGGAGCTGTAGGAGCGCGGCTGGCGGCCGGGCGCCGTTCAGGCAAAGGTGCTCGTCGAGGCGGCAGCAAGACTTCGCTGAACCGCGGCGACATCCGTGGATGGCAGCAGGGCCAGCATGATCGTCATCGTGGCCAGGCCCTTGAGCGTCGGTGCCATGATTGTGCGGCGAGGTCGCTCGATGGTTGCCGCCTCGGGTGCGTCCTGCAGTCTGATATAGGTTTCCATCTCACCCTCCGTTGCTCGGGTCGTCGGCTGCCGATCTAGTGGCCGGACTTCACGAGCCGACGTCGGTCGACGGTGGAAATGGTCACGATTGTAAATGAGGGGCGTTAGCCCTGCGCGCCAGCGGGGATGAAGATGTAGCCGGCCCCGCGCACCGTCTTGAGGGTCTGCGGCAGCTTCGGATCGGGTTCGATCTTCCGGCGGAGACGGCCGATCCGCATGTCGATCGAGCGGTCGAAGGGCGTCATCTCCATATTATGCGCGAAGTCGAGGAGCTGATCGCGCGACAGCACCCGGTTCGGATGCTCGGCGAAGGTCTTGAGCAGGTCGAATTCCATCGCGGTGATCGGCACCTCTTCGCCCTGCAGGCCGTAGAGGCGCCGGCTGTCGAGATTGAGCAGGCACCGTCCGAACCGCACCTCGTGGCCCATGGTGCTGGGCGGTGCCTCGGACTTGGCGAGTCGCCGCAGCACGGCGCGCACCCGCGCCAGCAGCTCGCGCGGCTCGAAGGGCTTGCCGAGATAGTCGTCGGCGCCGACCTCGAGGCCCACGACCCGGTCGAGCGGATCGCGGTTGGCGGTGAGCATGATGATGCCGATCCGTCCGCGTTCGCGCAGGTAGCGGGCGACCGACAGGCCATCCTCGCCCGGCATCCGGATGTCGAGGATCACGAGATCGACGGCCCGCTCGGCCATCAGGGCGCGTAGGCTGGCACCGCTGTCGGCGATGCTGACCGCATAGCCGTGCTCGACGAGATAGTCGCGCACGGCCTCGCGCAGGTCGGGTTCGTCGTCGACGACGACCACATGCGCCGAGGTAGGTGCTTCAGCCATTGGCCGCGATCGCCGAAGGCCGTGCCGCCTGGCGGCCAAGCTCGGCGAGCAGGCGGTGCAGCCCGTCGGCGTCGAACGGCTTTTCCAGCACCGGCCGCCCGGCGCGTGCCAGGAAGCGGCCGGCGGCGGAGCCGAGTGTATCGCCGGTCACGAAGGCGATGCGCGGGACCAGGTCCGGCCGCTCGCGCTCGATCCAGTCGAACAGCGCAGCGCCGTCGATGTCCGGCATCCGCAGATCGCTCAGCACGACATCATAATTCCCCTGGGCGAGCAGGGCCTGCGCCTCGCGGCCCGAGCCGGCGAGATCGACGCGGAAGCCTTCCTGCTCGAGCAGCTCGCCGAGCGCTTCCCCGAGATCGTCTTCGTCGTCGACCACCAGCGCTGCGCCGCAGGCGACGCCGGGACGTTCGGGGCAGCCCTGCTGCACATCGGCCATGTCGCCGCCGGCCATGGCGGGAAGTTCGACGACGAAGCACGCGCCGCCCTCCGGCGGATTGGTGAGCTGGAGCGAGCCGTCGTGCGCCTCGACGATGCCGAGCGACAGCGCCAGCCCGATCCCGGTGCCGACACCCTGCGGCTTGCTGGTGAAGAACGGTTCGAAGATCCGCCGCCGGAGCTCAAGCGGAACGCCGGGCCCGTTGTCGACGACCTCGATCCGGACGATGCCATCGCGGCTGGCCGAGGTGTGGATCTGCAGCACGCGCTGGCCCGCCTTCTCCTCCAGCGCCTGCTGCGCGTTGACGATCAGGTTGACGAGAACCTGGGTCAGCTGGTCGGCGTCGGCCCACAGCGGTGGCAGGTCCGGCGCCAGCCGGGTCAGGATCTCGATGCCGGCCGTCCGGATGGTATAGCCGGTAAGCTCGAGCGCGGTCCGAACGACATCATTGGCATCGACCCGGCCGCGCACCGGCGCCTTCTGCCGCGCCATCGCGAGGAAGGTCTGCACGATCCTGGCGCAGCGCTCGGCAGCGGTCCGAATCTTGCGGGCGCGCTCGCCATGCTCGGTTCCGGCCGTCTTGCTCTCCAGCAGGGTCGCCAGCGTCAGGATGATCGAGAGTGGATTATTGAGCTCATGGCTGACGCCGGCGAGCAGCGATCCCAGCGCCGTCAGCTTCTCCGACTGGTAGAGCGCCTCGCGCGAGCGCTCGAGTTCGGCTTCGGCACGCTTCCGGTCGCTGATATCGATGTCGAAGCCGCCGATGCGGGTCGGCTGCTCGCCTTCGAGCGAGACGGGAAAGCGCACGACCATCGACCAGGCGTAGGAGTCGTGCTCGGGCAAGAATTCCTCGACGCGGTGGGGGCGGCCGGTCTCTAGGATTTCGCGGTCGAACGCTGCGACCATGGCGGCTTCTTCCGACCCGAAAAGCTCGGCGGCGGTTCGGCCGACGACTTCCTCGACCGGCTTGCCGAACACCTTGGCCATCTCGGGGTTGGCCAGAAGATAGCGGCCGTCGGCGTCCTTGAGATACATGCCGATCGGGGCGTGCTTCATGAAGGCGGCGAGGAGCGCCTCGCTCTCGCGCAGGCGTTCCTCGGCGCGCCGGCGAGCGGTGATGTCGCGCGTGACCGCCAGTTGCTGGAACGTCCCGTCGGGCAACGGCAGCGGAACCGCGTGCGTTTCCATCCGGCGCCGCGCACCCTTCATGCCGATGACGTCGAACTCCCACGTCACGCTCTCGCCGGCGCAGACGCGGGCGTGATTGGCGCGCCATTGCCGACGATATTCGGGCGCCACTAGTTCGGCGACGTCGACATGTTCCAGCCGGTCAGCCTCGATCATCTCGAGCCCGGCCGGATTCATGTAGATCAGGCAGCCGTCACGATCGACGATCTTGACGCATTCCGGCGTGGTCTCGACGATCGCGCGCAGGCGTTCCTCGCTCTCGCGAAGCCGCTCCTCGGCCAGCTTGCGGTCGGTGATGTCGAGGACGAGGCCGACCGTACCGACGGCTTTGCCGGCCTCGTTGCGCTGGACACGCGCTCGCGACACCACCCAGCGCAGCCCACCGTCGGGTCGCACGACCCGATATTCGGCGGCATATTGGTCGCCGCTACGCAGTGCCTCCGTGATCGTCCGGAAGACGCGCTGGCGATCGTCGGGATGGACGAGCTCACGGAACTGTTCGACCGTGACGTCCTCGCCATTCTCGACGCCGAGGATGTCGCAGGTGCGTTTCGACCAACGTCCGCGTGATGTCGCGAGGTCCCATTGGGCGGTGCCGAGGAAGGCGCCATCGAGCGCAAGGCGCAGGCGCTCGTCGCTCTCGCGCCGGCCGGCCTCGGCGCGGGCACGCTCGAGGATCGCCCAAGTCCGCTCCGCCACCTCCTCGACGAGGCGGATTTCGCTGTCATGCCATCCGTGCGGCGCAGCGCCGTGGACGTAGAGTACGGCGGCCAAGCGGCCCCGCTTGATCAGCGGAATACACAGCAGGGCCGATATGCCGAGCGCGCGGTAAGCTTCGACGTGCCCCTTCGTCATGTCGTTCCGGCTCACATCGGCGATGGCGCAGGTCTCGCCGCGCTTCAGGGCGTTGGCGACGACCGGGCCAAAGTCGAGCAGGCGATAGTCGCCGGCCTCGCCCGGCAGGGTGCCGTCGCTCCAGCCGCGCACGGCGGCCGTGATGACCTCGCGGTCGGGATCGACCTCGCCGTAGCCGACGCGCGCGGCTTCCAGATGCGCCGCCAGCGCGTTCCCGACGATGACGAGGATCGCGTCGGGATCGGTCTCGTCGCGAAGCGCATCGTTGAGATCGAGCAGGAAGCGCTGATTGCGTTCGGCTTCCTGCTGGCTGCTGATCTCGGTCATCGTGCCGAGCCAGCAGCTGATCCGGCCGTCCGCATCGCGTACCGGCTCGGCGCGAGTCAGGAACGGGCGGTAGCGCCCGTCCCGACCGCGCAGCGGCAGGACCATCTCGTCCGCCGTGCCGCGGGCGATCGCCGCCTCCCAACGGAGCCCGATCTCCTGCAGCAGGCCGGGGTCCTGGACGGCCGGCCAGGACCGGGCCGGGTCCGCATCGTCCGCGACGCCAGTGTAGTCGTACCAGCGCCGGTTGCACCACAGGACCGTGCCGTCGGGATCGGCCATCCAGCAAAGGGCCGGCAAATGGTCGGCGAGCAGCCGAAAGGGAGCATCGCCCAGACGGGCGGCCAGATCAGGCTCGTGAGACGGTCGCGTCAGCATCAGACAGTCCCTGCTGTCGATGTGCCGACGTCTTCTACGCCTAAAGCAAAGGCCGATCCAGCGCGTGGCCGGCGCCTGTTACAATCGTGAACATTCGGTCGAGGCGCCGACGCTGCGCTGTTACCCGCCGCCGATATCTTTCGTGCAGCTTCGGAGCGAGTTCGGTTCCGCTCCATGTGGCGGTCGCCGCGTCGCGCGCCAATCGCCCGATCTAAGGAGATTCGGCATGTATCACGATTATGATTTCAAGGACGTGCTCGACGCCTCCCGGCGGGCCGGCTGGCAGATCGAGGATGTGATCGGCCGCGACCAGCGGCTCGACTTTGCGCGCTCGTTCCTCCCGGAAGCGCTCGCCCGCGTCTCGCAGGTGGCGGGCCTGAACGCCGACGAGCAACGGGTGCTCAACCAGATCCGCGGGCACGAATATCTGAGCCTGTTCGGACTGATCGAGGAGTTCATCCTGCCGTTCGTGCTCGATCATGCGCGGCCGCAGCTGTCGGGCGACGACTGGCGGGTGCGTGCGTTCCTCAACTTCGCCTCCGAAGAGGCCAAGCACATCCAGCTGTTCAAGCGCTTCCATGCCGCCTTCTCGGATGACTTTGGCACCGACTGCGCCGTCATCGGCCCGCCGGAGGCGGTGGCCGCCGAGGTGCTGCGGCACGACCCGCTCGCGGTGGCGCTCGCCATCCTCCACATCGAATGGATGACGCAGCGGCACTATGTCGACAGCGTCCACGACGACGGCACGCTCGACCCGCTGTTCAAGAGCCTGCTCAAGCATCACTGGATGGAGGAGGCGCAGCACGCCAAGCTCGACACGCTGATGGTCGAGGCACTGGCCGACGGCCGCGACGAGGCGGGCATCCAGTCGGCGGTCGACGAGTATCTCGAGATCGGCCTGTTCCTCGATGCCGGCCTGAAGCGCCAGACCGAACTCAACCTCGACGCTTTCGAACGTGCGACCGGGCGCCGGCTCGACCAAGCTGTCCGGGACGCCTTCGTCGCGATGCAGCATCAGGCGGCGCGCTGGACCTACCTGGGGACCGGCATGACGCACCCGAAGTTCCGCGCGACGCTCGAAGCGATCTCGCCCGCCGCTCGCGACCGCATCGACGCCGTCGCCCCGGCTTTCTGCTGATTCACGGAGAGGAGACTGACATGCTCGACACAGCAACCAAGACCAAGGTGAACGGCCTCGACCTCCAGGCGCTCGACGAGGTGGTGGCCACCGTCAGCGAAACGCCTGCGAAAGGCTTGGTGGCGTTCCGCGTGAAGACCGCCTGGACCGGGCAGACGCGCAGCGAGTCGACCGTCGAGGGCTATACGCTCGGCGGCCAGCATATCGAGCGCCGGTTCAAGGTCGCCGCCGACGAGCCCGACGAGCTGCTCGGTACGAACAGCGCTCCCAACCCGCAGGAGCTGCTGATGTCGGCGGTGAACGCCTGCATGCTCGTCGGCTATGTCGCCGGCGCCGCGATCCACGGCATCGAGCTCGACAGCCTCGAGATTGAGACGCACGGCGAGCTCGACCTGCGCGGCTTCCTCGGCCTCAGCGACAAGGTCGCGCCCGGCTACCGCCAGATCAACTACACGGTGCGCATCAGCGGCAACGGGAGCCGCGAGCAGTTCGAGGAAATCCACCGGACGGTGATGAAGACCTCGCCGAACTACTTCAACATGGCGAACCCCATCGCCATGAACGGCAAGCTCGAAGTCGCCTGACCGACCAACCGGTGCCGCGCTTGGCAACCGCCGGGCGCGGCGCCGGTTGACACGCCGGAGGAGGCGGTGGTGGACGAGCTGAATCTCCAGCGCTTCGTCGAGGCACAGGCCGGCGTTTACGAACGTGCGCTCGACGAGATCCAGCAGGGGTGCAAGACGAGCCACTGGATGTGGTTCATCTTCCCGCAGCTCGAAGGCTTGGGTCGCAGCCCGATGGCGCAGCGTTATGCGATCCGTTCGCTCGTCGAGGCACGGGCCTATCTAGCGCATCCGCTCCTCGGGTCGCGGCTGCGCAGCTGCGTCGCCGTGCTTCAGGCGCTCGGTCGCACCTCGGCCGAGGCCGTATTCGGCCCGGTCGACGCGATGAAGCTCAGGTCCTCGCTCACGCTGTTCGCCGCGGCTGCCCCGGACGAGCCGCTCTTTGCCGCCGCGCTCGATCGCTGGTTCGACAGCCGGCCTGATGAGCGGACACTGCGGGGGCTGGAGGCCCAGCGCTCGTAGCGAGCCGAGGCAGCGATCGTAGAATTCCACCTGCATCACACTCGCGGAGGTTGCGAGCTGGAAACGATCTGGCGAAGCTGTTCGAGGTTGCGACCGACAGGTGGTGGCTACCTAGCCATTCTTGGCAGCTGGTGCTCGCCAAGGCTCACCACTTGCGGCACATAGCTATCTCGCCGCCTCCGCGCGGTGCCGCGAGACGATGGGAGCAAGCGCATGGCCGAGCCCGCCACCTACACCCCGCCGAAGGTCTGGCAGTGGAACAAGGGCAATAGCGGGCGCTTCGCCAACATCAACCGGCCGATCGCCGGGCCCACCCACGAGAAGGAGCTGCCGGTTGGGCGGCATCCGTTGCAGCTCTACTCGCTGGCGACGCCCAACGGCGTGAAGGTGACGGTCATGCTCGAGGAACTGCTCGAGCTGGGCCATGAAGGCGCCGAATATGACGCGTGGCTGATCCGCATCAACGAAGGCGACCAGTTCGGCTCGGGCTTCGTGGCCGTGAATCCGAACTCGAAGATCCCGGCCTTGATGGATCGGAGTGGTCCCGAGCCGATCCGGGTATTCGAATCGGGGTCGATCCTCGTCTACCTCGCCGAGAAGTTCGGAGCCTTGCTGCCGGCCGATCAGCCGGCCCGCGCCGAATGCCTGTCATGGTTGTTCTGGCAGATGGGGAGCGCCCCCTACCTCGGCGGCGGGTTCGGCCACTTCTACGCCTATGCGCCGACGAAGATCGAATATGCGATCGACCGCTTCGCCATGGAGACCAAGCGCCAGCTCGACGTGCTCGATCGGCGCCTGGCCGAAAGCCCCTATCTCGCGGGCGCGGCCTATACGATCGCCGATATCGCGGTGTGGCCTTGGTACGGCGCACTCGCCAAGGGCCTGCTCTACGAAGCCGGCGAATTCCTGTCGGTACACGAGTACGAGAACGTGCAGCGCTGGGCCGACCGCATCGCCGAACGCCCGGCCGCCCAGCGCGGACGCATGGTCAACCGGACCTGGGGCGAACCCGAGAGCCAGTTGCCCGAGCGGCACGACGCCACTGATTTCGAACGCCTGAAAATGGGCGGGTGAGCCGGTAACGGAGGGTAGGCGAGCGGCAAGACCGCTCGATCAACCAGCTCGCAAGCATAAATCGCTGATGCTGCAGGCCTAAGCGCCTCCTGGCGACTTGAGCCCGTTCCTGGGTCGGACACATCCGACCCACGGCGGCATTCCTTTGCGCCCATTTTGAGCGCATCGGCGCCACGCCCGTAATGACTTCCATGTAGGAGCGCCAGCCGGGGGCATTGCGTTGCGTTCTACGGAAACGAACGGATGCGCATCATTTCGGGTCATTCGGGGGAATAAATGAATAATCGAGCCGCCCGTTCGCTACAGCGCGAACTGCATGGAATTCTGTTGGGCACGACGGCGTTGTGCCTCGCCGGGATGGCGGTGCCCGCCTTCGCCCAGGCGGCCGATCCGGCCCAGGCGGAAGCAGCCGAAGCTCCGGCTGCAACCGAGGTCGAGGACATCGTCGTCGTCGGCACGCGCATCAAGGGTGCGAGCATCACCGAAGCCCTGCCGGTCACGATGATCAGCGCGGCGGACATCAGCGTCACCGGCGCGACGTCGGGCGACGAGTTGTTCCGCTCCATCCCGCAGATGGGCGACGTCACCTTCAACAGCAGCTATCTCGCCGGCTCGAGCAACTCGGCCCGCGGCGACGTCGGCTCGGTCAACCTGCGCAACCTTGGCATCGGCAACACGCTGGTGCTGCTAAACGGCCGCCGGGTCGTGAACCACCCGACCAGCCAGGCGAACGAGAATCTCGTGCCCGTGCTGACCTACAACACCAACGCCATCCCGGTGAGCGGGCTGCAGCGCCTGGAAGTGCTGCGCGACGGCGCCGCCGCCATCTACGGCACCGATGCCGTGGCCGGCGTGGTCAACACCGTCCTGAAGGATGATTTCGACGGCGCCGATCTGTCGGTCCAGTACGGCCTTGCGGAAGGGACCGACCTCCGCGAGCTCAAGGTCAACGGCATCATCGGCCGTAACTTCGCCGAGGACCGCGGCAACGTCTCGCTGTTCTTCAACTATGATAACGGCACCGGTCTCGGCAGCAGCGAGCAGAGCTTCACCGCCTCGCAGGACAAGCGGCCGCTGTTCGTCGGCACCCGCTTCGAGGGTGCGACGTCGCTCGACGGTCGCGAATCGACGACGGCCTGGGCCTCGCTGCAGACGCCGGCGACGTTCGGAACGGTGCGCCAGGGCACCCGCGCCCTGACGAGCGCTTCGGGCCTGTTCCACATCCAGCCGAGCACCAACGAGGGCTGCCAGCTCAACATCGGCAATGGCCTGTGCATCGACGACGGTTCGCTCGCGGTTACCGGTGCGGACCGCAACCTGCGCCGCGACACAGCGCGGCAGAACACCAGCATCATGCCGTCGCTCGACCGCGTGAACCTCTTCCTCACCGGCAAGTACGAGCTCAGCGACAGCCTGACCGCGTTCGGTGAGGCCGGCTATTACTATGCCAAGACCCACGCCGTGCAGGCGGCGATCAACACGCTCAGCTCGATCCCGGTCACGATTCCGGCCAGCAACTACTGGAATCCGTTCGGTCCGACCGTCTTCGCGAACGGCACGGTCAACCCCAACCGCCTGCCGGGGACCAACGTCCCGGCCGCGGGCCTGCCCGTCACCATCCGTTCCTACGCCTTCGAAGACGCCGGCCTGATGAACGTCGACGTTACCAACCGCCAGTCGCGCCTCCTGGCCGGCCTGCGCGGGCCGCTCGGCGATTTCGACTGGGAGGCTGCCGTCCTCTACTCCGAGGCGACCGCCAAGGACGTGAGCGACAACATCTCGGCCACCGCGCTGGCGCATCAGCTGTCCCTGTCGACGCCTGATGCCTACAATCCGTTCAACGGCGGCAATCTCTTCAGCCTCAACTTCGGCGATGCAACGCCGAGCAGCGCTGCCGCGCTCGACGCCATCCGCGTCAAGGCGGTGCGCCGCACCAAGAGCACGCTGGCGCTCGGCGATTTCCGCATCTCCAACTCGAGCATCCTGACGCTTCCGGGCGGTGACGTCGGCATGGCCGCCGGCGCGGAATTCCGGCGCGAGACCCAGCTCGACGACCGTGACCAGCGCGTCGACGGCACGATCACCTATACCGATCCGTCGACCGGCATCACCACAGGCGACCTCGTCAACTCGTCGATGAACCCCGACACCAAGGGCAATCGCGAGGTCGCGGCCGCCTATGTCGAATTCGCGGTGCCGGTCATCTCGCCGGAGCTGGCGATCCCGTTCGTCCGCAGCCTGGAGCTGCAGCTCGCCGGCCGCTACGAGCATTACAGCGACTTCGGCAGCGTCGCGAAGCCCAAGGTCGCAGCCGCGTGGGACGTCGTCGACGGTCTGCGCTTCCGGGGTTCGTGGGCCCAGGGCTTCCGGGCGCCGAACCTCGAGCAGGTCAACGCCACCGTCATCACCCGTTCCAACACCCGCACCGATTGGGCTCTGTGCGAGGCGGATCTGCGCGCCGGACGGATCAGCGACTTCGCCAACTGCTCGCGCCGCCAGTCGGTCTCGGCCCGTCGTTCGGGCAACCCCGATCTGAAGCCGGAAGAGTCCGACACGCTGTCGGCCGGCGTGGTGATCGAGCCGCGCTTCATTCCGGAGAGCCTCGGCACCTTCACCTTCACCGCCGATTACTGGCGCGTGAAGCAGACCGGCCTGGTCGGTATCTTCGGTGAGGGCAACGCGCTCATCGTCGATTACCTGCTGCGCCAGAACGGGCAGACCAATCCGAACGTGATCCGCGCCACGCCGACCGCCGACGACATCGCGCTCGTCGCGGGTACGGGGCTCGCCCCGGCCGGGCAGGTGCTCTACGTGCTCGACGCCTATCAGAACCTGCAGCCGCAGACGGCCAAGGGGCTCGACCTCGGCCTGGTCTGGCGTCTGCGTGGTACGTCGGTCGGCAACTTCACCGTCAACCTCAACGCCGCTCACCTGATCGACTTCTATCAGGACCCCTCGCCGGGCATCGCGGAGCTGCTTGCCGCCCGCGCGGCGGGACAGATCAACGCCGGCACCACCATCACCGGCGGCGGTGATCTGATCCGGCAGGAAGGCCGCCCCGAGTGGCGGATGTCGGCTGCCTTCACCTGGAACTACAACCAGGTCACCATCGGAGCCTTCACCCAGTACATCGGCAGCGTCGAGGATCCGGATCTGATCGATGCCGACGGCAACCCGTGGATCGTCAAATCGCAGCTCACCGGCAATCTGTACGGCGAGTACGCCTTCGAAGAGGGGGCCCTGAGCGGAACCCGCTTCCGCCTCGGTGTCCGCAACATCACCAACGAGAAGCCACCGCTTTCGTCGGAAGGCTATGTCGGCCGCCTCTATGCACCGCAGGGCCGCTACTGGTACGTCAACATCGCCAAGAGCTTCTGATCGAAGCGCGGGCGTCGTCCTTGAGGACGGCGCCCGCTTTCTTGGGGGGAACTACGATCGGACCATGGAGTGAGGAATATATGCGCGTAGCAGGACTTCTGGCGGCAGCGAGCCTCGTCGTGCTGGCCGCGCCGGCTCAGGCGGAGCTGACGGCCGAGGCGCGGACCCAGTTGACCGGGACCGTCGACAAGAACGCCGGACAACTCGCCGATACGGCGCTCAAGATCTGGAATTATGCTGAGCTCGGCTATCTCGAGACGCAAAGCTCGAGCCTGCTGCAGAGCCAGCTCAAGAAGGCCGGCTTTACCGTGCAGGCCGGTGTGGCCGGCCAGCCCACCGCGTTCGTCGCGAGCTTCAAGAATGGCGCCGGCCCCGTTATCGGAGTCTTGGCCGAATTCGACGCGCTTCCCGGCCTGTCGCAGGCTGCGGTGCCGACGAAGCAGGCCGTCCCCGGCCGCGATGCCGGCCACGGCTGCGGCCACAACCTGTTCGGCGCCGCCTCGGCGAGCGCGGCGATCGCCGTCAAGGACTGGATGATCAAGAACAAGGTCGCTGGCGAGATCCGCGTCTACGGCACGCCGGCCGAGGAGGGCGGATCGGGCAAGGCCTATATGGTCCGCGACGGCCTGTTCAAGGACGTCGATATCGCGCTGCACTGGCACCCGGCCGACCGCAACAGCGCCGCGGAATCGGCGTCGCTCGCCAACATCAGCGGCAAGTTCCGCTTCTACGGCACCTCGGCCCACGCCGCTGCCAATCCCGACAAGGGACGCTCGGCGCTCGATGGCGTCGAGGCGCTGGACAACATGGTCAACATGATGCGCGAGCACATCCCCGATGGCACGCGCATCCATTATGCCATCACCGAAGGCGGCAAGGCGCCCAACGTCGTCCCGGATTTCGCCGAGGTCTATTACTACGTCCGCCACGTCGATCCCAAGGTCGTCGTGTCGGTGATGGATCGGGTGAAGAAGGCGGCCGAAGGCGCCGCGCTCGGCACCGAAACGAAGGTCGAATGGGAGCAGACCGGCGGCGTCTACTCGATGCTTCCGAACGAGGTGCTGATGCAGGTCATGGACCGCAACCTGCGCCACGTCGGCGGCGTCAAATGGACCGCCGAGGAGACCGAGTTCGCGCGCAAGATCCACGCGACCTTCGCGCCCGGCGCGCCGGCGCTGGAGACGGCGCAGGAGATCGGCGAGGTGAAATTCGATAACGCCGGCCGCGGCTCGACCGACGTTTCCGACGTCAGCTGGGTCACCCCGACCGTGGGCCTTTCGACCGCGACCTTCGTCCCGGGTTCGGCCGGCCACAGCTGGCAGAATGTCGCGGCCGCGGGCCACAGCATCGGCATCAAGGGCGGTATCAATGCCGCCAAGACGCTGGCGCTGACCGCCGCCGAGTTGTTCACCACGCCCGACACGATCGCCAAGGCCAAGGCCGAGTTCGAACAGCGGCGCGGACCGGGCTTCGTCTACAAGTCGATGGTCGGCGATCGGAAGCCGCCGCTCGACTACCGTAAACCCGCAGGGAAATAAGTTGGCCGGCCGGTGCGGTTCCACAGGGCCGCACCGGCTGCGCAGATGCCCGCGCTCAGGCGCCGGGCCGTTGCTTTCAAGGGGGCTTCATGTTGTTTCAGCGTTTCCTTCTGGCGGGCGCGCTGCTCGTCCTCGGTCCGTCGGCGGGAGTCGCCGCCAGCGCCGCACCCGCTAACTCCTCTGCCCTGGTCATCAGCGGCGCGACCGTCTTCGACGCGACCGGCGCTGCGCCGCGCAAGGCGGATGTCCTTGTCGTCGGCGGCCGTATTGCCGAGGTCGGCGCCAAGGTCAAAAGGCCGAAGGGCGCGCGGGTGATCGCCGCCGATGGGATGGCGCTGCTGCCCGGCCTGTTCGACCTTCACACCCACTGGACGCCCGGCGGGGTCCCCAACAACGCCCCTCAGATCGCCAAGGCCTATGCGCTGGCCGGCGTCACCACCGTCGACGACTTCCACTCGCCGCCGGAGGGCTATGCGCCGAAACGCGCGTGGCTGCAGGGCGTGATCGCCCCGCATGTCAACTATATCGCGCGCGTCGGCACGCCCGGCGGCCACGGCACCGACTGGGGTGACGAGAACACCACCAAGAGCATCACGACGCCCGAGAGCGCGCGGGTGGCCATCCGTCAGCTGCTCCCCTACCATCCGGACCGCATCAAGGCGTTCAATGACGGCTGGCGCTACGGCACCTCGGCCGACAACAACAGCATCACCGAGCAGGCGCTGACCGCGCTCGTCGACGAGGCGCACAAGAACGGCCTTCAGGTCGTGACCCACACCGTCACCGTCGCGCGCGGCAAGGAAGCGGCGCGCGCCAAGGTCGACGTGATTGTGCACAGCCTCCAGGATCGCGAGGTCGACGCCGAGCTGATCGCGTTGATGAAGGCGAACAACACCGCTTATGCGCCCACCCTGGCGGTCTACGAGCCCCGGGCCGAGAAGGTCGCCAAGGCGAGCCCGGCGGTCGCCGAGCAGACCCGCCGCAAATTCGACTATGCGCTTCGCAACGCCAAGGCGCTGTACGATGCCGGGATTCTCATCGCGCTCGGCACCGATGCCGGCATGCCGGGCACGCCGCACGGCTGGTCGACACATCGCGAGCTGAAGCTTCTGGTCCAGGCGGGACTCACCCCTGATCAGGCGCTGATCGCCGGCACCGCCAACAGCGCCAAGGCGCTCGGCCTGCTGGGCGATCGGGGCACGATCGAGAAGGGCAAGCGCGCCGACCTCCTGCTCGTCAAAGGGCAGCCCTGGCGCGACATCGAGGACATCGAGGCGGTGCGCACCGTCATCATCGACGGCAAGGTCGTGGCGCAGGGGGAAAAGCTCGCCCTGACCGCGGATCCGGTCGCTCCGAAGCCGATCAAGGCGGCGCCGCTGATCGCCGACTTCGAGCGCGCCGACGGGCGTTCCTCGGTCGACACGATCATCCTCAGCGATACCAACGGCGGCATGGATCGTAGCAGCATCGCGCACACGATCATCCCGCGCGATGCGCAGGGCCACGCGCTGGCGATGATCGGCAAGATGTCGTCCGACGAGGACGCGGTGGCCGGAATCACGATCCCGCTCAGCCGCGGCGGCTTCGTCGCCACCGATGCCAGCGCGTTCCGCGGCATTCGTATGGCCGTTCGCGGCGAAGGCCCCTACGAACTCAGCGTCATGACGCCGAACGGGCCTTGGCAGGCGACGTTCACCGGCGAGGTCGATTGGCGCACCGTCGAGATTCCCTTCTCCGCCTTCAAGCCGGTGCGGGGCGACGCGCCTTGGAATCCGGGCGAGCTCCTGTCGGTCGGAATTGCCGCCCGCCGGCCGGCCGGCAGCAAGGCATGGCTCGAGATCGACGACGTCCAATTCTACTGATCGCAGCGGGCACGCCGAGCAACCGAGGCGTGCCCGCACCTGCCATCGGATGACGTAATCTCTTAGGAATAGTCCTCACCCGCCGGCATGGACGTTGGCGGGCGCCGGGCAACGTCCCTAGGGCCCACGGCCCAACTGCCACGGCCTCCGCCCTGCAGCGTATTGAAGCTGAGCTGCCTTTGCGCTCGCGGATCGTGGCAATCTTCGCGCCAAGGGCTGCGGAACCAGCACCGAAATGGTCAGCCCGCTCGCCGACATCATCGCCATCGCGACCGGCAAGACGCCCCGGTACGTCGCGGCCTCGAACAGATGTTAAAGGTGGTGCCGCTTGCGTGACTCGAACACGCGACCCCATCATTACGAATGATGTGCTCTACCGGCTGAGCTAAAGCGGCACGGGCGCGCCTCATAACAGCGGCTTTATCGCAATACAAGCGAGTAGCCGTGTGGTCGTGCGTTAAGATTGCTGCAACCATGCTCGGCCATGATGCCGCGGTGCATCGGCGTCGGAGAGTGTCATGACCGTAAGCTTGCAGGGAAGCGAAGAGCCGCTCGATCTCGCCGAGCCGGCCTATGACGCGCCGCCCTCGTTCAGGGACGCCGACGAGCGCCGCATCCATGTGCGCGCCTATAACCAATGGGCGGCGCTGTTGCGCGGGCGCGCCTTTCCGGCTGTCAGCGATATCGATCCCGCCTCAGCCGATTTCGGCCCGAACGCAGTGCTGCTCGATCTGGGGTGCGAGGGTGGAAAGCAAGCCTTGCGCTTCGTCGGCCAGCGGCTGCGCGAGGAGGCCGGGCTTCGGACAGCCGACGCGTTGGTGGCCGACGTTCCACCGGGCTCGCTGCTCGCCCGGTTGACCGACCGCTGCGACGTCGTTCTCGAGAAGCGGGCGCCGGTCGGGTTCGAGGCGGAGTTCGTATCGTTGCGCGGGCTGCGCACGCTCTACCGCGGCATCCTCATGCCTTTATCGGCCGATGGCCGCACCATCGATGCGATCTACGGCGTCATCAACTGGAAAGAGGTCGCCGACGTCGACCTCACCGCCGGTCTGGTCGCGGAGATGGTGGCGGCGCTGGCGGCTCCGGCGCCGCCCGCAACCCGCGGCGCCGATCCCTTCGAGGCGCCGACCCTCGGCTGATCCGACGCGGCAGGGCAACTGCGGCCTTGTCGTCCTGCACCCCCTTGCTCCCACAATAGGGAGGTCGCATAAGCGCGGCATCGCAGCCCTTTAAGGGTGGTCTTTAGGAGTATTCGCGCATGTCCGCGCAGCAGGCCGCGCGCTCGGCGGCCCTTGAACCTGTGTTCGAACGTTTCTCCACCGATCCGCTTCGCCAGCGCTTGGCGGAAGCCCTGTTCGGCGATGCGCTGCCCGATGAGGTGGCCGGCCTGTCGATCGACGATACCGCACGTATCGTTGAGTTCGTGGCCGGCACCGCGGCGGAGCGTCAGCCCGGCCTGCCCGCGCTGCGTCTCGAGTCGCTCGAGGGGCAGCCCGGCCGCCGCCGCATGGCGCTCGCGGTGGTCAACGACGACATGCCGTTCCTCGTTGATTCGCTCTCGGCAGCGATCGGCGCCGAGAATCTGGCGATCGACCGGCTGCTGCACCCGATCATCGACGCTCGCCGCGAGACCGGCGGACGGCTGGCCGAGTTCGCCCACGCGACCGTCGATGCCGCGCCGGCGCCCGGCATGCGACGCGAGTCGGTGATCTACATCGAGCTGGAGCGCATCGGCGCCAAGGGGCGCAGCGAACTCGTCGAGAAGCTGCAGCATGTGCTCGCCGACGTGCGGTCGGCGGTCGAAGACTGGCCGGCGATGCTGGCCCGCCTGCGCGAGACGGCGGCGAATCTGGCGGCGAACCCAGCCGGCAACGGGGAGGCGGCCGCCTTCCTCGAATGGCTGGCGCAGGACAATTTCACGCTGCTCGGGCAGCACAGCTATGCCTTTGCTCAACCGCCCGCCGATCCGGCGTTCGAGCCGACCAGCGAGGGCGGACTGGGCCTGTTGCGCGAAGACGTGGCGATCTGGCGCGACGCACAGGGCTTTGACGGCATTCCCGACGGCTACCGCCGCTTCCTGAGCGGGACCGAGCCGCTGCTCGTGACCAAGGCGAGCATCCTGTCTACCGTCCATCGTCGCACCTACTTCGACTATATCGGCGTGAAGCGGTTCGACAGCCAAGGCAACGTCGTCGGCGAGACGCGCTTCATCGGCCTGTTCACCAGCCAGGCGCTCAATGCGCCGACGCGGACCGTGCCGATGTTGCGCCGCAAGGCGGAGGCCATCTCGGCCAAGCTGCGCTTCGATCCGCGCAGCCATGCCGGCAAGGCGCTGACGCATGTCCTCGAGACGCTGCCGAAGGAAGAGCTGTTCCAGCTCGACGTCGACCGGCTGACCGACATGGCGCAGGGTCTGCTGTCGCTGCTCGACCGGCCGCGGCCAAAGCTGTTCGTGCGCCGCGATCCGTTCGAACGTTTCGTATCGGTGCTCGTGTTCGTGCCGCGCGATGACTACACCAGCAACATCCGCGAGACCGTGGGCAAGCTGCTGATGCGCGCCTTCGACGCCCGGCTGTCGCGCTATGAGGTCGAGCTTCGCGCCGAAGGGCTCGCGCGCGTCCACTACATCCTGTCCACCGTGCCAGGGCAGGTCCCGACCATCGACGAAGCCGTGCTCGATCGCGAGCTCGTGTCGCTGGTGCGGGGTTGGGGTGAAAAGCTCGAGGCGGCGCTCGCCGAGCAGGCGGGCGCCACGCGCGCGGCGCGACTGGCGCTCAGCCACGGCGGTGCCTTCTCGACCGCCTACCAGGAGCAGTTCGACGCGGCCGACGCCGCCACCGACGTGCTGCGGCTGACGGCGCTCACCGGCGATGCCGACCGAGACGTCTATTTTTACCGCCGCCCGGCGGACGCGGCGCATCAGGTGCGCGTCAAGATCTACCGTCTCGGCAAAATCATCCCGCTGTCGGACGTGGTGCCGGTGCTCGAGCATTTCGGCCTCCGTGTCATCGAGGAGTTCCCGTTCGACCTCGCCGGCGGGTTGCTGGGCCTGGTCCATGACTTCCTGCTCGAGACCGCCGATGGCGCTGCCGTCGATCTCGAGGCGATGCGCAGCCGCGTCGAGCCGGCGCTCCGCGCGGTGCTGAAGGGCGGCCAGGAAAACGACGTGTTCAACGCGCTCGTCGTCGATGTCGGGCTCGACGCCCGCGCCGTCGGCTGGGTGCGCGCCTACTTCCGCTATCTGCGCCAGACCGG
>JAEZQR010000240.1 GCA_023413015.1 Pseudomonadota bacterium
GTGCTGACCTTGAACGGCCTGCGCCACCGCGTGAAGCTCCGCACCGACGGCGGCCTCAAGACCGGGCGCGACATCGTCATCGCCGCGATCCTCGGCGCCGAGGAGTTCGGCATCGGGACGCTCAGCCTCGTCGCCATGGGCTGCATCATGGTGCGGCAGTGTCATTCGAACACCTGTCCGGTCGGCGTGTGCACGCAGGACGAGGCGCTGCGCGCCAAGTTCGCGGGATCGCCCGAGAAGGTCATCAACCTGATGAGCTTCATCGCGGAGGAAGTGCGCGACATCCTCGCCAAGCTCGGGGTGAAGAGCCTCGACGAGGTGATCGGGCGCACCGAGCTCTTACGCCAGGTGAGCCGCGGCGCCGAGCATCTCGACGATCTCGACCTGAACCCGATCCTCGCCAAGGTCGACGCGCCCGATCACGCCCGGCGCTTCAGGCTCAACGGCTTCCGCAACGAGGTGCCCGACAGCCTCGACGCGCAGATGCTCAATGACGCGAAGCCGGTGTTCGAGCACGCCGAGAAGATGCAGCTGACCTATACGGTGCGGAACACCCACCGCGCGGTCGGCACGCGGCTGTCGTCCGAGATCACGCGGCGCTTCGGCATGAAGACGCTGGCGCCGGGCCATGTGCATGTGCGCCTGCGCGGCAGTGCCGGCCAGTCGCTGGGTGCGTTCGCGGTGCAGGGCGTGAAGCTCGAAGTGTTCGGCGACGCCAACGATTATGTCGGCAAGGGTCTTTCGGGCGCGACGATCGTGGTGCGGCCGCTGGTGTCCTCGCCGCTGCGCGAGGCATCCCAGGACAACACCATCGTCGGCAACACCGTGCTCTACGGCGCGACCGCGGGCGAGCTGTTCGCCGCCGGCCAGGCCGGCGAGCGCTTCGCGGTGCGCAACTCGGGCGCGACCGCGGTGGTCGAGGGCTGCGGCGCCAACGGCTGCGAATATATGACCGGCGGCACGGCGGTGATCCTGGGCGCGGTCGGCGACAATTTCGCGGCCGGCATGACGGGCGGCATGGCGTTCGTTCACGACGCAGGCGGTGATTTCGAGCGGCGGGTGAACCCCGACAGCGTCGTGTGGCAACGGCTGGAAAGCGCGCACTGGGAAGCCGCGCTGCGGACGCTGATCGAACGGCATGTGGCCGAGACCGACTCCAAATGGGCCGCCGAGATCCTGAACGACTGGGACCGTGCGCGCGACCGCTTCTGGCAGGTGTGCCCGAAGGAGATGCTGTCGCGGCTGGCGAACCCGCTTGCGGAGCCGCTGCTCGTCGCCGCAGAATAGCGGGATGGATCTCGCTGCTCTCGAAGCTCGCCTGCGTACCGCCGCGCTCGCCTATCCCGAGACGCATGAGGATCATCCGTGGGGCGAGAGCGCGTTCAAGGTGCGCGGCAAGGTGTTCCTGTTCCTCTTCCGCAACGAGGACGGTCTTAGTCTGTCGATGAAGCTGCCCGTCAGCCGTGAATTTGCGCTGATCTGGGACTTCGCGTCGCCGACGGGTTACGGGCTCGGTAAGAGCGGCTGGATTACCTGCAAGATCGGCGCGGACACCGAGGCCGACCCCGACCTGCTGCTCGGCTGGCTCGAGGAAAGCTGGCGCGCGGTGGCGCCGAAGAAGCTCGCGGCGACATTGGCCGCCTAGCAACAGTTGCCCGGCGCTTCCCGCACGTTATGGTGCGGTCAACCATGTGGCAGCTCTATCAATATCCGCTCTGTCCCTTTTCCCGTAAGGTGCGCTTCGCGCTCGCCGAGAAGGCGGTGCCGCACGAGTTGGTGCGCGAGAACCCGTGGGATCGGCGGGACGAGTTCATCGACCTCAACCCCGCCGCCCAGACGCCGGTGCTGGTGGCGCCGAACGGTGGGGCGGTGCTGATCGACAGCTCCGCGATCTGCGAATATTTCGAGGAGACGGTCGAGCGCACGCCGCTCTTGGGCGCCGGCCCCATCGACCGGGCCGAGACGCGGCGGCTGGTCGCCTGGTTCGACCAGAAATTCTACGCCGAGGTCGGCGTGCTGCTGCTTCAGGAGCGGATGTACAAGCGCCTCGTCCACCGCGCCTCGCCCGACGCCACGCTGCTCAGGCAGGCCGGGCGCAACGTCGAGATGCACCTCGAGTATATCGAATATCTGCTCGACCACCGCCGCTGGCTCGGCGGCTCGACCTTCGGGCTGGCGGATATCGCCGCCGCCGCGCATTTGTCGGTCGCCGATTATCTCAACGGCGTCGACTGGACCGGACATGGGCAGGCAAAGCAGTGGTATTCGGCGATCAAGTCGCGCCCGACCTTCCGCCCGATGCTCGCCGAGAAGATGGACACGCTCAGCCCGCCGCCGCACTACGACAAGCTGGACTTCTGACGGCGGAGCCTGAACAGGCTCGGCGGCGGGCCGGAGTTGAGGACGCCGAAGCGGAACAGGCGCGAGGCATAGGCGATCACCAGCGCGGCGAAGGCGAGCTGCCACAGGACGGCGGCGACATGAACGCCCAGGCCGGTGCCGGTCGCGGCGCGTGCGGCCATCATGTAGGGCGAGGATAGCGGAAACCAGCTCATCACCTGCGCCCAGCCGCCGTCGGGTTCGCCGACCGCCTGCAGGACGCCGATCAGGACCAGCGCCTGCACGATGGTGACCGGCAGGCTGAGCGACTGCACCTCACGGATCGAGGAGCAGAGCGAGCCGATCCCCAGATAGATCGCGCCGTAGATCAGGTAGGCGGTGACGAGATAGGTGCCGGCGAGCGCGAACAGCGTCGGCCATCCCATCGCCGGCGCCGGCAGGACACCGGCCGAGACATGCGCCAGCGCCCAGGC
>JAEZQR010000280.1 GCA_023413015.1 Pseudomonadota bacterium
GGCTGGCCGCGACGGTCGCCGCATACGAAGCCGAACTCGTAGTGATCGACGGCGCGGTGTCGCCGATCCAGCAGCGCAACCTCGAGAAGGAACTCGGCGCCAAGGTCATCGACCGCACCGGCCTCATTCTCGAGATCTTCGGCGAGCGCGCGAGCACGCGCGAGGGTGCGCTGCAGGTCGAGCTGGCGCACCTCAATTATCAGGCGAGCCGTCTGGTGCGGTCGTGGACCCACCTTGAGCGTCAGCGCGGCGGCTTCGGCTTCCTCGGCGGTCCGGGTGAAACGCAGATCGAGACCGACCGCCGGCTGATCCGCGACCGCATCGCCAAGCTGCGGCGCGAGCTGGAGGACGTGCGCCGTACCCGCTCGCTGCACCGGCAGCGGCGGCAGCGCGCGCCTTACCCGGTGGTGGCGCTGGTGGGCTATACCAATGCCGGCAAGTCGACGCTGTTCAACCGGCTGACCGGCGCCGAGGTCATGGCCGAGGATCTGCTGTTCGCAACGCTCGACCCGACCATGCGCGCAATCGAGCTGCCGGGCTTCGACAAGGTAATCCTGAGCGATACCGTCGGCTTCGTGTCCGAGCTGCCGACGCAACTCGTCGCCGCGTTTCGCGCCACGCTCGAGGAGGTGCTCGAGGCTGATCTGATCGTGCATGTGCGCGACGTGGCTCACCCCGACAGCCAGGCGCAGCTTGCCGATGTCCAGTCGGTGCTGCGCGACCTCGGCGTGATCGAGGGTGGGGAGGGGGCGCCGATCATCGAGGCGCTCAACAAGATCGACCTTCTCGAGAACGAAGATCGCGCACGGCTACTGGAGCAGATCGCGCGAGCCGATGACGCAGTCGCGATTTCGGCGGCGAACGGCGAGGGCCTCGACAAGCTGCGCGAGCTGGTGAGTGCCATGCTGCAGCGTTCGGCGCGCGTGTACGAATATCGGCTCGGGCCGGAAGAGGGAGCTCGCATCGCCTGGCTGCACGAGCATGGCGAAGTGGTCGAGCGCCGTGACGAGGACGGGCAGGTTTTCCTTCGCGTGCGGCTCGGCGACGAAGCTAAGGCGCGGTTCGAGGGGCGCTAGCCGCGTTCCTCGGCCTTGGCGGCCTGCCAGAGCGCTTCCTTGGCGTCGAGGTCGAGGTCGGGGAAAACTGGGCCAGCTGCCTTTTCCATCGCGACGAAGCGGTTCTCGAACTTCCGGTTGGCGGCGCGTAGCGCTTCCTCGGCATCGACGCCGAGGTGGCGGGCATAGTTAACGACGGCGAAAAGCAGATCGCCGACCTCTTCGGCGTGCGCCGAGCTGTCGGCCGCGGCGATCTCGGCCAGCTCCTCGTCGATCTTGGCACGCGGGCCGTCGGCGTCGGACCAGTCGAAACCGGTACGGGCCGCGCGCGACTGCAGCTTCTGCGCCCGCATCAGCGCCGGCAGGCCAAGCGCGACGCCGTCGAGCGCGCTTTCGCGCGGCTTCTCGGCGGCCTTGAGTTTCTCCCAGGCGACGGTCTGCTCGGAGGCGCTGGCGACGTTCGTATCGCCGAACACGTGCGGATGCCGGCGGACCATCTTGTCGGCGATGCCGTCGACGACATCGGCGAGCGTGAAGGCACCGGCCTCGGCCGCCATCTGCGAGTGGTAGACGACCTGAAGCAGCAGGTCGCCAAGCTCCTCGCGCAGACCAGGCATGTCGTTGCGATCGATGGCGTCGCCGACCTCATAGGCTTCCTCGATCGTGTAGGGCGCGATCGTCGCGAAAGTCTGCTCCAGGTCCCACGGACAGCCGCCGTCCGGATCGCGCAGTTTTTGCATGATCGCCGCCAGACGTTCGAATGCGATGCCAGCCTTGGAGAAGTGGGGAGTTTTGAGGTCGGGAGTCATCTATCTAGAAGTCCGATAATATATATTATGTTAAATATAATTTACCGCTGGCATCCACTTCAGCCCGTTGCTTGCACTTGGCAACTGCAAATCAACGGCACCCAAGGCCAATCGCTTGTCATTGCCACACGTCCAGCTCGCTACGGGTTCGCGTTCCGGAACCGAACTGGCCCGTCAGGAGTCGTCGGCGGCAACAAAGAACAAACATAACCGCCGCTCAGGGAGCATGAAGATATGCGTTCGATGGCCCTGATAGCTGTCATGACAGTGGCATGCGCAGGATCATCATTCGCAGCGCCGCGCAGCGCACCGGCCATCGCCGATGATGGCCAGTGGACGATGCCGGCGAAGAACTACGCCAGCACGCGCTTCAGCGGGCTTGCCCAGATCAACGCTCAGAACGTCGCCAGCCTCCAGCCGGTCATCACTTTCTCGACTGGGGTGAACAAGGGCCACGAGGCCGCACCGCTGGTGGTAGGCGGCACGATGTACATCGTCACGCCCTACCCCAATTACGTCTATGCGCTCGACCTCACGAAGCCCGGCGCGCCGACCAAGTGGAAGTATGAGCCGAAGCCGCTGGCGGCCTCCCAGGGCGTGGCCTGCTGCGACGTGGTTAACCGGGGCGCCGCCTACGCAAATGGGCGCATCTTCTTCAACACGCTCGACGGGCAGACGGTCGCGCTCGACGCCGCGAGTGGCAAGGAAATCTGGAAGACCAAGCTCGGCGACATCAACAAGGGCGAGACCATCACGATGGCGCCCCTGGTGGTGAAGGGTAAGGTGCTGGTCGGGAACGCCGGCGGCGAGCTCGGCGTGCGCGGCTGGATCGCGGCGCTCGATGCCGGATCGGGCCGCGTCGCCTGGAAGGCCTTCAATACGGGGCCCGACAAGGACGTACTGATCGGCCCGTCATTCAAGGCCTTCTATCCTTCCGAACGCGGCAAGGACCTCGGCGTGAAGACGTGGCCGCCGGAAGCCTGGAAGATCGGCGGCGGCACCGTCTGGGGCTGGATCAGCTACGATCCCAAGCTGAACCTGATCTATTACGGCACCGGCAATCCGGGCCCGTGGAATGCGGATCAGCGGCCGGGCGACAACAAATGGACGACCGGGCTGTTCGCCCGCGACCCCGATACCGGCCAAGCACGCTGGTTCTACCACATCGGCCCACACGACCTGCACGACTATGACGCGATCAACGAGTCGATCCTGCTTGATTTGCCGATCAACGGACGCGTGCGGCCCGTGCTCATCCGGCCGGAGCGCAATGGCTATCTCTACGTCATCGACCGCGCGACCGGGCAAGCCCTGTCGGCTGACCCTTACTGGCCGCACATCAACTCGTTCAAGGGTGTGAACCTGCAGACCGGCCGCCCCATCCCGAATCCTGAAAAGGAGACGAAGATGGGCAAGGTGGTGCGCAACATCTGCCCCACCGCCAGCGGTGCGAAGGACTGGAATCCGTCCGCCTTCAGCCCGCGCACCGGTCTCGTCTATATTCCGCACGAGAATCTCTGCATGGACTGGGAGTCCATGGAGGCGAACTATATCGCCGGCACGCCCTATGTCGGCGCCAACGTGAAGATGTACGCAGGCCCCGGCGGCCATCGCGGTGAGTTCACCGCCTGGGATCCTGTGCGTCGCCGCGCCGTGTTCAAGATCCGCGAGGATTTGCCGCTCTGGTCGGGCGCGCTCGCAACCGCCGGCGACCTCGTTTTCTACGGAACGATGGACGGCTGGTTCAAGGCGATCGACGCGCGCAGCGGCAAGCTGCTGTGGCGGTACAAGACCGGCTCCGGGATCATTGGCCAGCCAGTCAGCTACAAGGGGCCCGACGGCCGCCAGTACATTGCGATCCTGTCCGGCGTCGGTGGCTGGGCCGGCGCGATCGTCTCGGGCAACCTCGATCCGCGCGATCCGACGGCGGCACTCGGTTTCGCTAACGCTATGAAGGACCTGCCGCAGAAAACCTCGGCGGGCGGGATGCTCTATGTCTTCGCGCTGCCTCGCCGTTAGCGCCGCGCTCATGGCGCTGCTCGCGCTTCCCGCATGCGAGCGGGAGGCGCGCGACAGCCGTGGTAAGCCGGTGACCGAGACGGGCCCCACCCTCTCCTCGGCCACCACCACGACGCTCTACGCCGGCGACCAGCCGCCCCCCTCTCCCGACCCGCGCGGCAAGCTCTACGAGGGCAATGCCTTCCACGTCGCGCAAGGACAGCGCTGGTATAATTGGTTCAACTGCTCCGGCTGCCACGCCAACGGCGGCGGTGGCATGGGGCCGCCACATATCGACGACGAGTGGCGCTATGGCGGTAATATCGAGCAAATCTACGCCAGCGTGCTGCAAGGGCGCCCGAACGGCATGCCGTCGTTCCGCAACAAGATGACCGAGCAGCAGATCTGGGAGGTCGCCGCCTACGTCCGTTCGCTGTCGGGCCAGGTATCGAAGGACGTGGCCTCGTCGCGCGCGGACAATATGAGCAACACCGAGGCGCTGACGCTTACCGAGAAGAAGCCGGTGCGCAACTCCTCGCCGGCCAGCGTCCAGGGCACGACGCCGTGAAGGGCCTCGGCGGCGTTCAATCGGCTGTGGAAATTGCCGGCGCGCACGCCGAACGTATCGATCGCCTGTTCGACATCTTCCTCGTCGTCACGGGCCTCATGTTCCTGCTCGTACTCGGCTTCCTGATCGCGGCGATGCTGCGCCGGAGCGGCCGGCGGCAGGACGGCCTGCCCGATCCGGAAGGCGTCTCGCACGATGCCGGCCTGCGCGTCACGCTCGCCGGGTGGATCGGGGTTATCGCGATCGGGCTGGTGGGTCTGACACTCGCCAGCTTCCTCAGCGACCGTTCGCTGGCGCAGGTGTCGCCGGAAGCGCAGGGCGACAGCCGCGATCCGCTGGCGATCACCGTCACCGCCCAGCAATGGTGGTGGCAGGTCGACTATGACGACCCGATCCCCTCGCAGCGTGTGGCGACCGCGAACGAGCTGGTGCTGCCGGTCGGGCGACCCGTCGACATCCGGCTCGAATCCACCGACGTCATCCATAGCTTCTGGGTGCCGAGCCTCGCCGGCAAGCAGGACCTCATTCCCGGACGGCACAACGACATCCGCCTGCTGCCCACCAAGATCGGCCGCTATCGCGGGCAATGCGCCGAATTCTGCGGCATGCAGCACGCGCACATGGCGTTCGACGTGACGGTGGTGAGCCCGGCCGAGTTCGAACGCTGGCGCACGCGCCAGCTTGCAACGCCAGCCCCTCCGACCACCCCGCTCGCCCAGGCCGGGTACGACTATTTCATGAACAACCAATGCTCGGCGTGCCACCAGATCGCCGGTACGCCGGCGAACGGCCGCGTCGGTCCCAACCTCACGCACGTCGCCAGCCGCCGCTCGCTCGCGGCGGGCGCGATGCCGAACAATCTTGGGCATCTCTACGGCTGGGTCGCCGATCCGCAGTCGCAGAAGCCCGGCGTCAACATGCCCTACATCGGGCTCGAGCCCGCGCAGCTCCATGCCGTCGTCGCCTATCTGGAGACGCTGAAATGACCGGGCCGGGCCGTCATCACGATTTCGCGCCCGAGCTGCCGCGCGACGGCCGCGATCTCACCGGCCCCGCGCTCCACGTCCGGCTTGAGAAGACCTGGGGCCGCGAGCCCGGTCTGTGGGGCTGGCTCACCACCGTCGATCACAAGGAGATTGGCCGGCGCTACATCGTGACCGGCATGATCAACTTCGTGCTGGCCGGCATCCTCGCGCTGATCATGCGCACCCAGCTCGCGACGCCGGAAAGCGGACTGATCACCGCCGACCGCTACAACCAGCTCTTCTCGATGCACGGCACGACGATGATGTTCCTGTTCGCCGTGCCGATCATGCAGGCGGTGGCCGTCTATCTCGTGCCGCTGATGTGCGGCACGCGCAGCATCGCCTTCCCGCGCCTCAACGCCTTCAGCTACTGGGTCTATCTGTTCGGCAGCCTGATGATCTGGGTGGCGTTCCTCCTGAACATCGGGCCGGAGACGGGCTGGTTCTCCTACGTGCCGCTCGCGGGACCCGAATTCTCACCCGGCAAGCGCACCGATTTTTGGGCGCAGATGATCACCTACTCCGAGGTGTCGGGGCTCGCCGTCGCGGTCGAGATCATCGCGACCATCCTCAAGCAGCGGGCGCCGGGCATGTCGCTCAACCGGATGCCGCTGTTCCTGTGGTCGATGCTCGTTACCAGCTTCATGATCATCTTCGCGATGCCGGCGGTGATGCTATCGTCGAGCATGCTGATCGCCGACCGGCTGATCGGTACGCAGTTCTACAATCCGACCGAAGGCGGCGATGCGCTGCTGTGGCAGCACCTGTTCTGGTTCTTCGGCCACCCGGAAGTCTACTTCATCTTCATCCCGGCCTTGGGGTTCGTGTCGCAGATCGTAGAGACCTTCGCGCGCCGGCCGGTCTTTGCCTATCCCTTGATGGTGCTCGCGCTCGTCTCGATCAGCATCCTCGCCTTCGGGTTGTGGGTGCACCACATGTTCGCGACCGGGCTGCCCCGGCTCGGCTACAGCTTCTACACCGCCGCCTCGATGATGATCGCCATTCCCAGCGGGGTTCAGATCTTCTGCTGGATCGCGACGATCTGGGACGGGCGCCCGCGCTTCACCACGCCGATGCTGTTCGTCGTCGGCTTCATCGTCACCTTCGTGATCGGCGGCCTGACCGGCGTGATGGTCGCCTCGGTGCCATTGGATCTCCAGCTCCACGACAGCTATTTCGTGGTGGCGCACTTCCACTATGTGCTGATCGGCGGCGCGGTGTTCCCGCTGCTCGGCGCCTATCACTATTGGTTCCCCAAGATCACCGGCCGGCTGATGTCGGAGGGGTTGGGCAAGTGGAGCTTCTGGACGGTCTTCGTCGGCTTCCACATCGCCTTCTTCCCGATGCATCTGTCAGGCCTCGCCGGCATGCCTCGCCGCGTCTACACCTATCCGGCCGGACTGGGGTTCGAGAGCTACAACCTGATCTCGACGATCGGTGCCTTCACCCTCGCGTTTGGCGTCCTGCTGTTCATCGTCAACGTCCTGCGCAGCCTGACCGCCGGCGAACGCGCGCCGGCCAATCCGTGGGATGCTTCCAGCCTCGAATGGGCGACCAGCTCGCCGCCGCCGGCCTATAATTTCGCGCATATTCCGATCGTTCAGAGCCGCACGCCGCTGTGGGACGACCGCGAGACGCTTCCGGTCATGACCGGCCTGCGCGTCGACGACCGCGAGGTGCTGCTCACTACCGTGATCGATGCGCACCCCGATCTGCGCGAGCCGACGCCGATGCCGACGATCTGGACGCTGCTCGCCGCCATCGCGCTGACCATTCTCTTCATCGGCTCGATCTTCACGCCATGGGCGCTCGTCTGGGGCGTCGTCCCGCTCGCCGTGGGCCTGACCGGCTGGTTCTGGCCCAAGGGTCCACCCCATCCTGAACCGGTGATGGAATGAGCCTGCCGCCCCGCTTCGAGGGCGACCTCGCCCATCTGCCGACCCACGCCTACGGCCATCGCAGCCTCACCTGGTGGGGCACGATCGGCTTCATGGCGATCGAAGGCACAGCTTTCGTGCTCGCGGGCGGCGCCTATTTCTTTCTCGCCAATCAGGAGCGGCTGTGGCCGCCCGCGTCAGGGCCCGAACCGCTGACCTACAGCACCTTGTTCGCCATCGTGCTGCTGCTCAGCGCCATTCCCAACCATTTCCTCAAGAAGGCGGCCGAGAAGGAGCGCTCGACCGACGTACGCCTCGGGCTGGTGGTCATGACGCTGCTGGGCGTTGCGCTGATCGGTATCCGCGCCTTCGAGATCGGCGCGCTCAACATCGCCTGGGATCGCAACGCCTATGCCTCGATCGTATGGGCGCTGCTCGTCCTCCATACGGTCCACGTGATAACCGACTTTGGCGATACGGTGGTTCTGACCGCGCTGATGTTCACCGAGCACGGGCTCAAGGGACGGCGTTTCGTCGATGTCAGCGAAAACGCGCTGTACTGGAACTTCGTCGTGATCACCTGGCTGCCGATCTACGCCCTGATCTACTGGTGGCCGCGACTTGCCTCTGGAGGCTATGGTGGCTGAGGCGGCGCGCCCCGGCTGGCGGGAACGCCTCGCGCCTTGGGCGGGACTGATCGCCGGCTCCGTGGCGGCGATGACGCAGCAGCAGGTCGCCTCGATTATCGCGCAGGACGACTGCGCTGCGCCGGGTGCGCTGATCTCGGGCGGCACCGGCCTTATCGCGCTGCTCGTCGTCGGGTTCGGCGGCTGGCTGTCGCTGCGCGTCTATCGGGAATCGAACGTCGATCAGACTACCCCCGATGCCGGCAGTCGCCGCTTCATCGGAGCGGTCAGCGCGATGGCGGCCGCCCTGTTCGGTCTCTTCATCATCGTCCAGATTCTGTCCGGCTTCATCGTGCCAAGGTGCGCGGCATGAAGCGCCTTTCGGCCGCGATCGCGCTTTCCGCCCCCACGGCGGCGATGGCGCACGGTGGCGCGCATGCATTGGAAGCGGGGCCGGCCGGCTGGACGTTCGATGCGACGTTGACGGTGCCGCTGCTGCTGAGTGCCCTCGCCTTCGCGATCGGCTTCGTACGCCTCCGGCAGCGGTCGACCGCCGGGCGCGAGGCGCTGCGGAAACGGGCATGGCTGTTTGCCGCCGGCTGGGCGGTGCTGGCCTTCGCCGTCGTCTCGCCGCTCCACGAGGCGGGCGAACGCTCCTTTACCATGCACATGATCGAGCATGAGCTGATCATGCTCGTCGCGGCGCTGCTGCTGGCGCTGTCGCGCCCGCTTGCCACGATGATCTGGGCGTTCCCGGCCCCGGCACGGCAGGCAATGGCGCGCGGTGCGCACATGGGTGCGGTACGTGGCCCTTGGCGCTTCATCACCGATCCCATCGTCGCGACGATCCTCCAGGCCGGCGCGCTGTGGATCTGGCATGCCCCGCCCCTGTTCGATCGCGCGCTCGGGCACGAGGGCTGGCACATCGCACAGCACCTGTCCTTCCTCGTGACCGCCCTCCTCTTCTGGTGGGCAATGACGCGCCGCGGGGCGGCCCCGGGCGTCGCGGCGCTCTGCCTGTTCGTCACCTCGATCATCGGTGGAGCGCTCGGTGCGCTGATGGCCTTCTCCTCGAGCCCCTGGTACGCCGGCTATGCCGCGATGGGGCTGACGCCGGAGGGGCTCACCCCGGTCGAGGACCAGCAGCTGGCCGGCCTCCTCATGTGGATACCGGGCGGCCTCGTCCATGCTGGCGCCGCGCTCTGGCTGCTCGGGCAGTGGCTCCGCCAACCACGGGAGGGGCGCCATGCCGTCGCGATGGATTGAGGTCGTTGGCTGGGCCGCGCTCGTGCTGCTGGGCACGGCAACGCTGCTAGGTATCGGTTCGGTCGTCAACTACTGGCTGGAGCAGCGCGAGCTCGACGCCAGGGCGCGCGGCCTCACCGGTGGCGACCCGCACCACGGCGAAGTGGCGTTCGTCAACTACGGCTGCGGCAGCTGCCACCAGATCACCGGCGTGTCGGCGGCGCAGGGGCTGGTCGGCCCGCCGCTGTCGAAGATCGGCGACCGCGCCATCCTGGCCGGCCGGCTGGAGAACCAGCCCGCCAATCTCATCCGCTGGATCCGCGATCCGCAGGGCGTGTCCCCCGGGACCGCCATGCCGAACCTCGGCGTGACGCCTGCCGATGCGCGCGATATCGCTGCCTTCCTCTACACCGACAGCTAAGCGTCAGGGGCGCATGATCAGCGTGTCGCCCTCGACGCGCCAGCCGCCGAGCGTCCGCAAGAACGCCATCCCGAGCAGGTTGGTATCGAGCTCGCCCTGCGTGACGTCGACCGCCACGTCGCTGCGGACGATCGGCCCGACCTCGAGCGTCGCGACACGGGTCACCGCGCCGCGTACCGGGCCGTTGGCGGTCTGGGCGATGCGGTCGTAGGTCAGCTTCGCGGTGTCGATGCCGACACGGCGGGCGGCGTCAGCTGTGAGCACGATGCCGCTGGCGCCGGTATCGACCAGGAACAGCACCGGCTCGTCGTTGATCTCGGCGCGGACCCAGAAATGCCCGTCGCTGCGAGCGTTGAGGCGGAATTCGCCCATCTCGGTGCGCCCCCGCGCCGGATCGAGTTCAGCAGCCGTGCGCGAGAAGATTCCGCCGGCTTCCTCCCGATAGGCGAAGACGATCAGAATAACGGCGAAGATGCCGATCCAGGCGAACGCCATCCTCGCGAGGTGCCCGAGACTCTGCCCCCGCAGCGACACCGCGCTGGCCAGAACGACGATCAGCAGGACCGTCAGGTAGAGCGCATTCGCCTTGTCGAAGTTGTCGACGCCTTCGAACATCGGATCAGAAGTCCATGGTCAGCATGTCGTAACCGGGCTCGACGCCCGGCGGCAGCTCACGACAGAGCGTGGCATAGTCCATGGAATTGTCCATGTGCGTCAGCACAGCGCGCTGCGGGCGGAAGCGTTCGATCCACCCCAGCGTGCGGTCGAGATGCGCATGGGTTGGATGCGGGCGACGCCGCAGAGCATCGACGATCCAGAGGTCGAGCCCTTCGAGCAAAGGCTCGGCTTCGGGCGTCAACTCGTTGACATCGGTCGAATAGGCGGCCGCTCGGCCCGCCGCCTCGAACCGGTAGCCGGCCGACTTGATGTTGCCGTGGATCTGCGGAAACCAGCTGATCGAGAGCGAGCCGAGCTCCAGACGGTCGGGCATCTCGTGCGCGACGCAGGTCGGCGGATAACCGTCCTTGCCGTCGAAGACATAGTCGAAGCGCTGTTTGAGCACGCGCCAGGTGGCCGGATGGGCGTAGCAGTCGATCGGCCGCCCCATCGCATGGAACAGCTGCCGCAGATCGTCGATACCGTGCGTATGGTCGGCGTGATCATGCGTGAACAGCACCGCATCGAGCCGGTCCACGCCGGCGGACAGCATCTGCTCGCGGAAGTCGGGGCTGGTATCGACGAGGACGCGGACGCCCTCATGCTCAACGAGGATTGAAACACGACGACGACGGTTCTTCGGCTCGTCCGGATCGCAGCTGCCCCAGTCGTTGCCGATGCGTGGAACGCCGCTCGACGTGCCGCTGCCCAGCATCGTCACGCGCACGGGCGCTCGGCTTTCCCGAAGAGATTGAAGAAGTTGTCAGCCGTCGTTCGCGTCAGCTCTTCCGGCGAGACGCCGCGCAGCTCGGCCACGAACCGTGCGGTATGCGTCACAAAGGCCGGCTCGCAGGTCTTGCCCCGCATCGGGACCGGCGCGAGGAACGGCGCGTCGGTCTCGATCAGCAGCCGGTCGTCCGGAACGACCTTGGCGGTCTCCTGCAGGTCGCGCGCGTTCTTGAACGTCACGATCCCCGACAGCGAGATGTAGAAGCCGAGATCGAGCGCGGTCTCCGCGAATTCGCGGCTCGCCGTGAAGCAGTGGATGACGCCGGGGAAAGCCCCCTTCCCCATCTCCTCGCGCAGGATCGCGGTCGTATCGGCCTCGGCATCGCGCGTATGGACGATGAGCGGCAGGCCTGTCACACGCGAGGCGGCAATGTGGCTGCGGAACGAGCGCTGCTGCTGCGCCCGGTCGCTGTGGTCGTAATAATAGTCGAGCCCGGTTTCGCCGATGCCGATCACCTTGGGATGAGCGGCCGCCTCGACGAGCTTCGCCGTATTGATATCGGCGTGCGCGTCGGCTTCGTGCGGGTGGATGCCGACGGTGGCCCACACGTCCGGCTCACGCTCGGCGATCGCAATGACGTCATGCCACTCGTGCTGCTTGGTCGAGATGCCGAGCATGCCAGTGACGCCCGCCGCCCGCGCGCGGGCCAGCACGCCGACCTGATCCTCGACGAGGCCGGGGTAGTTGAGATGGCAATGGCTGTCGATAAGCATAGGCGGGAGATAGCCGTCCGGGGCCGAAGCTACAACCGAACGGCATCATCACCTATGGTCATGCGGCTTCGGTCGGCTCCACCCAACGCGGGAACACACCCTGCGGCGCGGGAAGCGGCGTTCCCGGCATCAGTGGCTTGTCGAGGCTGGCGAAGTCGCGG
>JAEZQR010000006.1 GCA_023413015.1 Pseudomonadota bacterium
CGCGAGCCGCGACGTGGCGAGCACCCGCGGCCTCGACGACGAGTCGGGGCACGGCACCTCGGTGTCGGGCGTGCTGCTCGCCGCGAAGAACGACAGCGGCGTCCAGGGCGTGGCGTTCGGCTCGACGTTGCTCGCGCTGCGCACCGACAGCCCGGGAAGCTGCGCGACCGAGGGCGGTTGCGAGCATGACGACAACACGCTTGCGCGCGCGGTGGACATCGCGGTGCAGAACGGCGCCCGCGTGATCAACATGTCGCTCGGCGGATCGGCGGCGAACTCGCTGCTGCGCAGTGCTATCGCGCGCGCGACGCAGGCCGGCACCATCGTCGTGATCTCCGCCGGCAACGATGCCGCCGCCAACCCGGACCCGCTCGCGCTCATCGCCACCGACCCGACCGCCGCCAAAGGCCTCGTCCTGATCGCCGGTGGCGTCGATGCCAACAACGTCATTTCCGACTATGGCACCGACAAGGACGGCAACCGCAAGGGCAGCAACAAGGCGGGCACCGCGGGCAACTACTACATCGCCGCGCTCGGGTCGCGCGTGCGCAGCTTCGACGAGACCGGCGCCGCCTTCCTGTACAGCGGCACGTCCTACGCCGCGCCCGGCGTCTCGGGCGCGGTCGCGCTGCTGCTCAGCGCCTTTCCGAACCTGACGCCGGCGCAGGTGGTCGACATCATCTTCCGGTCGGCGGACGACGTCGGCGCGGCGGGCGTCGACAATGTCTACGGCCGCGGCGTGCTCAACCTCGCGCGCGCCTTCCAGCCGATCGGCCAGACCTCGATGGCCGGCAGCGCGGTGCCGGTGTCAGCGACCGGCAGCAACGCCCAATTAGGCGGCGCGTTCGGCGACGGCGGGCAGACGGGCCAGGCGCTGCAGGGCGCGGTGATCCTCGATGGGTTCGACCGCGCCTTCGCGGTCGATCTGGCGAAGACGATCGCCGCAGCCCCGGCGCGGCGCCCGCTCGCCGGCCGGCTGGTCGACCGCTCGCGCGGGGTGAGCGTCGGGAACGACAAGCGCTACCTGTTCCTCAACATCACGCCCGCCACCTCGACCCGGCCGTGGGTGGGGCTGGCGCAGATGGGCGTCGACATGCATGCCGCCGACCGGGTGCGCGCGCGCTACGGTCTGATCGCGAGCAAGATCGACGACCGGACGCGCATGGGCTTCGCATTCGGTTACGGCGCGGAGACACTGCTCGGCTCAATGACCGGCAGCCGGCCTGACGGCGCGTTCATCACCGGCGCCAGTCCGCTGACCGACGCCGGCTTCGCGCGGCGGGACGGCACCTCGACGGCGGTGACCCGGCAGCTCGGCGCCTGGTCGCTCGGGTTCGCGGCGGGACAGGCGAAGGTCGGCGACCCGGCGCGCCGGCGCTTCGAGCCGGGCAGGGGCGGCTCGGTCGACACGCTGGCGATCGAAGCCTCGCGGCGCATCGGGCCGGTGGCGCTGACGCTCGGGGCAAGTCAGATGCGGGAGAGCGACACGGTGCTCGGCAGCTGGTCGGGACCGGCGCTCGGCTTTGCGGGCGCGACGACGCGTTTCGCGAGCCTGGAGGCGCGCGTGCCGCTGGGTTCGGGCTTCACCGCGGGCTTCGGCGCCCGGCACGGCTGGACCGATGCGAAGCTGGGGCGCGGGCTGATCGAGGACGTGAACGGGCTGCGCAGCTTCGGCTTTCAGGCCGACCTCGCCAAGGACGGCATGTTCGGCCGCAGCGACCGGCTGAACCTCCGCGTGGCGCAGCCGCTGCGCGTCTCGGGCGGTACCGCGCGCCTCATGGTACCAGTCGGCTACGACTATGCGACGCTGGCGACGACCTATGATCGCCGGACGGCCAATCTCGCGCCTTCCGGCCGCGAGATCGACGTCGAGGCGGCGTACAGCGTCGCGCTGCTCGGCGGCGAGCTGGGCACGCACCTCTACTGGCGCAACGATCCCGGCCACATCGCGAACAGCCCCGACGATCTGGGCGCGGCGGTGCGGCTCAGTTTCGGCTTCTAGTCAGGCCGCGTCGCGATCCAGGTGCCGCTCACCAGCGCGACGGCGAGCGGCATATAGGCATGCCAGCCGGGGAGCGTTGCCAAGCCCACCGCGGCGCTGGCCGCCAGCGCCAGCAACGCCATCGCCTTGCCGCGGCGGCTGATCGCGCCGCGCTCCCGCCACGCGACGATATGCGGGCCGAAGCGCGGGTGGTCGAGCAGGCGCCGTTCCCATACCGGGTTGGCGCGCGCGAAGCAGAAGGCGGCCAGGATCATGAACGGTACGGTGGGGAGCAGCGGCAGGAAGATGCCGATGATCCCCAACCCCACCGACAACAGGCCGATCATGGTGTAGACCGGCCGCATCCCGATCAGTCGCCGGTCTGGATACGCTCGACGAGCTGCTTCACCGTCGGCACGAACCCGTTCGAATAGAAGGGGTCCTCGCCGAAGCGGTAGGCGGCGTGACCGGCGAACATCAGGTTGTGCTCGGGGTCGCCACCGTGCGCGATGTCCTGCAGCGTCTTCTGGATGCAGAAGCTCCGCGGATCGGCGAGCCGGCCGGTCGAGTTGGTCTCGTTGTCCGCCCAGGACGAGAACTGGCACTGGCTAAGGCAGCCCATGCAGTCGGCCTGATCCTTGCGGATGACCTTCACCTCTTCCGGCGTCTCGAACACCAGCGTGTTGTCGGGCGTTTTCAGCGCCTGCGTATAGCCTTGGCCGGCCCATTCGCGGGCGCGCAGCAGGTCGTCGCGGGTGACGTAATAGCGCTTGCCGCGGCCGACGCCGACGTCGAGTTCGAACTGGTGGTCGCCCGCCTGCTCGGTCGAGAAGGCGATCTGCCGCGCCGAGCGCGCCTCAAGGCTGCGAAGATAGGTGTTGCGCACCGCCGACGAGTAGAAGCCGGTCGGCGAGAACTGGTGGAGCAGGATGTCGCCCTTCTTGAGCGTCATCAGCTTCTTCTTCCATTCCTCTGGGATCGGGCTTTCCTGCGTCAGCAGCGGCCGGGTGCCGAACTGGAAGGCGATGGCGCCAAGCTCGGGGTTGCCGATCCAGTCCTCCCATTCGCGCAGGAACCAGACGCCGCCCGCCATGATGATCGGCACGTCGTCCGAGATGCCGAGTTCGCGCATCGTCGAGCGCAGCTCGCGTACGCGGGGGTAGGGGTCCTGCGGCTGAAGCGGGTCCTCGGCGTTCGACAGGCCGTTGTGACCGCCGGCGAGCCAGGGGTCCTCGTAGACCACGGCGCCGAGCCATTCGGCGGCCTTCGAATAGGCGCGCTTCCACAGCGCGCGGAAGGCGCGTGCCGAGGAGATGATCGGATAATAGTGGACGCCGTAGTGAGCGGCGATCTCGGACAGCTTGTAGGGCATGCCCGCGCCGCAGGTGACGCCGTTGATGAGCCCGCGCGCCTGTTCGAGCACGCCATGGAGCACGCGTTGCGCGCCGCCCATCTCCCACAGCACGTTGATGTTGATCGCGCCACGGCCCGATGCGATGTCGTAGGCGCGCTTCACCTGATCGACCGCGCCGGCGATCGCATAGGCGACCAGCTCCTCGTGGCGTTCACGCCGCGTCATTGCGCGGTAGACTTGGGGGATGATCTTGCCTTCGGCATCGAAGCTGTCGGCGTTGACCGCCGATACCGTGCCGATGCCGCCGGCGGCCGCCCAGGCGCCCGACGACATATGATTGGTGGCCGACACGCCCTTGCCGCCCTCGACGAGCGGCAACACCTCGCGGCCGCCCATCAGGATGGAATTGATACCTTTGAACATCCGTCTCGCTCAGCTTTGACCGTGCCCTCCCGCCCGGCCTTCGGTCCGTCATATAGAGCCGCTCGCCGATTTTGCCTTGAAAAAACGCACGAGCAACGGGCGCGGCGTCAAACCGCCTGGCCGGCGCACCAGCCGCTCGCCCAAGCCCACTGGAAATTATAGCCGCCGAGCCAGCCGGTGACGTCCACGGCCTCGCCGATGACGTGCAGGCCGGGCACTTCGCGCGCCTCCAGCGTCTTCTGCGACAGGCTCGCCGTGTCGATGCCGCCGGCCGTGACCTCTGCCTTGGCGAAGCCTTCGGTGCCGGTGGGGACGAAGGTCCAGGCCTTCAGTCGCCGCGCAGCCTCCTCCAGCCGGCGGTCGGGCAGGTTGGCGATCGGCCCGGCGAGCGAGAGTTCGTCGGCCACCGAATGCGCGAGGCGGGCCGGCAGGATTTCGGCGAGCACGCTCTTCGGTTCGGCCTTGGGGCGGCTGCGCTTGCGATCCTTCAGGAACGGCAGCACCTCGGTGTCGGGAACGAGGTCGAGCGCGATCTCGCCGCCCGGCTGCCAGTAGGAGGAGATCTGCAGGATCGCGGGGCCGGACAGGCCGCGGTGCGTGAACAGCACCGCCTCGCGGAAGGCGGTGCGGCCGGCGCTCGCCACGCCCTCGACCGCGACGCCGGCGAGATCGCGGCAGGCAGCGAGCATGTCGGCCCCAAGCGTCAGCGGCACCAGCGCCGGGCGCGGCTCGACGAGCTTGAGGCCGAAGTAGCGCGCGACGTCGTAGGCGAAGCCGGTGGCGCCCATCTTCGGGATCGACGGCCCGCCGGTCGCGAGCACGAGGCGCGGCGCGGTGAAGTCGCCGTGGTCGGTCTCGACGCGGAATTCGTCCGCGCGGTGGACGCCGGCGATGCGGTGACGCAGCCGGATGTCGACGCCGCCCGCCGCGCATTCGTCGAGCA
>JAEZQR010000055.1 GCA_023413015.1 Pseudomonadota bacterium
CCCAGATCGCTGCCTATCGGTGGGACGGCAACACCGCCTATCACTTCATCACGATCGCGCCCGCCGGCCAGTCGAACGTCTACGACAGTCTGATTCGCTCGTTCCGTCGTCTGTCGGACAGCGAGGCCGCCGCGCTTCGTCCCCGCATCCTCGACGTCGTGACGGTCAAGGCAGGCGACACCGTCCAGTCGCTGGCCAACCGCATGGCTTTTTCAAACTACAAGCTCGAACGCTTCCTCGTCATCAACGACCGCGAAGCGAATCAGCCGCTCAGGCCAGGCGAGGAAGTGAAGATCGTCGTCTACGGCCGCTGATAGCCGTGATCACTCCGCGAGCGCCGGCCGCAGCGATGCCGCCGGCGCTTCGCGGAACACGAAGCGCTCGACCAGCCAGCCGCTGAACCACCAGATTCCCAGCGTCATCACGGCAGCCACGATACCGTCGAGCGCATAATGCCAGCCGAGATGGATCGAGCCGATCCAGATGACGAAGGCGAAGGCCGACATGATCCACCCCATCTTACGGCCCAGCCGCCATGCCCCACACGCCATAAGGACGGCAATTGAAACATGCATCGATGGCATCGCCGAGATACCACCGCCAAAAACCCCCTTGTTCATGGCATAGCTGCTCCAAAGCATATCCTGCAGGCTAAGTGCATGCAGACCTAGAGATGGAGAAATCGCTCTGAGCTCGGCATCGATATTGTTCAGACGGTCCATAAGCGCGGAGAAGGTAGGTTCTCCGAACGCCCGCTCATAAAAGCAAGGACCCGCGGATGCGAAAATATAAGCCGCAAATGACCCCACAAGGATCCACGTCAGCAATATGGCGGTAATGTACCTGGCTCTCAGACGGACAAGATCAGGCCGCATTACGAGATAGATGGCGCTGATCCACATTATTATGAACCAGGTATTATATGCGACATGCAGCAGAAACGTCGCTTCAGCTGAGCCAAAAAGCTTGTGCGTCAACACCCAAGCATCATGCCCGAGGAACAGCTTTCGATCCCAGCCGGCTAGGGCCGCATCAAAGGGGAATCCCTGCATATGCCCGATCATGATCTTGAACGGGCTGAAGAATATGATCACGCAGGACCAAACGATGATGATAGTAGCGCGTGCGACCATCCAGTCGGAGCGACCTATCTCAGCCCGAAACTCAGACAGCATGACTTTCAAAGGGCTGGCAGGGCGACGGTGTATCAGGATGTCGAGCGCATAGGCACAGAATACGAACGAGAAGGCGGTCAACCAGATTGCCGACACTGCGCCACTGACCTTGTAGTTCGCCAGCAGCCCGAGCTGCCCCTCCTCGGCGATCCAAGCCATCGTAAATGCGCTGTATGCGGCAGCAATGGAAAGAGTTAAGGCAAGAAGCCGCAACTCACGCCTAATGTCATCAGTCATTCGGTATTATTATCTTCAAAATATTAACCAATATATAATTGGCTTTCAGTATATATTACCATAATTGAAAAGGGGCGGCAGATTTAACTGCCGCCCCTTATGTAAGATAACTTAATTAGTTGCCACGGTTCTCAAGAGCGTTCGCGGCGCTCTGGAAAGCGCCAGACACCGCACCACCCAAGGCGTTCATAGCGCCGATGGCAGCAACAGCAACAAGCGCTGCGATAAGGCCGTACTCGATAGCCGTAGCGCCCTTCTCGTTCTTCCGGAGCTTACGAATGAAAGCCATATCTATTCTCCCTTAGTTTTACGCTCTACCCTTGCATCCACGCCACTTCCTACATCCAGCGGCGAACAACTCAACTTAACCTCGACAATCCTACCAATTTATTAAAATCAACGACGCCAAGGCCGACTTTGCGTTAGTTCGCAGCTGCCAGGACATTCGACTGAATGGTGTTCCACATTCCGTTGGTCGGCCCGACCAGCCTTTGCGCAGCGCCGATGATTGCGAGTGAAAGGACCGCCAGGATCAAGGCATACTCGATAGCCGTTGCGCCTCTCGCGTCTCGCACTAGTTTCTGGAGCCGTTCGCGCACGGATCGTCCTTCGTCCATTTCCGCCCCCACCTCGATGACAAGGAAGAGTTAAGAAATCGCGCATGAACGATCCTAATCACGGCTTTAACCCTTGCCCCGGCGAGGAGCCGCCGGCCGGCCTGCCGATCCTGCTCGTGGCGGCGGCCGCGCTCGTCGACGCCGACGGGCGCGTGCTGGTGGCGCAGCGCCCGGCTGGCAAGCATCTGGCGGGCACCTGGGAATTCCCCGGCGGCAAGGTCGAGGCCGGCGAACCGCCCGAGCTGGCGCTGGTACGTGAACTGAGCGAGGAGCTCGGCATTGACACGACCGCGTCCTGCCTCGCCCCCTGCGGCTTCGCGAGCCACGCCTATGACGAGTTCCACCTCGTGCTGCTGCTGTTCGCGTGCCGCAAATGGCGGGGCCGGCCGCAGGGCCAGCAGGAACAGGCGGTGCAATGGGTGCGCGTGCCGGAGCTGTTCCGGCTCGACATGCCGCCCGCCGACCGGCCGCTACTCGGGCTATTGCAGGCGCTGCTTTAGGCTGTCGGCTAGATCGCCGGCCCCGCCAATCGGTGCCCAGCCGGACATGTAGAGAATCTGCACGCGCACCGGCACGCGCCCGTCGGCGTCCGCCATAGCCTGGAACCGTCCGGCGGCATCCATGAGCACGTCGCGGCGCATCGCCCGACGCGACGTCAGCATGTTCGCCTCGCCCGCGCGGCGCAGCTCGGCGGTCACCGCGAACAGATCAGCATAGCGGACGCACACGGTATCGACGTCCGCCACCGGCATGGCGAAGCCGGCGCGCTGGAGCAGCGCGGGTGCCTCGACCACATCCACCATCGGCAGGATACGGGGCGAAGCCCCGCCGCGCAGCTCCGATTCGGATTCGAGTAAGGCCCGCCGCACCTCATGTAGCGACTCGCCGGCGACGAAGGCGGCCAGGAACAGCCCGCCTGGCGCGAGCGCGCGGCGAATCTGGACCAGCGCCCCCGGCAGATCGTTGACGCCGTGCAGACTGCCGGCCGAGACGATCAGATCGAAGCTGCCTTCGGCGAAGGGCAGCCGGTCCTCGTCGCAGACGACCCCACTCGCCATTCGCGCAAATGCCTCACCGGCATCGGCGAAGGTCGTGGCCCCGAGTCGCCGTCCGAGTCGCCCGTCGTGGCAGCCGAGATCGAGGATGCGGGCAAAGCCGCGATCAACATCGGCGACGCGTGCCGCAATCTCGTCGGCCATGGCATCCTTGAGGAAGGCATGATCCGCGAAGTGCGGCGCAGCACGGTCGCGCTGCCGACGGCGCGCGGTGCGATCGAAGGGTTCGGCGGCATCGGTCATGCGCCCCACCTAGGCACTCAGTGGGCGCTTGTCGAAGGGTCGGCACCGAAAGTGGGGATATGGAGCCTGAAGCCGACTCGGCTACACTCGGCGTCATGCGGGGGCGACTGACGACAGCGATCTGGGCGGGTATCGACCTGCTGTTACCGCCGCGCTGCCCGGCCTGCGGCGAGATCGTCAATCGCCAGGGCTCCTTCTGCACGCCTTGCTGGTCGAGCCTGCGCTTCATCACCCCGCCGATGTGCGCCGCCTGCGGGCTGCCGTTCGAGGTGCCGCAGA
>JAEZQR010000152.1 GCA_023413015.1 Pseudomonadota bacterium
GCCCGTCGCCACGCTGCTCGCAGCGCTCGACGCTGGTGTTGAAGCGGATCAGCGGCCGCAATCCGAAGTGATCGACATAGGCGTTGAAATAGCCGTCGATCAGGCTGTGGTGCGGGAAGTCGGGCCAGCCGTCCGGCACCGGGAAATCCTCGAACTGCAGTCGCCACTTCGACGTGTCGATGTGGAGCGACTGATAGCAGGCGCTCATGCCGTTAGGGTTGCGATAGGCCCAGTTGCCGCCGATGCGGTCCGACTTCTCGTAGATGTCGAACGGCAGTCCGTGATCGCGTAGCCGCTTGGCGGTGGTGAAACCCGAGCAGCCGGCGCCGATGATGCAGGTCGTCATGCCCGCAGGTTGTAAGGCATCCGACCGGCCGTCAACCGAGCGGAAACGCTAGAGCGCTAGCCGACGCGAATATCGCGAAAGCGAGCGCGGCCCGTGCGGCGCTGGAATACGCTGTTAGCGATCAGCCAGACACGCACCACCCGCTCGGGCACATGACCGTAGACCTGCCTACAATCGGCGGCAAGCGACCGGCTCTCGTCGAACCACTGGCCGAGGCCCGCAGTACCAGAGCGCAGGACCCAATGTGTCTCGCGCTCGCACCACCAGTTCAGCGGGCAGCGGAAGACATGACCTTGCGGAAGACCCGCGCTCCACATGTAGGTGAGGTCCTGCCCATTCTCGAACTCGACCGCGATCGACAGATAGTCGTGCGTCGGCTGGAGGTCCTCAGGCAGTCGTGACGGCAACTCGTCCACCCGCCACGACCAGTCGAGGCGCGTCGCTTCGGCGAGTGGCACGTCGCAAGCGAGCTGCAAGATGCCGACGTCGCCGTGCGTCGTCACTTCGATGCCGTCGGGCGTATCGGCAAAGATCCGCCCCTCACCCAGCCGCCACAGATAGTGCCAGTCGGCCGGCGCGCCGGTTTCATCGGCTCGCGACATGCCGGGCCAGACTGCCACCGTCGCCACCACCTCGCCCGTCAACCCGCTCCGCTTGCCCGGCAGCAGGTCCCCAGCATCGCTGGCCCATTCGCTGAGCCCCTTCAGGAACAGCTCGACAGGACCATCGGCCCAAGCGATGAAGGTGGTGCGGTTGCCGATCAGCTTCTGGATCGGGGCGCGGCCACCAATGCGCACCCACAGCGCCATGCGCGGCTCGAAGCCCAGCGCAAGCGCCCGGCTCATCCAGATCGCGCCGCGCGCATCGACGGTGAAGCTTTGGCCGGCCGCGACTTCGATGCCTGCGGGCTGCCAGTCCGCGTCGTTGGGCGAGACGGTCAGGACTCCGGTAGCGGCCGCGCCGGAGATGGCGGGCGCTGCCGCCACCGCCTCAAGCTCGCCACGCAGTCGCCCCTTCTCGCGCAGTTGCTGCGCGACGAAGCGGACGAAGGTGGCCGACTTACTCAGGCGGCCTCGTCGAACGACAGCTGCTCGTAGCGGGCAAGGTGATGGTCGGACGAGCCGAACTGGCTCTCGATCATCGTCGCGCGCTTGAAATAGTGGCCGACCGCCAGCTCGTCGGTCATGCCCATGCCGCCGTGAATCTGGATCGCACTCTGGCCGACGAACTTGCAGGCCTTGCCGATGCGCGACTTCGCCGCCGACACCGCCTGCATCCGCTCGGCATCGCTCGCATCGAGCTTGAGCGTCGCCATCAGCGTCATGCTCACCGACTGCTCGACCTCCATGAACATGTCGACCATGCGGTGCTGAAGCACCTGGAAATCAGCGATGGCGCGGCCGAACTGCTTGCGTTGCTTGGCATAGTCCATCGTCTGCAGGTGCATCTGGCGCATCACGCCGCAGGCCTCGGCGCAGACCGCCACCGTCGCCTCGTCGATCACCCGCTCGATCAGCGGCAGGCCGGCGCCCTCGCCGCCCAGCAGCGCCTCGGCCGGCACGCTCGCATTCTCGAAGTAGACCTCGGAAGCGTGCCCACCGTCCACCGTCGGGTAATCGCGCGTGGAGACGCCCTTGGTACCCTTCTCGATCAGGAACACCGAGACGCCGTCACGGTCGCGCTGACCGCCGCCGGTGCGTGCGGTGACGATCAGGTGCGTAGCGTGCGGTGCATCGCGCACCACCGCCTTGTGCCCGTTGAGGACGTAGCCCGCCCCTTCCTTGCGCGCCGTCGTCTTGAGGTCGGCCCAGTTGTAGCGGGCCTGCGGCTCGGCATAGGCGAAGGCGGTCACCGCCTCGCCGCCGATGATGCGGCCGATCAGGTCACTCGCCGCGGCGCCGCCGGCGTGGCGGAGGAAGCCACCGCCGATCACGACGGTCGAGAGATAGGGCTCGACCACGAGACGGGAGCCCAGCTCCTCCATCACCACCATGTTCTCGACGGCACCACCGCCGAGGCCGCCATGCTCCTCGGCGAACGGTGCGCCGAGGATGCCGAGTTCCTCCGCGAACGCTTTCCACACCTGCGGCGACCAGCCGGCTTCCGAGCGCGCGATCTTCATCCGCGTCTCGTGGTCGTAGCGGTCGGACAGGTAGCGCGCGAGCGTGTCGCGCAGCATGGTCTGCGTTTCGGTAAAGCTGAAGTCCATCCGGTTACCCTATCCCCAAGTTCGACGATCGTGTGGAGCTCAGAGCCCCAGCACCATCTTCGCGATGATGTTGCGCTGGATCTCGTTCGAGCCGCCGTAGATCGTCGTCTTGCGCATGTTGAAGTAGGTCGGCGCCGCGCGTTGGGCATAGTCGGGCCCGATCGCATATTCGTTGCCGCCCTCGCCCCGGAAGTAGGGCGCGCCGTAGTGGCCGACCGCTTCCAGCGCCAGTTCGGTGATGCGCTGCTGGATCTCCGAGCCCTTGATCTTGAGGAGCGACGACTCCGGCCCCGGCCCCTTGCCCGCCGCCGTCGAAGCGAGCGAACGCAGCTCGGTGAATTCGAGCGAGGTGAGGTCGATCTCGAGTTCGGCGAGCTTGCGCTTGAAGAATGGGTTCTGGATCAGCGGCCGGCCGTTGTCCTGCTCGGTCCGCGCGATATCGCGCAGCCGTTCGACGCCGCGCTTCGAACGCGCCACGCCGGCGATGCCGGTGCGTTCGTGCGCCAGCAGGAACTTGGCGCAGGTCCAGCCCTTGTTCTCCTCGTAGATGCGGTTCTCGACCGGAACGCGGACGTTCTCGAGCCAGACCTCGTTCACCTCATGCTCGCCGCCCAGCGTGATGATCGGCCGCACGGTGATGCCCGGCGTCTTCATGTCGATCAGCAGGAAGCTGATGCCCTCCTGCGGCTTGGCGGCCGGGTCGGTGCGGACGAGGAAGAAGCCCCAGTCCGCGTGCTGCGCGAGCGTCGTCCAGGTCTTCTGGCCATTCACTACATATTGTTCCCCCTCGCGCTCCGCCTTGGTGCGCAGACTGGCGAGGTCCGAACCCGCGCCGGGTTCCGAATAGCCCTGACACCACCAGTCCTCGCCGGACAGGATACGCGGTAGGAAGCGCGCCTTCTGCTCGGGGGTGCCGAAAGTGTAGATGACGGGACCGACCATGTTGATGCCGAACGGCAGGATCGGAATGGTCTCGGCGCGGGCCAGCTCTTCCGAGAAGATGTAGCGCTGGACGGCATTCCAGCCGGGGCCGCCATATTCCTTCGGCCAAGCCGGCGCGACCCAGCCCTTCTGCGCCAGGATGCGGTGCCAGGCGAGATAGTCTTCCTTCGACAGATCCTCGCGCCCGCCCTTGCCGCGAAGCTCCTTGGGATAATTCTCGGCGATGAAGGTGCGAACCTCGTCGCGGAAGGCGAGGTCTTCCGGGCTGAACTGAAGGTCCATTGCTGCGTTCCTTGGCTAGATCTCAGGCTCGCAGCGCTACCATCCGTCTCGGCGCTCGCCAAGCGCCCGGATGCCCCGCCTCTCAAACTTGGCAGTAACGGTTTGCACCACTTTTGGGGGCATAGCCCCCAATAATATCTTCTTCATGGAAACGCAAGCCGCCTACGCGCGTTACGTCTCCGTATCTGTTGCGTACCAGTAGCGTAGTTGTTGCGTGGTGTAAGAATGCGTTGTGTAGCTCCCATGGTGCATGCGTTCCGGCGTCGGTCGGTCGCGGTCCTGCTTTCTTTGGTAGCGATCGTGCCGACGCCGGCCTTGGCCCAAACTCCCGTGTCCGCCGAGGTTCCCCAGGCCGAGATCGCCTGGACGCGCGAGGATGCGCAGGTGTTGCTGAAGCTGGTCGAAGCTGCCGCTGAGGAGGGGCTAGATTCCGCGGCTTATCAGATCGAGATGCTGCGGCAGGCGGTGCTGCGTGATGTCCCGCCACGCGATGTGCTGACCGATGTCGCGCTCCAGCTCGCGAGCGACTTCCGCTTTGGCCGCGTGCCAATGAATGATCGCGTGGACTGGCACATGGGCCCTGCGCCCGATCGATCGCTCCTCCGGCCGATCATCGCACGCGCGGTAGAGGAGAACCGTATGGAAGAGGCCTTCCAGCGTCTTCTCCCCCAGACCGAGCGATACAAGGCGCTGAAGCGTGCGCTGGCCGAAGCAACCGATGCGAAGCATCGGACGGCGCTGCGCGTCAACCTCGAACGCTGGCGGTGGATGCCGCGCGAGCTTGGCGACAAGCACTTGTTTGTCAACATTCCCGCCTATCGGGTCGATCTCGTCGAGGATGGCGCGGTGGTGGCCGAACATGCTGCGATCGTCGGCAAGCCTACGACGCCGACTGCCGCCTTCTCGACTAAGGTCACCGCCATCCGCT
>JAEZQR010000191.1 GCA_023413015.1 Pseudomonadota bacterium
GGGGGGGGGGGGCCCCCCTCCCCCGGCGGGCCCGGGCCGCCTTCGAGGTGGCGGTCGGTGATGAGGTCCACGCCGACGCGGTCCGGCGCCAGCGTGATGTTGGGATGGGCGCGCGCGGCGCGTTCAAGCGCCTGCTGCACCGCCCAGCCGGTGGCATCGTCGACATGGACGATCCGGCGGCGGGAGTGGCCGCCCTCCTGCGTCAGATGGAAACGCTCGCGCTCGCCGGGATTGAAGGGCACGCCGAGATCGGCGAGCCGCAGGATCGCGGCGGGCGCATTCTCGACGACGAACTCGACGGCGCGGCGGTCGTTCAGCCCAGCGCCGGCGATCATCGTGTCCTCGATATGGCTCTCGAAGGTGTCGCCTTCCTCAAGCACCGCGGCGATGCCGCCCTGCGCCCAAGCGGTCGATCCGGCCGAGAGATCGCCCTTCGACAGCACCACGACGCGGGCGTGGTCGGCGAGGTTCAACGCCGCCGTCAGCCCGGCGGCACCGGACCCGATGATGACGACGTCGTACTCATGAGCCTCGGCGGCCGGTGCGCGCTTTGCCATGACAGCCGACATAGCGCGCGCAACCGGCGGGTCAAAGGCTCAAGCGGCGCGGGCGTAATGATCGGCGAGGATGCTGGCGACCGCCGCGGTGACGCCCTTGCCCATCGCGATGTGCAGGAATTCGTTCGGGCCATGTGCGTTCGAATTGGGGCCGAGCACGCCGGTGATGACGAATTGCGCCTGCGGGAAGCGCTGGCCGAGCATACCCATGAACGGGATCGAGCCGCCTTCGCCCATCATCGCGGCGGCGCGCCCGAACGCCAGCTCGGACGCACGGTCGACTGCCTGGGTCAGCCACGGTGCGATCGTCGGGGCGTTCCAGCCGTCGCCGGCATCGTTGACCTCGAAGCTCACCTGCGCGTCATAGGGTGGATTGGTCTCCAGAGCCTCCTTGACCTTCTGCATGGCTTCGGCCGCATCGAGCGTCGGTGGGAAGCGCAGGCTGAGCTTCGCCGCCGTTTCGGGGCGCAGCACGTTACCGGCATCGGCAAGCGCCGGCGCGCCTTCGAGGCCGGTGGTGCTGAGCGTTGGCCGCCACGTGCGGTTGAGCACGAGATCGACCAGATCGTCCGACATCGGACGCGTGCCGCCAGCGAAGGGGAATTTGGTATAGATTCTGTCGCCCAGTGCTTCGGCGGCGCGGCGGGCCTGCTCGATGCGCTCGGGCGGGATCTGCACGTGGAGGTCGTCGAGCAGGATCGCCCCGGTCTTTTCGTCCTCGATGCGCGAAACCAGGCTGCGCAGGATGCGGAAGCTCGACGGCACCACGCCCGAGGCGTCGCCCGAGTGTACGCCCTCCTCGAGCACGCGCACCCGGAGCGTGCCGCTCGCCATGCCGCGCAGCGAGGTGGTGAGCCACAGCTGGTCGTAGTTGCCCGCGCCCGAATCGAGGCAGACGACGAGCGACGGCTCGCCGAGCCGGTCGGCGAGATGGTCGATGTAGAAGGGCAGGTCGTAGCTGCCCGATTCCTCGCACGCCTCGATCAGCACCACGCAACGCGCGTGCGGGATGCCCTGATCGCGCAAGGCCAGGATGGCCGCGAGCGAGCCGTACATCGCATAACCGTCGTCGGCGCCGCCGCGCCCGTAGAGTTTGCCGTCCTTCAGGACCGGCACCCAGGGGCCCATGCCCTCGGCCCAGCCGGTCATCTCCGGCTGCTTGTCGAGGTGCCCGTAGAGCAGCACCGTCTCGTCGCCTTCGCCGGGGATGTCGATGAAGATGACCGGCGTTCGGCCCTCGAGGCGCACCACGTCGAGCGTCGCGCCGGGGATGCCCGCGAGCTTACCGCGCGCCCAGCGCTCGAGCTGTGCCACGGCGGCATCCATGTAGCCGTGCGCCGCCCAGTCGGGGTCGAAGGCGGGCGACTTGTTGGGGATACGGATATAGTCGGTGAGCTCGGGGACGATCTCGTCGTCCCACATCTGCCCGACGAACGCCGTCAGCTTGGTCGCATCCATATCCAGTCTCCGTTCGTATTCAGGCCGCGACCGCGCCCGAGCGGGTCAGCGCGAGGAAAACATCTTCAAGGTCGGCTTCCTGCGTCGAAACGTCGACGATGCCGAGGCCGGCCTCGGTCAGCGCATGAAGGACGGCGCCGGCCTGCGTCTCGCGCTTGTCGTAGGTGATGGCGAGCTGGCGCGGACCGTTCAGCTCGACCCTGCCGACGTTGAGCGCGGCGGGCGCCATATCAAGGTCGCGGTCGATGGTAACGAGCACCACCTTCTCCTGCGCTGTCGCCAGCAGCTTGCCGGTCTCGGCGTTGGCGACGACGCGGCCGTGATTGATGATCGCGATGCGGTCGCAGAGCGCCTCGGCCTCTTCGAGATAGTGCGTGGTGAGCACGATCGTGGTGCCGTTCGCGTGCAGCTCGCGCACATAGGCCCAGAGTTGCTGCCGGAGCTCGATGTCGACGCCGGCGGTCGGCTCGTCGAGGACGAGGATCGGCGGGTTGTGGACCAGCGCCTTGGCGACGAGCAGGCGGCGCTTCATGCCGCCCGACAACGTGCGCGCATAGGCATGCGCCTTGTCTTCGAGGCGGACGGCGCGAAGGATGTCCATCGTGCGGCGCTGGGCCTTGGGCACGCCGTACAGGCCGCCCTGGATCTCGAGCACCTCGTAGGGCGTGAAGAAGGCGTCGAACACGACCTCCTGTGGCACGATGCCGATCGAGGCCTTGGCGTTGCGCGGGTGCGCGTCGATGTCGAAGCCCCAGATGCTAGCCGATCCGCCGGTCTTGTTCACCAGTCCGGCCAGGATGTTGATCGTCGTCGACTTGCCGGCGCCGTTGGGGCCCAGAAGCCCGAACATGCTCCCGCGCGGCACGTCGAGGTCGATGCCGTGCAGTGCCACCTTGCCGTTCGCATAGGTCTTCTCGAGGCCGCGGATGGAGATCGCCGATTGGGTCATGGCCACCGCCATAGCCGGTCGGGGCGCGGAAGGCCAAGCCGGCGTCTGCACAACTTCCTCTGGCGAAACGCCCCGCGGCTTTGCTAAAGCCCGCCTCCATGGAAACGATCCCGCCGCCCGAAACCATCACTGTCGATTCGACCCGCGTCGCCTGCGACGGCGATGAAGGCCCGCTCGGCCACCCGCGCGTGTGGCTGCAGATGGGCGCCGAAGGCTGGGTCGACTGCGGCTATTGCGACCGGCGCTTCATTTTGAAGGGTGGTCCGGCGGACAAGACGGCTGCAAAGCTCGGCTGATCGCCCTACATGGGGTCGATGACCAGTATCGATCCTGCCTCCGTCTTCTACCGCGACACCGAGCTCGATCCCGACCGCACCGCCCGCCTTGTCGGCGAGGCGCTGGACGGTTGCGACGACGGCGAGCTCTTCCTGCAATGGCAGGCGTCCGAGAGCTTTGCGTTCGACGACGGTCGGCTGAAGGCGGCGACCTTCGACACCAGCCAGGGCTTCGGCCTGCGCGGCGTGGCGGGCGAGACGACCGCCTTCGCGCATGCCAACGAGCTGTCGGAAGCAGCGATCCGACGCGCCGCCGAGACGGTGGCGGTAGTGAAGTCGGGCCACGGCGGCACGGTCGCCGCGCCGCCGGCGCGTACCAACCGGCATCTCTACACCGACGCGGACCCGCTGTCGGCGATCCCGTTCGCGAAGAAGGTCGCGCTCCTGCAGGAGATCGACGCGGCGGCGCGGGCGCGCGATCCGCGGGTCCGGCAGGTGTCGGCCTCGCTGCTCGGCAGCTGGGGTGTGGTCGAGATCGTGCGGCCGGACGGTCAGCGCGTGCGCGACGTGCGCCCGCTGGTGCGGCTGAACGTGCAGATCGTCGTCGAGCAGAACGGGCGGCGCGAGAGCGGCTTCCACGGGCTCGGCGGCCGCTACCTCTATGATCGGCTGTTCGAGCCGGCGACCTGGAACCGCGCGATCGACATCGCGCTCGACCAGGCGATCGTGAACCTCGACGCGGTCGCCGCGCCGGCCGGCGAGATGACGGTGGTGCTGGGGCCGGGCTGGCCGGGCGTGCTGCTGCACGAGGCGGTGGGCCACGGGCTCGAAGGCGATTTCAATCGCAAAGGCCACTCGGCCTTCGCCGGGCTCCTCGGCCAGCGCGTCGCGGCACCGGGCGTGACGGTGGTGGACGACGGCTCGATCGCCGACCGGCGCGGCTCGCTGTCGGTCGACGACGAGGGCACGCCGACCAGCCGCACCGTGCTGATCGAGGACGGCATCCTGAAAGGCTATATGCAGGACCGGCTCAACGCGCGGCTGATGGGCGTCGAGCCGACCGGCAACGGGCGGCGTGAATCCTACGCGCATGCGCCGATGCCGCGCATGACCAACACCTTCATGCTCGCCGGCAACGACGATCCGGCCGAGATTCTCGCGCGAACGAAGAGCGGCATCTACGCCAAGAGCTTCGGCGGCGGTCAGGTCGACATCACCAGCGGCAAGTTCGTCTTTTCCTGCACCGAGGCGTACCGGATCGAGAACGGCAAGCTCGGCGCGCCGATCAAGGGCGCAACGCTGATCGGCAACGGGCCCGATGTGCTGACGCGCGTGAAGGCGATCGGCAATGATCTCGAACTCGACGAGGGCGTCGGCATCTGCGGCAAGGGCGGCCAGTCGGTGCCCGCCGGCGTCGGCCAGCCGACGCTGCTGATCGAAGGTCTGACCGTCGGTGGCACCGCCGCCTGATTCCGACGTCCTCCCCTGTGCGGGGAAGACGACTCGCACCCGCAGGTGCGAGCGCGGAGGGCGACGGCCGGCCCCGAACACGCCGCCCTCCCGCCTGCCATCCTGACGCAAGTCAGGACCTCCGAGGGATTGGCCGCCGAGGTCGATGGAGCCGTCGAACCCACTGCAGCCTCGCCCGCTCGAACACCGCATGCCGCGCCTTCCCTTTGGGTCCGCTGTCAGCCCATTGCGGAAGTTGAACATCAACCGCGCGCAAGAGCCCTCGCCTTTTCGAGCGTATGGCTTAGGCTGGCCGCATGGGACTATTGACCTTCAGCATAAACGTTACCCTGGACGGCTGCGTCGACCATCAGGAGGGGATCGCTGACGACGAGACGCACGCGTTCTTCACCCACCAGATGGACGACAGCGGGGCGATGCTCTGGGGCCGCATCACCTACGAGATGATGGAGAGCTACTGGCCGGCGGTCGCTCGCGGCGACGTGGAAGCGCCGCCGGTGATACGCGAGTGGGCGGTCAAGCTGGAGGCCAAGCCCAAGTATGTGGTGTCGTCGACGCGAAAGGACTTCCCGTGGAACAACAGCCACCACATCGCCGACGACTTGCGACTAGGCGTGCAAAGGCTCAAGGACGCGACTCCGGCAGGCGTGCTCCTTGGTAGCGGCAGCCTCGCAACCGAGCTGGACCGGCTGGATCTGATCGACGAGTACAAGCTCCTCGTCCACCCCCGGATCGCCGGCCACGGCCCGACCCTGTACCAGGGCGGGCTGCCCGGTACGCGACGGCTTGATCTGGTCTCGGCGCAACCGTTCCGCAACGGCGCGGTCGCCATGCACTACCGGCGTGAACGCTGACTCAGAGCCGCAACGCAGCCGGCTCGGGGGCCTGCGCGTCCCAGGAGCGCCGCCAATCAACAGTCGGCTTTGCCTGCCTGGAGGTATGGATGAGAACCGATGCACCCAAGCGCCGGACCGCCTGCATTCGAGGCCTTGGCAGCCTACCTGTACTAGCGGGGTGAGGACAACTGGAGGGGCCAGAAACGTTCCCTTCCCACCCTGAGCAGACCTTAGCGGCACGTCAGGACACGACCCCAAGCGGACATTGGAGTGGATGCCGCGCAGGTGGCCTTGACGAGCGCTTCGCGCTCTTCGTCCCATTTCTTCCAGACCGACGAATTGCGATCGAGCCGGTTCACGATGTCGGTCGCCAGCTTCCAGATCGAGTGCGGGTCACGCAGATGGCGCAGCGACGGGCTGCGCACGTACTCGGCGACGAGCTGGCTGACGGCGTGGACACGCTCCTGGTCAGCCATGGTCGCCTCCGCGCGCGAATTGTCCTTCAATTGCGGTCGCTACTCCATGGACGTCTCGGGATAAACGCCGATATGCTCCTCGGGTAGCCCCGACACGTTGTTGCTCGACAGCGCCGTGACCTGCAAAGCCGGTTCTCTGTGGTCTCTGAATAGAAGGCCCGCTGCGGTTTAGGTAGCGGGCCTCTGGTTTGCTGGAAGTGCGATCTTGCTCACTTTGGCCGGAAATCAGCCCTATTTTTCCAGCGTTCTGATGAACGATTCCGATCTCCAGCCGGACTGACCAAAATGATCATTATACATCGAGATTGGCGACGCTCAGTGCGTTCTCCTGGATGAATTCGCGGCGCGGTTCGACCACGTCACCCATCAGCTTGGTGAAGATCTCGTCGGCCTGGTCGGCTTCCTTGATCTCGACCTTGAGGAGCGAGCGGTTGGACGGGTCGAGCGTGGTTTCCCACAGCTGCTCGGCGTTCATCTCGCCCAGACCCTTGTAGCGCTGGATCGCGAGGCCCTTACGGCCGGCGTCGAGCACTGCGTCGAGCATCTCCGACGGGCGGGTGATGATCAGATCACCGAGCCTTGCCGGCTGCGCGTAGGTTTCGGCCTCTTCGGAGGCGAGCGCGTGCAGCTTGCGGGCCTCGGCCGACAGGACGAGTGCACGGTCGACCACATAATGGTCGGTGACGCCGCGATAGCTGCGGTGGATGTGGTAGCCGCCCTCAGCCGCGATCTCGGCCGCCCAGCCCTTCTCCTCGTCGCTGGCGTTGAGCCATGCGGCGACGTTCTTCGCCGCCGAGTCCTGGCGCGCGCGGTTGCCCTCGAGCGCCGGGTCGAGGCCGCCGGTGAGCGCCAGCGCCTCGAGCACGCGCGTGTCGTAGCGCTTGGGCACATAGGCCATCAGCGTCTTCATCCGGCGCGCATGTTCGACGAGCTTGCGCAGGTCCTCGCCCGAGCGGCTGCCGCCCGCGGTCTCGAGCACCAGACCACCGAGGCCGGCATCGACGAGATAGTCGTCGAGTGCGGCATTGTCCTTGAGGTACACCTCCGAACGCCCGCGCGCGACCTTATAGAGCGGCGGCTGGGCGATATAGAGGTGCCCGTTGCGGATCAGCTCAGGCATCTGGCGATAGAAGAAGGTGAGCAGCAGCGTGCGGATGTGCGCGCCGTCCACATCGGCGTCCGTCATGATGACGATCTTGTGGTAGCGCAGCTTCTCCGGGTTGAACTCCTCGCGGCCGATGCCGGTGCCGAGCGCCTGGATCAGCGTGCCGATCTCCTTCGACGACAGCATGCGGTCGAAGCGCGCGCGCTCGACGTTCAGGATCTTGCCGCGCAAGGGCAGGATCGCCTGATAGTGGCGGTCGCGGCCCTGCTTGGCCGAGCCGCCGGCCGAGTCGCCCTCGACGAGGAAGATCTCGGACTTGGCCGGGTCCTTCTCCTGGCAGTCGGCGAGCTTGCCGGGCAGCGA
>JAEZQR010000231.1 GCA_023413015.1 Pseudomonadota bacterium
GGTCAATACTTCGCCTTGTGCTCCATCTTGTGCTCCATCTTGCTCTCGGGGCCCATCACCTGGCCTTCGGGCGTGACGAACAGCTCCATCGTCTTGCCGGCCTTGGTCTTGCCTTTGAGCTCGTAGAGCATGCGCCCGTCCTTCGTCGTCACCTGCTCGGCGCTGGTGACCGAGGCGAGCTGGCTCTTGGCCCCGTCGAGGGCGGCCTTCGGCACCTCGCTGAGCGCGACCTTCTTCTCCTCGTGCTTGCCGACCGGTTCGGCGGCAAGGGCGGGCACTGCCAGCATGGTGGCACCGACCGCGGCGATAAGCATCTTCCTGCCGATCATCGTCCGTTCCTCCTGTCTTGGGTCTCAGCCCCCCAATCAGGTCGGACGCCCGCCTTATACACCTGCCGTGCCCCTAGCGGCGAGGCGATCACGGGTTGCCTGCCGCGCTGCCCTTTCCTTCTGCCTCAGGTGCGTCGGGGTAGGTAAACTTCCCGATACACGCTCTCCCGGCGGCGGCTTAGCTTCGGCAGGGGCGGGTACAGCGGAGGTGATCATGCGCAGGAGCCTCTTGATAACCACCGTCGGTGGTCTCGCGCTTGTCGCGGCCTGCAACCAGCACCAGAGCGGGGCCGAGCAGCAGGCCCGCGAGCAAGCCAATCAGGTCAGCGAAGCAGGCGAACAGCAGGCATCCCGGATCGAGGAGCAGGCCAGCGAGAAGGCCGAGGCGATCAAGAAGGAGGCCGAGGCACGGACGCAGCCGATCGAACAGGCGGCCGAGGAGAAAGCCCAGAAGATCGAGGAAAAGGCTGGCGAGGCCGCGAAGAACGTCCGAGAGGAGGCCAAGACGACCGCCAAGGAGATCAAGCAGCAAGCGGAACAGATCGGCGGCGCGACGAAACAGACCGAGACGACCACGACCACCACTCGGAAAACGACTATCGGGACATAGCGGCGTTCATGCATAGCGCCGAAGCCGAAGCGACTGCGGGCGCTGACCGGCCTTGAACAGGTGCGCCGGCATGGTAGCCGGCAAGGAAGTTGTGGGAGTCGCCCGATGTCCGAACCTCGATCCACTCGTCTATCCCGGCTCGCCTCCTTCGGGGCGCTCGCGGCGACAGCGGCCCTGTTCGGCTGCGCGACGGCCGCGCCGTCCGGGCAGAGCGCGGCTGCGCCGCGCGGCGGCCAGCAATGCTTCCTGGCCTCGCAGGTCAACGGCTTCGACGCGATCGACGATCAGACCGTCGACGTGACCGTCGGCGTCAACAACGTCTATCGGCTGCAGATCGTCGGCGTCTGCCCCGACATCGACTGGACGCAGCGGATCGGTATCCGCGCGCGCGGCGGCTCCCGCTGGGTCTGCCGCGGCTTCGATGCCGAGCTGATCGTGCCCAGCCCGACCGGCCTCCAGACCTGCCCGGTGACCGCCGTGCGCAAGCTGACCGACGAGGAGGTCAAGGCCAAGCGCGCTGCCCGTTCGGAGAAGCGCTGACGCCACACCGCCTGCATCTGCTTGCTCGTATGCGGCAGGAACACCCGACCTGCGCTTATGAATGGCAACGCCATCGGCAGCTTGTATTCGGCAATGGGATGACCCATCCTTGACGTTCGGCAGACCGGGGGGACTGCGACCAATGGCGTATATTCCTTAAATGACGAGCATCAGCCTGAATCCGGGTGGGTCCGGCCAGACTGGGCGATACGCGCCAGTCGGCGATGGCGATCCGTCCGGCGCCAACCTACACGACCTTCTCGACCGCGCGTCCGCGCTCGCCGGGATAGGCGCCTGGCAATGCGACCTCAGGACGGAGGCGCTGACCTGGACGGCCGGCGTCTTCGACCTGTTCGGCCTTCCTTGCCAGTCGCCGCTCGACCGGCGGGATATCGTCGCGATGTACGGCGAAGAGTCGCGCGAGGCGATGGAACGGCTGCGGGCCGACGCCATCACCCGGCAAGGCCGGTTCTCGCTCGACGCACAGATCGTGCGGCCGGACGGCCAGCGCCGCTGGATGCGACTGACCGCCGCCACCCGTTCTACTGGCGGCCGGGCGACGCACCTCTACGGTCTCAAGCAGGACGTCACCGAAGAGCGCGAGCGCTGGGAGGCGATGCGCCGGCTGGCCGAGCAGGATGCCCTCACCGGACTTGCCGGCCGCCGCCTGTTCCAGAGCCGGTTCCTCGATACGCCGAATTCCGCCTCGGCTCTCGCGCCGCTCGGCGCCCTCGTGCTGTTCGATGTCGACGGTTTCAAGCAGGTCAACGACACCTGGGGCCATGCCGCAGGCGACGCCTGCCTCCGGGCGGTGTCGGAGCGCTTGCGAGCCGGCTTTTCTGATGCCTTGATGGTCGCCCGGATCGGCGGGGACGAATTCGCCGTGCTGACGGCGGCCGGCAAGCCGGCCGCAGCCTTGGAACTGGCGGTCGAGAAGCAGCTCGCGCGCCTAGCCCAACCGATCGTCTGGCAAGGCAAGCTGTTGAGCGTCAGCGCATCGGCGGGCATCGCGTCCGCCAACGATCCCTATAGCTATGATGCCGAACTTCTGTTCGGCATGGCGGACGCGGCCTTGTATAGCGCCAAGCGGATCGGCCGGAACCGGGTTCGGTCCGCAGGTCCGCACCTGACCTGTGCGTCGGCAAAGGGCCGGGCTGCGAACGGCTGACGGCGCCGCGAGCGCGGGCGGCTACGCGGCCAGCTGCTCCTCGGCGGCGGCGAGCGCGGCCTTCGCATCGGCGTCATAGCCCTGGGCCGCGAGCGCCTGGCAGAAGGCGCTGAGGCAGAGGCGGACGTGCCAGGGCGTGGCGGAGGCGCCCATGAGGCCGATGCGCCAGATCTTGCCCTTGAGCGGGCCGAGCCCGGCGCCGATCTCGAGGTTCCAGCGGTCGAGCAGCGCCTGCCGCACGGCGGCTTCGTCGACACCGTCGGGCACGAGCACGGCGTTGAGCTGCGGCAAACGGTAAGGCTGAGCGACGAGGAAGCGCAGCCCGGCGGCCTCCAGGCCGGCCGCGAGCGCCGCGTGCATCCGGGCGTGGCGCGCGATCGCCGCTCCCTGCCCTTCCTCGAACAGCGCGACGAGCGCCTCGTGCAAGCCGTAGAGCGCGTTGATCGGGGCGGTGTGGTGGTAGGTGCGGCTCGCCCCCTCCCCCCAGTAGCTCATGAACAGCCCGACGTCGTAGAGCCAGGTGCGCGGCTTTTCCCGGCGCGTCAGGATCGTCTCCTGCGCGCGCGGGCTGATGGCGATCGGCGACAGGCCTGGTGGCGCGGAGAGGCACTTCTGAGTGCCCGAGTAGAGCAGGTCCGCGCCCCAGCCCGCGGCATCGACCGCGATGCCGCCGAGCGATGTGACGCAGTCGACGATCGACAGTGCGCCGTGCTCGCGCGCGAGCCGGCACAGCGCCGCGGCATCGCTGCGGGCGCCGGTCGAGGTTTCGGCGTGGACGAAGGCGAGCACCTTGGTGGGCGCGGCGCTCAGGGCACCCTCGACTCGGGCGGGATCGACGGGCTCGCCCCAGGGGAAGTCGACCGTCACCACCTCGGCACCAGCGCGGGCGGCCATGTCGGCCATGCGGGTACCGAACACGCCATTCACCGCGATGACGATGCGGTCGCCGGGCTCCAGGAGGTTCATGATCGCCGCCTCCATACCCGCCGTGCCGGGCGCCGGCAGCGGCACGCAGGCGTAGCCGGGCGCGTTGAACAACCGGACGAGCGCGGCCTTCGTCTCCTCCATGAACGACTGGAAGGCCGGATCGAGGTGGCCGATCGTCGGCCGCGCGAGCGCGGCGAGCACGCGGGGGCTGACATCCGAGGGGCCGGGACCCATCAGGATGCGGCGCGGCGGGTGGAAGCTGTTCATCATGCCCTCCCTCATACCGAGGGCTGTACCCGGCGCCGAGGGCTTTGTTCCAGCTGCGGCGCGGCATCGGGCTGGATCGGCCGGAACCAATTTCCGCCGCTGTCGTTCGCGCGGCACCAGCTTACAGAAGACGGAGAGCATCATGCGGACCGGTCATCTGATTGTAAGCGTCGCCTCGGCCTGCCTCATCGCCACCACCGCCTCGGCCGCCGAGCCTCAGCCCAAGAAGTTCATCGCGGATGCGATCAAGGGCGATAATTCGGAGGTCATGCTGGGCCAGCTGGCGATGCGCAGCGGCGGCAGCCAGCAAGTCCGCGACTTCGGGAAGACCCTGCACGACGACCACGGCAAGGCCCATGCCGATGCGGTCAAGGTCGCCAAGTCGATGGGCGTGCCTGATACCAAGGAAATGATGCCGGCGGCGCGGCCAGAAGCGGCCAAGCTGGAGAAGCTGAAAGGTGCCGCCTTCGACCGCGAGTTCGCGCGCTACATGGTCGCCGACCACAAGAAGGACATCGCCGAGTTCGAGAAGGTCGCGGCCCAGGGCGGCCCGGCCGGCGAACATGCCAAGCG
>JAEZQR010000243.1 GCA_023413015.1 Pseudomonadota bacterium
CTGGCGTTTCGGCGACGGGCACCGGAGTCGGTTCGACCGGGGCGGCCGGCGTTGCCGGGCGCGCGACCGGCGGCGTGGCGCCACCGAACGTGCCGGCGACGGTGCCGAAGCTCATCGTCGGGCGCGAGACGGACGGCGTCGGCTGCGACGCGGCCACGGCGTCGATACCAGTGGCGACCACCGAGACGCGCATGCGGCCGTCGAGATCCGGGTTGAACGCCGAGCCGACGATGATGTTGGCGTCGGGATCGACCATCTCGCGGATGTGGTTCGCGGCCTCGTCGACTTCCATGAGGCGCAGGTCGTCGCCGCCGGTGATGTTGATGATGACGCCCTTGGCGCCGCGCATCGATACCTCGTCGAGCAGCGGGTTGGCGATCGCCTTCTCGGCTGCCTCGATCGCGCGGTTGTCGCCCGAAGCCTCGCCCGTACCCATCATCGCCTTGCCCATCTCCGACATGACGGTGCGGATGTCGGCGAAGTCGAGGTTGATGAGGCCCGGCATGACCATGAGGTCGGTGATGCCGCGCACGCCCTGGTGCAGCACTTGGTCAGCCATCGCGAACGCTTCCTTGAAGGTCGTGTTGGCGTTGGCGATCAGGAACAGGTTCTGGTTCGGAATGATGATGAGCGTGTCGACGTGCTTCTGGAGCTCGGTGATGCCCTCCTCGGCCGAGCGCATGCGGCGCGCGCCTTCGAAGGCGAACGGCTTGGTGACGACGCCGACGGTCAGGATGCCCTTCTCGCGCGCCGCACGGGCCACGACCGGAGCCGCACCGGTGCCGGTACCGCCGCCCATGCCGGCGGTGATGAAGCACATGTGGCTGCCTTCGAGCGCGCTATCGAGCTGGTCGATCGTCTCCTCGGCCGCGGCGCGGCCGATCTCGGGCCGGGCGCCGGCGCCCAGCCCCTGAGTGATCTTGAGACCGAGCTGGATGCGGTTCTCGGCGCTGGCTGCCGCGAGCGCCTGCGCATCGGTGTTGGCGACGACGAAATCGACGCCCTGGAGGCCGGCAGCGACCATGTTGTTGACGGCGTTGCCGCCGGCGCCGCCCACGCCGATCACGGTGATGCGCGGCTTCAGCTCGGTGAGCTCCGGCCGCTTCAGTTCCAGACCCATGATAATCTCCCGACTCCTGCGCCAGAGCGCGCGTTACACCAGCTGCATCCGAGGCGGGTGCCCCCCGCCGAATCACTTTGAATCAAATACTTCCGCGTAGCAATGCTACCATTCGTCCCCAGGTACCCCCTGAGGAACGGATCGCCTTGGCCAGCGACGGCAGCGTGGCATTCATGATGTCCTCCGTGCCGTCCGCCGCGTAAAGCGCAAGCCCCGCGAGCGTCGCGAACGCCGAACTGCTCTGTGCCTCGGGCAGACCGGTCAACCCGCGCGGCCGGCCGAGCCGCACCGAGCGGCCGAGCACGCCCTGCGCGAAGTCGGCGATCGACTTCAGCTCGGCACCGCCGCCCGTGAGCACCACCTGGCGTCCCATCGGCCCGGTGAAGCCCATCTCGGACAGGCGGTTCGCTACCTCGCCGAACAGCATGTCGAGCCGCTGGCGGATGACGGCGATCAACTGCGCGCGCGTGCAGCGCGTCGGCTCGACGCCGTCGTCGTCGCTGATCGGCAGCACCTCGATCATGTCGTGGTTGTCCTTCGGCGACGTCGTCGCCGAGCCGTAGAGCGTCTTCATCCGCTCGGCATGGCTGCGCTTGGTCGCGAACGCCGAGGCGATGTCGTCCGTGATGTCGTTCGAGCCCATCGGGATCGACGACAGGCCGACGAGCATGCCGCGCGCATGGATCGCGACGTTGGTCACGCCGGCGCCGATCTCGATCAGCGCGACGCCAAGCTCGCGCTCCTCTGCGGCGAGGCAGGCGAGGCCGGCCGCCACCGGCGAGGCGACGATCGTCTGGACGCCGAGGTGCGCGTTACGCACGCACACGTCGAGGTTGCGGATCGGCGGCGTGTCCGCGGTGATGAGATGGATGTCGACACCCAGCCGCTCGGCATGGAAGCCCAGCGGGTTCATCACGCCGGTCAGCCCGTCGATGGTGTAGAGCGCCGGCTGCGCGTGGAGCACGGTGCGGCTGCCGGCATTGATCGTCGCGCGGCCTTCGGCCTGCACATGCTCGATGTCGGCGCGTTCGATGCGGTGCCCGGCGATGTCGACCTCGACCGACACGATGTCGCTGTCGAGGCCGCCGGCGGAGAGATTGACGAACACCTCCTCGACCTGGACGCCGGCGTTGCGCTCGGCCTGATCGACCGCGGCGCGGATCGCGTTCTCGGTGCGCTCCATGTCGGCGACGAGACCTTGGCGAACGCCCTGGCAGACGCGCTGCCCGACGCCGATCACGCGCGGAAGCCCTTCACCGCCCACCATCGCGATGAGCGCGGCCACCTTCGACGTTCCCACGTCGAGCGCCGCGACGATGCGTTCCCCGCGCTGCGTTGCCATCAAGCCCCCTCCCCGCTCAGATCTCCGTGCCCGTTTGCGGCAGGGCCTGCGCGCCCGGCTCCGCGCTGGTCCGGACCACCATGCGATCCGGAATGCGGAGATCGAAACGCACGAAACCCTTGTCGAGCAGGCCATTGGCCTGCTCCATACGCACGAACTGACGAAGCGCTGTTTTCGCCGCCGCATAGCTCTCGGGGAGCGCGAGCGTCTCTCCCGACTTCAAGCGAAGGTCCCAGCGCCTGTCACCGATCCAGATCGCACTGTCAACGCGTTGTTGCACCTCCGGAAAGTCCGCGAGCATCGCCATCAGCGGATGTGCCTGGAAGTTGGCGCCGGGCCCGACGATCAGCGGCAGCGTCGCGAAGCGGTCGAGGCGCTTGGTATCGAGCACATGGCCGTCGCGATCGATTACGCCGAGCCGGCCGCGATGCTGCCAGATGGCGAGCGGCTTGCGCTCGACGACGTCGATCACCAGCGTGTCGGGCAGCCGCCGCGCGACGCTGGCGTCCGCGACCCACGGCAAGGTCTGGAGCCGCGCGCGGATATCGTCGAGATCGACGAGCAGCATCGAGTTCGATGGCCCGTTGAGCGCCGCCTGGTAGATCGCCAGCTTCGACATGTGGCTGACGCCGCTGACCTTGACGTTCTTCACCTCGAAGCCCGCCTCACCGACGCTGCGGGCCATCTCGAACCATGCCTGCTGCGGCAGCTGCATGAGCCACAGCGACGCCGCCCCGCCGACCGCCACGAGCGCGGCCACCGTACCTCCGACCCAGCGCCGCAGGCGGCGCGGCGCGATCGGCAGCCGCACTACCGGCTCGGCCTTGCGCACCGGGCGTTTCGCCGGTGCCCGTCTGGCCGGTTTGGGCACCTGCCCGCGCTTCAGTGAAACCCGCTCGCTCATCGCCCCGCCCCGAACCGGATGAACTCGAACAATCCCAGCCTACACAATATCGCCGCCCCCGCGAAAGCGGCGTTGGCGACCGAGAGGCCGGACCCCGGCAATTATTTCGCGCTGTCCAGTATCCGGCCGACCAGCCCCTCATAGCTGATGCCGCGATACTTCGCCTGCTCGGGCACGAGGCTCAGCGGTGTCATGCCCGGCTGCGTGTTGACCTCGAGCAGGTACAGCCCCTCGACGCCTTGGCTGTCGTCGTAGCGGAAGTCCGAACGCGAGGTGCTGCGGCAGCCCAGCACGCGGTGCGCCTTCAGCGCCATGTCCATCGCCGCCTTCGTCACCTCTTCCGGCAGCTCGGCCGGGCAGATATGCGTCGTCAGCCCGTCGGTGTACTTGGCGTCATAGTCATAGAAGCCGCGCTTGGCCTGAAGCTCGGTCACCGCCAGCGGCTCGTCGTCGAGCACCGCCACGGTCAGCTCGCGCCCGGCGATGAACGGCTCGGCCATCAGCTGGTCGTACTCGGCCCAGGGACCGGGAATGTCGCGGGAGATCGGGTTGCCGTAGTTGCAGCCGTCGGTGACGATCGCCACGCCCACCGACGAACCCTCGTTCACCGGCTTCAGCACATAGGGCCGCGGCAGCGGATCGCCGTCGTGCACGCTTTTGGCGTCGATCACCTTGCCGCCCGGCATGCGGATGCCGGCCGCGACCAGCGCGCGCTTGGTCAGCTCCTTGTCGATCGCGATCACCGAGGTGACGAGCCCCGAGTGCGTATAGGGAATGCCCATCAGGTCGAGCATGCCCTGCACCGTGCCGTCCTCCCCGGGTGTGCCGTGCAGCGCGTTGAACACGACGTCGGGCTTCGCTTCGGCAAGCCGCTGGGCGATGTCGCGACCCATGTCGATCTCGGTGACGCGATGGCCGAGCTTGCGCAGTGCCTCCGCGATGCCGCGACCGCTCGTCAGCGAGACCTCGCGCTCGGCGGACCATCCGCCCATCAGGACAACGACATGCTTGCTCAAGACGCAACCCCCACTCGTTCGATTTCCCATTCGAGCTCCACGCCCGAGGCTTCCTTCACTCGGCGCCGCACCTCCTCGCCCAGCGCCTCGATGTCCGCGCCGGTGGCGCCGCCGGTGTTGATGAGGAAGTTGGTGTGCTTCTCGCTCACCTGCGCCGCGCCGACCTTCAGCCCGCGGCAGCCAGCCTGATCGACGAGCTGCCACGCCTTGCCGCCGGGCGGGTTCTTGAACGTCGATCCGCCGGTGCGCGAGCGCAGCGGCTGGCTCGCCTCGCGCTCGGCGGCGATGCGATCCATCTCGGCGGTGATCGCCGCCTTGTCGCCGGGCGCGCCCCGAAACAGCGCCTCGACCACGACATGGCCCTCGGGCAGCGCCGAATGGCGGTAGGTAAAGCCGAACCGCTCGGCCGGCCAGACCTCGATGCGCCCGTCGCGCGTGATCACCGTCGCCTCTACAAGGATGTCCGAGGTGTCGCGGCCATAGGCGCCGGCGTTCATGCGCACCGCGCCGCCGACCGTGCCCGGAATGCCGCGCAGAAACTCGAGACCTGCCAGCGACGCGTCACGCGCCGCGCTCGCCACCGTGATCCCCATCGCCGCGCCGCCCGCACGCACGAGATCGCCATCGACCGCCACCCTGGCGAAGCTCTTGGGCAGCCGGATCACCACGCCCGGCACGCCGCCGTCGCGCACGATGAGGTTCGACCCGACGCCGACCGGCAGCACCGGCACATCGGCCGGCAGGGCGGCCAGGAACTGCGCCAGATCGTCGAGATCGGCGGGCCGGAACATCCACTCGGCCGGTCCGCCGGTGCGGAACCAGATGAAGTCGGCCATCGAGCCGTTCGCCTCGACGGCGCCGCGCACGGGCGGGAGCGTCGCGGCGCGAGCAGCGGAAGCGGCGGCACTCATGCCGCCTGTCCCTTGCGTTCGGCTTCGATCGCACCTGCGAGACCTGCCGCCCATTTGGTGATGTCGCCGGCGCCGAGGCAGATCACCATGTCGTCGGGGCGCACGATCTGCGCCAGCTGGTGCGCGAGGCTGTCGGGGCCATCCGTTGTCATCACGAAGCGATGCCCCGCCCCCTTGAGGCCCGAGGCAAGCGCATCGGCGTCCACGTTCTCGATCGGCTGTTCGCCTGCCGCATAGACCGGCGCCACCATGACCATGTCGGCGTCGTTGAACGCGGTCTGGAAGTCGCCCATCAGGTCGCGCAGGCGCGTGTAGCGGTGCGGCTGCACCACGGCGATGACGCGGCCCTTCGCGCCTTCGCGCGCGGCCGCCAGCACGGCTTTGATCTCGACCGGGTGATGGCCGTAATCGTCGATGATCGTGACGCCGTCGACCTCGCCGACCTTGGTGAAGCGGCGCTTCACGCCGCCGAACTTCGCGAAGCCGGCGCGGATCGCCTCGTCCGAAATCCCCAGTTGCACCGCCACGCCGATGGCAGCGAGCGCGTTCTGGACGTTGTGCCGGCCCGGCATCGGCAGCTCGACGCCTTCGATCCGCCGCTCGTTCTCGTGCCGGTCACGCACCATTACGTCGAACCGGTTGCCGCCCGGGACCGGCTGCACGTTGTCGCCGCGGACGTCGGCTTGGCCCGAGAAGCCGTAGGTGACGATACGGCGGTCGCGTACGCGCGGCAGGATCGCCTGCACCTCGGGATGGTCGAGGCAGAGCACCGCGGCGCCGTAGAAGGGCACCTTCTCGACGAACTCGATGTAGGCGTCCTTCACCTTGTCGAACGAACCGTAGTGATCGAGATGCTCGGGATCGATGTTGGTGACGACCGCCAGCGTGCCGCCGAGTCGCAGGAAGCTGCCGTCGCTCTCGTCGGCCTCGACGACCATCCAGTCGCCCTCGCCCAGCCGCGCGTTCGAGCCGTAGGTGTTGATGATGCCGCCGTTCACGACGGTCGGGTCGAGCCCACCGGCATCGAGCAGCGCCGCGACCATCGAGGTGGTCGTCGTCTTGCCGTGCGTGCCGGCGATCGCCACGCAATTCTTGAGGCGCATCAGCTCGGCGAGCATCTCGGCGCGCCGGACCAGCGGAATGCGACGCTCGACGGCGGCGAGCACCTCGGGATTGTCCTTGCGGATCGCGGTCGAGGTGACGACGACCGCGGCATCGCCGAGGTTCTCCGCCTTCTGGCCGATCGAGACCGGGATGCCCTTCTTGCGCAGCCCTTCGATGACATAGCCCTCGGCGACGTCGGAGCCCTGCACCTTGTAGCCGAGATTGTGCATGATCTCGGCGATACCGGACATGCCGATGCCGCCGATGCCGACGAAGTGAATGACGCCGATGTCGTGGGCGAGGCCGGTCATGCGGAGACCCTTTGAGGCTGTGGTTCAGCGCCCGATGCCGCAGCATGGGTAGGCTTGCCAAGCCCCTCGACGATATCGGCCAGCTGCGCCGCCGCATTGGGGCGCCCCACGGATCGCGCTGCCTGTGCCGCAGCCGCAAGCGCGGCGGGCGACACGAAGAAGCCCTCCATCGCCGCCGCGACCTCGTCGGGCGTGAACCGCGGCTGCAGGATCATGCGCGCGCCGCCCGCATCGACCACCTCGCGGGCGTTGTAGACCTGATGGTTGTCGGTCGCGGTCGGCAGCGGGACGAAGATCGCCGGCCGGCCGGCGACCGCCAGCTCGGACACCGTCGAGGCGCCCGAACGCGCGATTACCAGATGCGCCGACGCCAGCCGCTCCGGCATGTCCTGGAGGAAGGTAGCGAGATCGGCCGGCACACCGATGCGGGCGTAGTCCGCGCGTACGGACTCGATATCCTCGGGTCGGCACTGCTGCGTGACGCGCAGGCGTCGCCTGATCTGGTCGGGAAGGCGTTCTACGGCGGCGGGCACCATCTTCGACAGCACGGTCGCGCCCTGGCTTCCACCGATCACGAGCAGGTGAAGCTCGCCGTCCGCCGTCGGCATCGGGAACGGACGGTCGCGCAGCGCCACGATCTCGGCGCGTACCGGGTTGCCGACCAGCGCGACCTTGCCCGCGTGGCTAGCATCGAGCCGCTGCACGTTCGGGAAGGCGGTCGCGATCACGTCTACACGGCCCGCGAGCATGCGGTTCACCCGGCCCAGCACGGTGTTCGAATCATGCACGACCGTCGGCACACCAGCCGCAAACGCACCGAGCAGCGCCGGCAGCGTCGGATAGCCACCGAAGCCGATCACCGCGACGGGACGCTCGCGCCGGTAGATCGCACGCGCTTCGCGGCGTCCCTTCGCGATGCTGACGATCGCCTTCGCCCACGCAAGCGGATTGCGCCCGGTGAGCGAGCCGCTGGGCACTACATGGCGCGGGCAGCCTTCGAACAGACCGGGATATTTCAGGCCGCGCTCGTCGGTGATCAGCGAGATCGCGTAGCCCCGCGCCGTCATCTCCTCGGCGAGCACATGCGCGGGCACCATGTGCCCGCCGGTGCCGCCGGCGGCGATGACGAGATGCGGTCGCTCGCCCATCAGGCGGCCCGCCAGCGCTGGACGTAGGGCGAGGCCTTGAGGAAGCGGTTGCGGCGCGTGAGCGCGAGCAGCAGTCCCATGCCCATCGACAGCGCGAGGAACGACGAGCCGCCGTGGCTGATGAACGGCAGCGTCATGCCCTTCGACGGCAGCAGGCTCAGGTTCACCATCATGTTGATCATCGCCTGCGCCCCGAACTGGGTGACAAGACCGGCGCTTGCAAGGAAGACGAAGGGATCGTCCTCGTCCAGAAGCTGGAGCAGGACGCGGACGATGACCGCCAGGAACAGGCAGGCGAGCCCGAAGCAGGCGATGGCGCCGAACTCTTCCCCGATAACCGAGAAGATATAGTCGGTATGCGGCTCGGGCAGGCGGAACTTCATCTGCCCCTCGCCCGGCCCGGCGCCGAACAGCCCGCCCGACTTGAAGCAGTCGAGCGCGCGGTCGATCTGGTAGGTGTCGCCGCCGCCGGTCAGGAAGCGGTCGATACGGCTGGTGACGTGCGGCACGAACAGATAGGCGAGACCGATGCCGCCGAAAGCGAGGCAGACGGCGCCCACGAGCGTGCCGACCGTCATGCCGGCCAGGAACGCCTGCGCCAGCCAGACGCCGCTGAACAGCACGGTTTGCCCAAGGTCGGGCTGACGCATCAGCAGCGCCGCTATCACGACCAGGAAGCCGAACGACACCTGGAGCGCCGGAATGTTGCCGTCGTCGTAGCGCGTCGCGAGCAGCCAGGCGCTGAACACGATGAACAGCGGCTTGAGGAATTCCGACGGCTGGAACTGGAAGCCGCCGAGGCTGATCCAGCGCACCGCACCGTTCGCCTCCGACCCGATGAACGGCACCACCGCGAGCGCGGCGAGGAATGCGAAGGTGCCGGCGATCGCCAGCCGCCGCGCCCAGATGACGTTGAGCATCGAGACGCCGAGCATCACCGGCAGGCCGGCCATGACCCAGAACACCTGCCGCTTGAAATAGTGGAGGTCGCCGAGCTGCACGTTGCCGCCCGAATAGCGATGCGCGGCGGCCGGCGAAGCGGCGGCAACCGCGATCAGCCCGATCCCCATCAGGAGCAGGACGAGCAGGAGCAGCACGCGGTCGATGGTCCAGAACCAGCGGCCGACCAGCGTGCGGTCGTTACGGCCCAATGGCGTCATGACGGCAGTCCCCCCACGGCTTCGCGGAACGCGGCCCCCCGCGCCTCGAAGTCCTTGAATTGGTCGTAGCTCGCGCACGCCGGCGAAAGCAGCACCACCTCGCCCTTTTCCGCCGCATCTGCGGCGAGACGAGTCGCCTGTGCGACGGATTCCCCGTGAACCACCCGCAGCCCGCGGTCGGACAGGATGCGCTCATAGAGATCGGCAGCCTTGCCGATCACATAGGCAGCCCGGACATGCCCGAGATGCGGCAGGCAGGCGTCGAGCTCGTCGGTCTTGTTGAGCCCGCCCACGATCCAGTGGATCGCCGGATAGGCGGCGAGCGCCGGCGCGGTCGAGGTCGGGTTGGTCGCTTTGCTGTCGTTGACGTAGAGCACGCCCCGCTTCTCGGCGACGCGCTCCATGCGGTGCGGCAAGCCCGGATAGGTCTGCAGCCCGGCTTCGATCTCCGCCTCGGTCAGCCCGAGCGCGCGCACCGCCGCCCGCGCGGCGGCGACATTCTCCGCATTGTGCGGCCCCTGGAGCGCCGGCCATGCCGACTGGTCGGTCACGTCGGCCGCGCCGACGAAGGTCGCGCGCCCGCCCAGCGCTTCGCCGATCCGGCGGCTCGCTTCGGTTTCGCGCGAGACAATCGCCGCATGCGCCAGCGATTGCATCGCGAACAACCGCGCCTTCGACGCCGCATAGCCTTCGAAGCCGTCATAGCGATCGAGATGGTCAGGCGTGATGTTGAGCAGCACCGCCACGTCGCAATCGAGGCTCTGCGTCAGGTCGATCTGGAACGACGACAGCTCAAGCACATAGACGCCGCCGTCCGGCAGCGGCTCCTGCCCCAGGATCGGCAGCCCGATGTTGCCGCCCAGCCGCGCCGGCCGGCCGGTCGAGGTGATCAGGTGATGGATCAGCGCCGTCGTCGTCGACTTGCCGTTCGTCCCCGTGATGGCGACCACCTTGTGCGCCGGCAGCTCGGGCCGCGCCTGCGCGAACAGCTCGATGTCGCCGATCACTGGCACGCCGGCCGCGCGCGCGCGTTGCGCCAGCGGATGGGTGTTGAGCGGCACGCCCGGCGACACGACGAGCGCGTCGAAGCCCGCGAGTTCAGCGCTGTTGAGATCGACGAAATCGAGATCGCCGGCTGCGGCGCGCGCGGCTTCGTTGTCGTCCCATGCCGCCACCTCGGCGCCGCTCGCGCGGAGGCTCGCGACCACGGACAGCCCGGTCCGCGCGAGCCCGAACACCGCGTAGCGTTTACCGGCGAAGGCGCGCGCGGCGATCATCCGGCGCTACCGGAGCTTGAGCGTGGCGAGGCCGGTCAGGGCCAGGACGAGCGACACGATCCAGAAGCGCACCACCACGGTCGACTCCGCCCAGCCGAGCTGTTCGAAATGGTGATGGATCGGCGCCATGCGGAATACGCGCTTGCCGGTCATCTTGAAGCTCGCGACCTGGACGATCACCGACACCGTCTCGAGCACGAACAGCCCGCCGATGATCAGCAGCACGATCTCATGGTTGGTGACAACCGCGATCGACCCGAGCGCACCGCCAAGTGCGAGGCTGCCCGTATCGCCCATGAAGACCGCGGCTGGCGGCGCGTTGAACCACAGGAAGCCGAGCCCGGCGCCGATCAGCGCGCCGCAGAACACCGCGAGGTCGCCCGCACCCTGGACGTAATGGACACCGAGATAGTCGGCGAACTTCACGTTGCCGACGAGGTAGGCGATCACGCCGAAGGTGAGCGCCGCGATGATCACCGGCATCGAAGCGAGCCCGTCGAGACCGTCAGTGAGGTTCACCGCGTTGCCGAAGCCGGCAACGATGAACGCCGCGAACGCGATGTAGAGCCAACCGAGCTCGATCCCGACGTCCTTGAGGAACGGCAGGTAGAGCATCGTCCCGGTATTCTGCGCGATCCACCAGCAGGCGATGCCCGCGATGGCGAATTCGAGCAGCAGCCGCACCCGTCCCGGCACGCCGGCATGGCTGCGCTTCGTGACCTTGGCGAAATCGTCGAGGAAGCCGATCGCCCCGAAGGCGAGCGTCACGAGCAGGCACGGCCAGATGTAGCTGTTCTTCATCTCCGCCCACAGCAGGGTCGAGATGGTGAGCGACAGCAGGATCATCAGCCCGCCCATCGTCGGCGTGCCGCGCTTGGTGATGAGGTGCGACGCCGGGCCGTCCTCGCGGATCGGCTGACCCTTGCCCTGCTTCTTGCGCAGCCAGGCAATGAGGCGCGGCCCGATGATCAGCGACAGCAGCAGCGCCGTCATGACGGCTGCCCCCGCCCTGAACGTGATGTAGCGGAAGAGATTGAGGATGCCGGGGAAGTCGAGCGCCGCGGCGAGTTCGTACAGCATTGTTAGACTTCCGCCCCCTGGAAGTGTGCGACGAGCCGGCCGAGGCCGACCGAGTTGGATCCCTTGACGAGCACGACGTCGTTCGGCCGAAGTGCGCGATCCGCCGCCTCGATGGCAGCCGCGGCATCGCCGACATGCTCGACCTTGATCTGGCGCCTGAGCGCATCGGCCAGCGGCTCGATCTCGCGGCCGACGAGGATGGCGTGGTCGACGCCCGCCGCCTTCACGTTCGCGGCCAGCCCGGCATGGAACTCATCCGAGAGCGCGCCCAGCTCCTTCATGCTGCCGAGCACCGCCAGTCGCCGACCGCTGCCGTTCGGCGTCACCTCGGCAAGCACGGCAAGCGCGGCCGCCATCGACGCCGGATTGGCGTTGTAGCTCTCGTCGATGACGATCGCCTGCCCGCCGTCGCGATCGACGCGCAGCCGGCGGCCGCGACCCGGCAACCCCTGTAGCTCCGCGAGCGCCAGCCCGGCGAGACCGAGGTCGCCGCCGGTTGCCTTCACGGCGGCGAGTACGGCGAGCGAGTTGTTGAGCCAGTGCCGGCCGGCCATGCCGATCTTGTAGGTCAGGATCTCACCCGCGATGTCGGCCGTGACGGTCGTGCAGTCGGGCTGGAGCGAGTAGCGCTTGGCGCGCACGTCGGCGCCCTCGCCTTCGCCAAAGGTGACGATGTCCACCGCGCCGGCATGGCCGATCAGGCAATCGCGATGCGGACTGTCAAACGGGACGATTGCCGTGCCGCCGGGCTCTAGCCCCTGGAAGATCTCGCCCTTAGCGTCGGCGATCGCTTCCTCGCTGTCGAAGAATTCGCGGTGTGCGCTCGCGATCCAGGTGACGACCGCGACATGCGGACGAACGAGGCGGGTGAGCTGCGCCAGCTCGCCGGCATGGTTCATGCCCATCTCGAACACGCCGAAACGGCTGTCAGCGTGCATGCGCGCGAGGCTCAGCGGCACGCCGGTATGATTATTGTAGGATTTGACCGAGGCATGCGTCCGATCCGGCGCCAGCCGCTCAAGACTCAGGCGCAGCGCTTCCTTGACGCTCGTCTTGCCGACGCTGCCCGTCACGCCGATGATCTTCGCGTCACTCCGGCCGCGCGAGGCGCGCCCCAGCGCCTCAAGCGCGGCCGTCGTGTCCGCTACGCGTACATGCGCACCCTCGACGGGCTCGCTCACCAGGAAGCCGCTCGCGCCCCGGTCGCGGGCTTGGCCGATGAAGCGGTGGCCGTCGGTGCTTTCGCCACGCAACGCGATGAACAGCTCGCCGCCGATCACTTCGCGGGAGTCGAACGTCACGCCACTCACGGAAAAATCGCCGCTCGCGGTGCCCCCGGTGGCGGCGGCGATCTCGGAAGAGGTCCAAAGCTCGGTCATGCCGCCGCTTCCTCGCGGGCGACAGTCACATCGTCAAACGGAAGCACCCGATCAGCGACGATCTGCCCCTGCTCGTGACCCTTACCGGCGACGAGCACGACGTCGTTCGGCCCGGCCGCGCGGATCGCGGCGCCGATCGCCTCGCGGCGCCCGCCGATCTCGACCGCGCCGGGAGCGCCGGCCATGATCGCGGCGCGGATCGCGGCCGGATCTTCCGAACGCGGGTTGTCGTCGGTGATGTAGACGACATCGGCGAGATCGACCGCGATGGCCCCCATCTCGGGCCGCTTGCCGGTGTCGCGATCGCCGCCGGCGCCGAACACCAGGTGAAGCTTGTCGCCGGTATGCGGGCGCAGCGCCTCGATCGCGGCGCGCAAGCCGTCGGGCGTGTGCGCATAGTCGACATAGACCGGTGCGCCGGCCTTGGTGAGCACCGCGCGCTCGAGGCGCCCGCGGACCGGCTGAACGCGCGCCAGACTCTGAAGCGTCGTCGCGATGTCGCCGCCGGTCGCGATCACCAGGCCGGCCGCGCACAGCGCGTTCGCCGCCTGGTAGGCGCCGATCAGCGGCAGCATCACCTTGTGGAGCTTGCCGCCGGCTTCGACCTCGAGCGTCTGGCCGAGCTGTGTCGGCGTGCGCGACGCGAGGCGCAGGTCCTCGCCCTTGGTGCCGACGGTGAGGATCTTGAGCCCGCGCTGCCTCGCCACGTCCAGCACCTGGCGGGAAGCGGCGTCATCGGCCCAGATGACCGCGGTGCCGCCATCTTCGACCACCTCGCTGAACAGCCGGAGCTTGGCGGCGAGATAGGCCTCCATCGTGCCGTGGTAATCGAGATGATCGCGGCTGAGGTTGGTGAAGGCGGCGGCGCGGACCGGCAGCCCTTCGGTGCGGTACTGTGCCAGCCCGTGGCTCGACGCCTCGAACGCGGCGTGGGTGACGCCCTCGCGCTGCAAGCCGGCCATGTTCGACAGGAAGGTGACGACGTCGGGTGTGGTAAGCCCGGTCGTTACACGGTCGTCGGCGGTGGTGACGCCGAGCGTACCGATGCTCGCGGCGTGAAATCCCGCCATGCGCCACAGCTGGCGCGTCAGCTCGACCGTCGAGGTCTTTCCGTTGGTGCCGGTCACCGCGACGGTGACGCCGGGGAACGGCGCGAAGAAGCCGGCCGCCAGGTTCGCGAAGCGGCGACGCGGCTCCGGATCGGCAATATATTCCGCACCCGTTACCGTCAGGCCCGGCCGCGCGACGATGGCGATGGCGCCGGCCGCGATGGCGGCGGGAATAAAGTCTTCGCCATTAACCTGCGTGCCCTGGAAGGCGCCGAAAACCGTGCCGGGGGCGACCTTGCGATGGTCGATCGCAAAGCCCGTCACCATCGACTCAGATTCCGAATCCAAGAGGTCCCCCAGCCGCATGGTTCAAGGCT
>JAEZQR010000282.1 GCA_023413015.1 Pseudomonadota bacterium
AGGAGGACAGCCGGCCCTTCCTCGATCTCGCCGCGCACCTCGTCGGCCTCGGCTTCGCCGCGCCGCGCGCGCTCGCGGTCGATCTCGACCAGGGGCTGATCCTGCTCGAGGATTTCGGCGACAAGCGCGTGGCGCCGCTGCTCGCGGCGAACCCCGCGCCGGAGCGCGAGATCTACGAGACCGCGATCGATATCCTCGCGGCGCTCCACGAGCATGCACCGCCGGCAGTGGCGCCCTATCATCGCGGCGAGCTGCTGCGTGAGGTGAACGTCCTCACCGAATGGTATCTGCCGATCGTCGACGCAGCGGGCGATGCCGCGGCCTATGAGGCGGCGTGGGACGGCGTGTGGCAGGACGTCATCGCCGAGACCGAAGCCCGGCCCGTGCTGGTGCTGCGCGACTATCATGCCGACAATCTGATGGTGCTCGACGGACGGTCGGGGCTTCAGCGGCTCGGCCTGCTCGACTTCCAGGACGGGCTCGCCGGCCACCCGGCCTACGACCTCGTCTCGCTGCTGCAGGACGCGCGCCGCGACGTCGATCCGGCGTTAGAGGCAGCGATGCTCGACCGCTACATGGGCACGCGCGGCATCACCGATCGCGACGCGTTCCGCGCGAGCTACGAGGTGCTGGGCGCCCAGCGCAACACGAAGATCCTCGGCGTGTTCAGCCGCCTATGGAAGCGCGACGGCAAGCCCGGCTACCGCCAGTTCCAGCCGCGCGTGTGGGGCTATCTCGAACGCAACCTGCGCCACGAGGCGCTGGCCCCCGTCCGCGCCTGGTTCGACGCGCATCTCGCCGACGACCAGCGCGCCCCGGCATGGAAAGCGGCGGCATGAGCCGCTTCCGCCCCCCGCTCGCCCTGCGGCCCGATCCGGCCGTCCAGGTGCCCGATACCGCGATGGTGATGGCTGCCGGGCTCGGCAAGCGCATGCGCCCGCTGACGGCGACGCGGCCGAAGCCGCTGGTGCCGGTGGCCGGCCGCACGCTGCTCGACCGCACGCTCGACCATCTCCGCGATGCCGGTGTCCGGCGCGCGGTGGTCAACGTCCACTATCTCGCCGACGCGATCGAGGCGCACCTCAAGGCTCGTGATCAGGGGCTCGAGATCCTCATCTCTGACGAGCGCGAGAAGCTGCTCGAAACCGGCGGCGGGGTGGTGAAGGCGCTGCCGCTGATCGACCGCGACGAATTCTTCGTCGTCAATTCGGACAATCTCTGGATCGACGGATCGGTCGACACATTGAAGCTCGTCGCCAGCCACTGGGATGCGGCGGCGATGGACGCGCTGCTGCTGCTCGTACCCTATGCTCGCGCCCAATGCCATTCGGGGCAGGGCGACTTCCACATGGACCCGGCGGGCCGGCTGCGCCGCCGCGGCCATGGCCGGGTCGCGCCCTTCGTCTATACCGGTATCCAGCTCGTCTCGCGCCGGCTGTTCGACGATCCGCTCGAAGGCACCTTCTCGACCAACATCTTGTGGGACCGCGCGATCGAGGCCGGCCGGCTGTTCGGCGTCGTTCATCCCGGCCTGTGGTTCGACGTCGGCACGCCGCAGGCGGTCAAGCGCACCGAAGCGCTGCTCGAACAGGAATAGAACACTTCCACCCGCCGCCAGCTTCGGCGATAGTCAGAGCCGAACCGTGACTGCCGCCCGTCCCTCCGTCTTCACCATCCCGCCGCACGTCGCGTTCGTCGATGCGCTGGCGAAGGGATTGCTTGAGCGCACCCGGAGCGATCCGATGCGGCTGGCGCGTGCCACCGTGCTGCTGCCCAACCGACGGGCGGTGCGCGCGCTGACCGAGGCGTTCGTCCGCCTGTCCGACGAGGGCGGGCTGCTGCTGCCGCGTATGATGCCGATCGGCGATGTCGACGAGGACGACGCGCTGGGTAGCTTCGCCGACGATCTGTTCGTCGGCGCCGAGCTGCCCCCGAAAGTGGATGATTGCAAGCAGCGGCTGATCCTCACCGGGCTCGTCAAACCCTATCTCGAACGCGCCGCGCAGGAGCGGCGCGAGGGGCGCGCGACCACCGTCGAGGCGCTGCGGCTGGCCGACGACCTGCGCCGCACGCTGCGCCAGATCGTGTTCGAGGACGTGAGCCCGAAGAAGCTGCGCGACGTCGATGTCGGCGACCTCGCCGCGCATTGGGCGAAGACGCTGCGCTTCGTCGACATCGTGATCGAAACCTGGCCCGATATTCTTGAAGAGGAAGGCGAGATCGACGCCGCGCAGCGGCGCAACGACCTGATGCGCGCATGGATCACGCGGCTGGAGGTGAGCCCGCCCACCGACATGATCGTGGCGGCCGGCATGGCGGCGACCTCGCCGATCGTCGGGCGCCTGCTGCGCCGGATCGCGCGGCTGCCCGACGGAATGGTGGTGCTGCCCGGCCTCGACCTCGACATGGACGACGAGGAGTGGGGCGAGATCCACTGCCACCTCGCCAACCCGGATCGCGAGCCGCGCCACGATAGCGAAGGCCACCCGCAGTTCGCGTTCCGCTGCCTGCTCGCGCGGATGCAGGTGGCGCGCGGCGAGGTGGAGGTCTGGCCGTGGACCACACCCTATGATGGCCCGCCCGCCCGCACCATCGCCCTTACCCGCGCGATGGCGCCGGCGCGCTTCACGGATTCTTGGCGTGATCTCGACCTCGGCGACAATGCGCTGGCCGGCGTGCGGCTGATCGAGGCGGCGACGCCGGGTGAGGAGGCGCAGGTGATCGCGCTCGCCATGCGGCGGACGCTCGACACGCCGGGCCGCACCGCCGCGCTCGTTACGCCCGATCGTGCGCTTGCCCGTCGCGTCGCCGCGCACCTCGAACGCTGGGGTATCAGTGTCGACGACTCGGCCGGCCTGCCGCTGAGCCAGTCACCGCCCGGCACCTTCATGCTCGCGCTCGTCGAGGCCGCCGTCCAGGGCTTCGCGCCCGTGCCGTTGCTCGCGCTGCTCAAGCATCCGCTGGTCCGGACCGACGAACGGATCGAATGGCTCGAACGGGCGCGCAGCCTCGACCACGCGCTACGTGGTGTGCGTCCGCCGCCAGGGCTGGAGTCGATCGACGCCCGCATCTACGAGCATCAGATCGAAGCCACCGCGCGTCGCGATGCGGCGGGCGAGCGGGAATATGTCGAGCTCGGCCAATGGTGGAGCGAGGTCGCCGCGATCCTGGCGGGGCTGGAACGGCTGTTCGCGCAGCGTAGCGTCTCGCTCACCGACCTGATCGACAAGCTTCGCGAGGCGGCTGCCTCGCTCACCGGCGAGGAAGTATGGCGCGGGCCGGCGGGACGTGCGCTCGGCGAGCTGATCCAGCAGCTCGAGATGCACGGGCACTGGCTCGACCCGTTCGATCCACCCGATGCGCCGGGGCTGCTCGGCGCCTTCTTCAGCGAGACGGCGGTGCGCCCGCCCTATGGGCGGCATCCGCGCCTGTCGATCTATGGCCTGCTCGAAGCACGGCTCCAGCGCGCCGACCTGATGATCCTCGGCGGCCTCAACGAGGGCGTGTGGCCGGGGCTGTCGCAACCGGACCCGTGGCTGGCGCCGGCGGTGCGCGCGCAGCTCGGGCTGCCGGGGCTCGAACGCCGCGTCGGGCTGGCCGCGCACGACTTCGTGCAGGCGATGGGCGGCGCCCATGTCATCGCCACCCGCGCCCGCCGCGATGCCTCGGCGCCGACGGTCGCCTCGCGCTTCTGGCTGCGCCTTGAGGCTCTGGGTGGGGAGCGGGTGACGCGCGAGCATATGCTGCTGGGTATCGCG
>JAEZQR010000061.1 GCA_023413015.1 Pseudomonadota bacterium
CGTTTGTTGCGGTGATTACGGCGTCGTTTCGGGTACTTGCCCGGAACCGGGGCGTTATTGTCTCGTTGGTCCGCCGCGAAATAATTGGAACAACTCCCGCGAAAGGATGACGTATGACCCCGGTGAATGATCAGGGCCAAAACGGCACGAAAGGCACGACGAGCAGCACGACGGGCGGGACCAGCGGCATGGAACCGTCGACCCCGGCGATGGGCGCTTCGGGCAGCACCGCCGATCCGACGGCGGGCGGCAACAAGATCAACGTCGACGACACGCAGACCCGCCGCGGACCCGACGTCAGCGACTCCTCGGCTTCGACGCAGATGGCGTCGGGCGCAGCCGCCGGCAGCACCGGCGGCATGGGCGATGAAGGCGCAGGCCAGCAGCGATTCGCCAAGGTTCGTGAGGAAGCCGTGAAGCTGCGCGGCCAAGCGACCGACCGTGCCCGCACTGCTGCCGAGCAGGGCAAGACCCGCGCGACCGAGACGCTCGACGGCTTCGCGCAGGCGGTCCACGAAGCCGCCGGCAGCCTCGAGCAGCAGGTCGGACCGCAGGTGGCGCAATATGCCCACCGTGCCGCCGACGCGCTCGACAATCTCTCGGCCTCGCTCCGCAACAAGAGCGTCGACCAGCTCGTCGATGATGCCACCAACTACGCCCGCCGCAGTCCGGCGATCGCGATCGGCGCCGCGGTGGCGCTCGGCTTCGCGCTGTCGCGCTTCCTCAAGGCGTCCTCGTCGGCCGGCACGTCGCGCGGCAGCTACGCCTACGACGAGGACGAGGACATGCCGTCGATGACCACGACCCGCACGACGGGCGGCACCCAGCCGCGCTACAACGCGTAAGGAGGGCGCCATGGATGCACGTAACTATCAGCCGCCGCCCGATGCGCCCGAGCCGTCGATCGGCGAGCTGATCCGCAGCCTGCTTCAGGACATGGGGCAGCTGGTCCGTACCGAGATCAAGCTGGCGCAAGCCGAGATGACGCAGAACATGTCGCGGGCGAAGTCGCCGGTGATGTTCATCGCCCTCGGCCTGATCCTGCTGCTCGGCGCCTATCTGACCTTGCTCGGCGCGCTCGTCGGCTGGCTCGCCGCTGCGGTCGGCCCGGGGTGGGCGGCGTTCATCGTCGCGGTGGTCGCCGGCGGCATCGGCGTGGCGCTGATCCTGTCCGGCCGGAACAAGCTGAGCAGCGTGGACCTTGCGCCCACGCGGACCGTCGCCTCGGTCAAGCAGGATGCGCAGGCATTGAAGGGACAATCCTGATGGATGAAAACGAAATGAAGACGTCGCTCTATGAAAGCGACGCGGAGCAGACCCGCGAGCGGATCGCCTCGAAGGTCGAGGACCTGCAGAACCGGCTCAGCCCGCGCAACATGGTGCATGGCGCCGTGGGTTCGCTCCAGGATCGTGGCGTGGATCTGCTCGACAGCGCCCGCCAGTTGGTCCGCGATCATCCGGTCGCGGTCGGCCTGGCCGGCATCTCGGTCGGCCTGCTGCTGCTCAACCGCAACCGGATCACCGGGCGCGATCACTATTCCTTCGATGTGTATGAAGATGTGTACGGAGGAGACGATATGGACGACGGTTACGACGCGACGGCGGACAGCGAGGAACATCGGTCGGGCGCGCTGCGCCGCGGCTGGGGCCGCGTTCGCGACACGGCGAGCGGTGCCCGGTCATCGCTCTCGGACCGCGCCGGCTCGGCGCGGGACTATACGGCGGAAAAGTGGGAGTCGGCGCGCATGCGTACCTCCGATTACGCCAACCGCGCCCGGATGAGGGCGAGCGATGCCCGCCGCTATGCCGCGGACAGCTATGAGGAAAATCCGCTCAGCGGCGTGCTCCTCGGCGTGGCCGCCGGCGCCCTGCTCGGCCTGCTGCTGCCGCGCACCCGGCGCGAGAACGAGCTTCTCGGCGAGACGCGCGACCGCCTGGCAGATGCCGCCCGGTCGGCCGCCCGCGCTGCGAGCGACACGGCCCGTCAGCGCCTCGACGAGATGGGCGTGAACACCGAAGCCGCCAAGGCGAAGCTCGCCGATATCGGCAAGCAGGCCACCGATGTCGCCCGCAGCGCCGGCCAGGCGGCTGCGAGCGAGGCGAAGGCCAAGGCTGGCAGCGGCACGAGCACAGGTACCAACGCCTGAGCATCGATCCTGTGATTGCGGGGCCCGCGGCTGGTGCTGCGGGCCTTCGCATGTCAGGTCGCGTTAATCGGGGCCGGTCTATAGTGGTGTCTAGCGAACCGGGCTTCTCAAGCCTATGTATTCGCTTCGTAACGGGCGGGAGAAATACCCCTTATGAAGATCGTTAAGGTTGCCGGCGCGATGCTGCTTGCGTTCGGCGCAGGCATCCCTGCCATGGCGCAGACGGCCGACGGCGCCAAGCTGTTCGCCAGCCGCTGCGCGGTCTGCCACTGGGACCCCGGCAAGCCCGGCGAACAGGTCCGCATGGGGCCGAGCCTGACGAACGTCGTCGGTCGCAAGGCGGGAACCCATCCCAAGTTTACCCGCTATTCGGCGGCGATGAAGGCGTATGGTCAGCCTTGGACCGAGGCGAACCTCAATGCCTACCTCGAAAATCCGCGCGGTGTGGTGCGTGGCACAAACATGGCCTTCATGGGCTTGAAGAAGCCGGAAGAGCGCGCCGCGGTGATCGCCTACCTCAAGAAGCCGCGCTGACGGCGAAGAAATTCCGGGACAGGAGAAACGTATGCGTAAGTTCCTTCAACCGCTTGCCGCGCTCGCGCTGATCGCGACACCGGCTTCGGCCGCCTTCGCGCAGTCGGCGGCCGCCGCTCACCCGGCGAACGGTCAGGACGCCAAGGCCGCCGGCCAGTTCATCGATAATCTCGCTGATCAGGCGTTCGCGATCCTGCGCGACAAGTCGATGACCAAGCCGCAGGTGCGCACCAAGTTCCGCTCGATGCTCCGCGAGAACTTCGCGGTCACCGAGATCGGCAACCGCCTGATCCGCCGCCAGCGAGCGACGCTCTCGCCGGCCCAGTACCAGGCCTATATGGAGGCGTTCCCCGACTATGTCGTCGGCACCTACGCCGATCGCCTGTACGAATATGCGAACAGCGACCTGAAGATCGTCCGCACGCTGCCGCGTGGCGCGCGCGGCGACGTCGACGTCTTCTCGCGCATCTCGCTCCCGAACGGCAGCTCGCCGATCGACGCGGTGTGGACCGTGCGCAAGGCGCCGAACGGCAAGTTCCAGATCCAGAACCTGACCGTCGCGGGCGTCAACCTCGCGCTGACGCAGGAGGCCGACTTCACCTCCTTCATCCAGCGCAAGGGCTTCGACGCGCTCGTTCAGTTCATGCGCGACGCCGCGGCGTGATCGACACCGGTCGAGCTGCCTTCGTCCATCCCAGCGCGCTCGTCTACGGGCGCGTGACGATGCATGAGGGCAGCTCGATCTGGTGCAACGCGGTCATCCGTTCGGAAGCGGCGCACGTCGAGATCGGCGCCCATTCCAACATCCAGGATTTCGTGATGATCCACACCGACCCCGGCCGCCCGGTCGTGGTCGGGGAGCATTGCTCGATCACGCATCACGCGACGTTGCATGGTTGCACGATCGGCAACAACGTGCTCGTCGGCATCAACGCCACCGTCTACGGCGGCGCGGTGATCGGCGACAATTCGATCGTCGGCCAGCACGCCTATGTAAAGGACGGCACGGTGGTGCCACCCAACTCGATCGTGGTGGGATCGCCCGCCAAGGTCATCCGCACCCAGAACAACTGGCTGCCCAACCGGCTGAATGCCGCCTTCTACCATCGCAACGCGCTGGCCTATGCCGCGGGCGACCACCGCGCCTGGGAAGGCCCCGAGTTCGAAGCTTGGCTCGCCGAGACCATGGCCCGCCTGCAACGCGAAGCCGAAAACCTTTTCGGTTAGGCCAGTCTCGGGTGAATTGGGATTGGACTCGCC
>JAEZQR010000066.1 GCA_023413015.1 Pseudomonadota bacterium
TCGACCCGAAGAATGTTCGTGTCGTCGACGTCGAGGTGCAGCCGTCGCTGCCGTATCAGCTCGTCGAACAGCTCACCGGACCGCGGGAGGAACAGAAGCAGGGCGAAGACGCCTTCGCCAAGCTGGCCCGCGCCAGCCAGATCCGCACCGCTGGTGCGATCATGGACGCGACGCGCGTTGCCGGCGGTGCCACGATGCAGGCGCGCTGCCTCGTCTGCGCCGGATTTTCGCCGATCGCGCCGAACCTGGACGAGGCGAAGGGTCTGCTGGCGTCACTCGCTCGACTTGCAAGCCGCTGAGGCTAGCCGCGGCGATATCCGGGAAGGGTCCAGCCGAAGCGTAGCGCCCCTGCGCGCAGGGTGAAGCCGGCCACCGAGCCGATCGCGCCGGCTGCCATGGGGCCCACGCCGAGCAGCGACAGGATCACGAAGGTACCGGCGCCGAGCGCTGCGGCGGAAATATAGATTTCGGGGCGCAGCAGGATCGAAGGCTCATTCGCGAGCACGTCGCGGACGATGCCGCCGAAGCTGGCGGTGAGCACACCCATGACGACGCTGGCGAGCGGCGGTACGCCGAACGACATCGCCTTGGCGGCACCGATGACCGAATAGACCGCCATCCCGACGGCATCGAGCCACAGCAGGGTGGCGGCGGGCCAGCGGTCGACACGCGTCAGCCAGACGACCACCGCCGTGCCGAGGCAGACGGCGAGATAGGCGTTGTTCTGCACCCAGAAGACCGGGGCGTCGATCAGGAGGTCACGGAGCGTCCCGCCGCCGACGCCGGTGATCGCGGCGAAAAAGGCGAAGGTGACGATGGTGTGCTTGTGGTGCGCAGCGGCGAGCGCACCGGATGCCGCGAATACGGCGACGCCGATATAGTTGAGCAGCGCGAAGGTCGCCGCGAGATCGGCGGCAGGGAGCGCGTTCAAGCGGACCTTACCGGACGCCTGGAGAGGGCAAAGAAGCCGATGCCGATCCAGACGATGTTGAGGATCGCCGACGGCATTGCGCCATGTGCCATCCCGTTCACCACGAAGCCGGCAGCCCCGACGATGTTCAGCGCCTGATAGACGACGCTGTCAGGCGCCACCCGCCTCATCGACACGAGGGCGTAGGCCGCCAGGATGAGGATCGCGCCGACCCAGCCGACCACCTCGATCGCGATCTCGCCCCAGCTCATGCCGGCCTCAGACGTGGATCGGCTTGCCGGTAACGGCCATCGCGGCTTCCTTGAGCGCCTCCGAATGGGTCGGGTGCGCGTGGCAGGTATAGGCGATATCCTCGCTGCTGCCGCCGAACTCCATCGCCTGCGCGGCCTGGGCGATCATCGTGCCCGCCACGCTGGCGATGATGTGAACGCCGAGGACGCGATCGGTCTTCGCGTCGGCGATGACCTTCACGAAGCCGTCGGGCTCGTGGTTGGTCTTGGCGCGCGAGTTGGCGAGCATCGGGAACTTGCCGACCTTCACCTCGCCGCGCTCCTTCGCCTGCTCCTCGGTGAGGCCGACGCCGGCAATCTCGGGCATGGTGTAGACGACGCTGGGGATGACGTCGTGGTTCAGGATGCCGGTCAGACCGGCGATGTTCTCCGCGACCGCGATACCCTCGTCCTCGGCCTTGTGCGCGAGCATCGGGCCCGGCGTGACATCGCCGATCGCCCAGATGCCGGGCACCGAGGTCGCGAGGTCGTGGCCGACCTCGACCTGGCCGCGGCCGTTGGTGGAAAGGCCGGCCTTCTCCAGCGCGAGGCCGTCGGTGTTCGGGCGGCGGCCGATGGAGACGAGCACGGCATCCGCCTCGATCGTCTCGGCCGCGCCGCCGGCAGCGGGCTCGATGGTCACGGTCGCCTTGGCGCCCTTCACCTTCACGCCCGTGACCTTGGTCGAGAGCCTGATCTCCATTCCCTGCTTCTTGAAGATCTTGGCGGCTTCCTTGCGGACATCGCCGTCCATGCCCGGGAGCAGCTGGTCGAGGAATTCGATGACCGTCACCTTGGCGCCGAGGCGCTTCCAGACCGAGCCGAGCTCGAGCCCGATCACGCCGCCGCCGATCACGACCAGATGCTCGGGCACCTTCGCGAGTTCGAGCGCACCGGTCGAGGAAACGACGATCTTCTCGTCAATCTCGATGCAGGGGAGCGGCGTAACGCTTGAACCGGTCGCAATGACGATATTCTTCGCGCGGTAGGTCTTGCCGCCGACCTCAACGCTGTTCTTGTCCTTGAACGACGCAAGGCCCTTCAGCCAGTCGACCTTGTTCTTCTTGAACAGGAACTCGATGCCGCCCGTCAGCCCCTTCACGGCGTCGCGACGCTGGGCATGCATGGCGTCCAGATCGAGTTCGACGCTGGTCTTGACGCCGAGCTTGGCGAGCTTGCCGCTCGCGGCCTCCTCGAAGCGCTCGGAGGCATGGAGCATCGCCTTAGACGGGATGCAGCCGACGTTGAGGCAAGTGCCGCCGAGCGTGGCGCGACCCTCGGCGCAGGCGGTCTTGAGGCCGAGCTGCGCGGCGCGGATCGCGGCGACGTAGCCGCCGGGCCCGGCACCGATCACCAGAACGTCGTAGTCGAACTCAGCCATCTTCAACCTCGGATCTTCTCGATCATCGCGCACATGCGCCTAAGTATATAAGCGGTTCGGCTCCCGCTTCGCCTGTCGCCGGCGGAGCGGGAGCCATGCAGTGGCTACATGTCCAGCAGCAGGCGGGCCGGGTCCTCGATCGCTTCCTTGACGCGGACGAGGAAGGTCACCGCCTCGCGACCGTCAATCAGGCGGTGATCGTAGCTGAGCGCGAGATACATCATCGGACGGATCACGATCTGGCCGCCCCGGACCACCGGGCGCTCGTCGATCTTGTGCATGCCGAGCACGCCCGACTGCGGCGGATTGAGGATCGGCGTCGACATCAGCGAGCCGAACACGCCGCCGTTCGAGATGGTGAAGGTGCCGCCCTGCATCTCCTCGAGCTTGAGCTGGCCGTCACGGGCGCGGCGGCCGAAGTCGCCGATTGACTTCTCGATATCGGCGAAGGAGCGCTTGTCGGCGTCGCGCAGGATCGGCACCACGAGGCCGCCCGGCGAGCTGACCGCGATGCCGATGTCGGCATAGTCGCGGTAGACGATCTCGTCGCCCTCGATCGAGGCGTTGACCGCCGGGATCTCCTTGAGCGCCATGGTGCACGCCTTCACGAAGAAGGACATGAAGCCCAGCCGGACGTTGTGCTTCTTCTCGAACAGGTCGCGATACTTGTCGCGCGCGGCGAGCAGCGCCGACATGTCGACCTCGTTGAAGGTCGTCAGCATGGCGGCGGTGTTCTGCGCCTCCTTGAGGCGGCGGGCGATGGTCTGGCGCAGGCGCGTCATCCGCACCCGCTCCTCGTTGCGGCCGCCCTGCGGGGCTGCCGCCGGCTGCGGCGTCGCAGCGGCGGGCTTCGCGGCCTGGAGGACGCGAGCCGAGCCGTTGTCGATCGCCGAAAGCACGTCGGCCTTGGTCAGGCGACCGTCCTTGCCCGAGCCTTTGATCGAGGCCGGATCGAGATTGTAGTCGCCGAGCAGGCGGCGGACGGCGGGCGAGATCGCGTCATAATCGGCAGCCTCGGCAGCAGGCGCCGGAGCGGCCTGCGGCGCGGCGGCCTTCTCCTGAGCGGCCGGCGCGGGTGCCGCCGGTGCAGGCGCTGCCGCCTTGGCAGGAGCAGCGGTAGCCGTGCCGGAAGCATCGACGCGCGCGATCGCCGCGCCGACCGAGACGGTGTCGCCGACGGCGGCGAGCTGCTCGGTCAGGACGCCGGCGATCGGCGACGGCACCTCGACCGCGACCTTGTCGGTTTCGAGGCTGACGATCGGCTCGTCGGCCTTGACCGCCTCGCCGGGCTGCTTGAGCCATTGCCCGACCGTGGCTTCGGTGATCGATTCGCCGAGCGGCGGGATGGTGACGTCGGTTGCCATTGCTTCCTCGTTCAAATCAGGCGCCGAGCGCCTCTGCAATAAGTTGCGCCTGTTCGGCGGCGTGACGCTTGGCGAGACCGGTCGCGGTCGCGGCGGCGGCGGCGCGACCGGCGTAGACCGGACGCTGGGCCTTGCCGCCCATGGCGACGAGCACTTCCTCGATCAGCGGATTGATGAAGCTCCACGCGCCCATGTTCTTGGGCTCTTCCTGCGCCCAGACCACAGTCTCAAGCTTCGGATATTTGCGAAGCTCGCGCTCCACGGCGTCGGCTGGGAACGGATAGAGCTGCTCGACACGGATCAGCGCCACGTCGGTGCGGCCGGCGGCTTCGCGCGCCTCCAGCAGGTCGTAATAGACCTTGCCGGTGCAGAGCACGGCGCGGGTGATGCCTTCGGGCGCGAGATCATCGGGCAGCACGCGATGGAAGCGGCTGTCCGGCCCGAAGGCGGCGGCGTCCGAGACCGCCCGCTTGTGCCGCAGCAGTGACTTCGGCGTCATCATCACCAGCGGCTTGCGGAACGGGCGTACCATCTGCCGGCGCAGGATATGGAAGTAGTTCGCCGGCGTCGTGCAGTTGGCGACCTGCATGTTGTCCTCGGCGCAAAGCTGGAGGAAGCGCTCCAGGCGCGCCGACGAGTGCTCCGGCCCCTGCCCCTCGTAACCGTGCGGCAGCAGCATCACGAGACCATTAGCGCGGAGCCACTTTACCTCGCCCGAGGCGATATACTGGTCGATCATGATTTGCGCGCCGTTGGCGAAGTCGCCGAACTGCGCCTCCCACAGCACGAGCGTGCGCGGCTCGGCCGAGGCGTAGCCATATTCGAAGCCGAGCACGCCATATTCCGACAGCGGGCTGTCGAGCACCTCGAAGCCGGGCGCGAGCGTGGTCAGCGGGACGTATTTCTCGTTGCTCTTCTGGTCGACCCAGACGGCGTGACGCTGGCTGAAGGTGCCGCGACCCGAGTCCTGGCCCGAGAGGCGGACGCCGTAGCCATCCTGCAGCAGGGTGCCGAATGCCAGCGCCTCGGCGGTCGCCCAGTCGATGCCCTGGCCGGTCTTGAGCGCCTCGGCGCGGCCTTCGACGACACGCGCCAGCGTCTTGTGGATGTTGAAGCCGTCGGGGACGGTAGTGATCATCTCCGCGACCTCGGCGATGCGGTCGGGCGACACGCCGGTCTCGCCGGCGCGGCGCGCGGTGACCGGATCGGCCGGACGGCCGAGACCCGACCAGCGGCCCTCAAACCAGTCGGCCTTGTTCGGCTTGTAGGAAGTGGCCGCCTGGAACTCTTCCTCGAGGTGCTGCACGTAGCCGTCGATCTGCGCCTGAATCCAGGCATCGTCGACCACGCCCTCGCGCTTCAGCCGCTCCGC
>JAEZQR010000238.1 GCA_023413015.1 Pseudomonadota bacterium
CTGTTCGGGGAGGGGCGCCTGCGTGCCGTGGTCGACGCGACCTTCCCGCTCGAAAAAGCCGCCGACGCGCACCGGCACATGGAGTCCGGTGCCCATGTCGGCAAGATCGTCCTGGAGGTGCCATGACCGAGAAGATCGTCCTTCACGAATATGCCCAGTCGGGGAACTGCTACAAGATTCGGCTGACGCTGGCGCACCTCGGGCTGCCCTACGAGCGGCGCGAGTATGACATCATGAAGGGCGAGACGCGCACGCCCGAATTCCTGTCGAAGGTCAATTCGAACGGTCGCATCCCCGTGCTCCAGGTCGGGGACCGCTACCTGCCTGAGTCGAACGCCGCGATGTGGTATCTGGCCGAGGGCACGAAGCTGCTGCCCGAGGACCGCTGGGATCGCGCCGATGTGCTGCGCTGGATGTTCTTCGAGCAGTACAACCACGAACCGAACGTCGCGACGCTGCGCTTCTGGAAGGTCTTCGTCGGCGAGGACAAGTGGACCGACACGCAGAAGATCCTCGCCACCTCGAAGGAGGAGGCCGGCGACGCCGCGCTCGCCCTGATGGACGAGCATCTGGAGGGGCGGCGCTTCTTCGTCGGCGATAGCCTGACGATCGCCGACATCGCGCTGTTCGCCTACACCCATGTCGCCCCCGACGGTGGGTTCGACCTCAAGGCCTACCCCAACGTCATGGCATGGCTCGAAGCCGTGCAGCTCCAGCCCGGCCACGTCGAGATGGGCGCCTGAGCAACGAACGCGGCCGGCCTTCGTTGAGCCGGCCATGTTCCTGTTCTTCAGCAACCGCCTCGGCTGCCTCGGCTCGATCCTCGTTTCGATCCTCCTGACGGCGGTGCTGCTTTACGTGCTGCGCCTGATCTAGTTGTCGTGGATGCGACGCGGCCGATCTGCTATGAATAACGGCCTGTATCCGTGCCCGTCGGCGCGGTGTTCGTGACGGTCGCTCGGCGTTCCCGATGGATGCCGAGGTGCGCGCATGCTCGATCAGCTTCGGGCCTGGCTCTGGACGATATTCCAAACGGTGCAGACGGATCTGCTGCCGCCCACGGTGCTGCCCGTATTGATGGCGTTCGGCCTGATGGCGCTCGGTCTGATGCTGCTGCCGCGCCGCTAGGCAGGCTTGAAAGCATCGATCGGCCTGCCCAAGTTGGACCTGCGGGCCGGGCCCCTCTGGCAGTTGCGCAGGCGCGACTGTGATGTCGGACCGCAAGTTCAACCGAGCTTGAAGGAAGCCCGACCATGACCAATCCTGCCGTTGGAATGCCTTGCCCTGTCTGCCGCGTGCCGCTCGTGATGAGCGAGCGTCAGGGCGTCGAGATCGATTATTGCCCGCAATGCCGCGGCGTCTGGCTCGACCGCGGGGAACTCGACAAGATCATCGAGCGAAGCGCCCAGGATGCCGCGCCGGCCGCGGCAGCACCGCCGCCTGCTCAGCCCCAGCCGCAATTTCAGCAGCCGCACTATGCGCCTCAGCCACATTACGGCCACGGCGGCTACGGACAGCCTTACAAGAAGCGCAAGAAGTCGTTCCTGGAGGAACTGTTCGACTAATCGGCGGCGCCCGGCACGAAGCGGGCGATCACGTCCTTCGCAAGCCGCGCGGGGCGCTTGGTGGCGGCGTCGAGGCAGCACCAGCTGCTCTTCACCTCGGCCAGCACCTCCTCGCCGCGCTTGATCAGCGTGCTGAAGAAGGCGCGGGCGCCCTGCGCGCTCTCCGCCGCCACTTCGGCAATCACGCCGTCGTCGAGGAAGGCGGGGCGGCGATAGGTGATCTCGTGCTTGAGCGCGACCCACAGATGCTGCGCCACCGCCTCGGGCGGCGCCACCCGCTCCCAATAGTTCACCACCGCCGCCTGCACCCACTTCAGGTACACGGCATTGTTGACGTGCCCCATGTGATCGATGTCGTCGGGCGTGATGGCGATGGGATATTCGTGGAAGGTCGTCGCGGAGGCGGTCATCGGGGAACTCTCGGGAGAAGGCACCAACGTAAGCATGGCAGGCAAACGTGCAACCTATGTGAACGCGTAAAGTTCGCCGTTCGTCGCGCTATTGCCCCTCGACGCCGGTGATCACTACGCCGGCGGTCGCGATGTCGCGCTGGGCCTGCGCGAGCTCGCCGGGCTTGCCGCGGAGGAAATCCTCGGCCGCCTCGAAGGTGCGGCGGGCGGCAAGCTTGACCCAGCCTGCCTCCGCGGCCGCGCGCAGCCAGTCGTCGAGCGCCTCGCGCCGGGGCACCTCGCGCCCGTGAACGTAGTAGCGGCGGTTCCTCACGGTCATTCGGCCGCGAACAGGTCGCCGCTAGAGGGGCTTTCGGCCTCGTTCGCGGCGACCGGATCGGCGGCGTTCGGATCGCCGGGCGCGGTTTCCCACCCCAGGTGCGGCAGCGCCATGATCCGCTGACCGCGCAGGTCGTTGCGCGCGACGAGCCAGCCCTGCGCTTCGAGGTAGGACAGCAGCCGGCGCGCGCGGCCCGTCGAGCGGCTGCCGGCGGCGCGCGCCACCTCGGCGTCCGACGGGCAGGGCTCGCGGTTCATCGCGGCGCGCGCGAACAGCAGGAAGATGCCCTGGATGTCGTCGGAAAGGCCGGCGGCGATCTCGGTGGCGCGGCCCCATTCCTCACCGGCCGAGGCTTCGGCGACGCCGGCACGCGCGACCGCCAGCCGGCGACGGAAGGCCGCCAGGTCGAGCGGCGCCCCGCCGACGCGGCGAATGCGGCAGCGGACGAGGAAGTCCTGATAGAGCACCGCGACCGAACGATAGGCGGCATCGGGCTCGGCGAGCACCTCGGCGAGCACCCGGTCGATCAGCACCTCGCGCTCTTGCGGGGGCATCTCGGGCTCGGGCGTGCGGACCTCGGCCTCCAGCTTCGGGCGCGGCGGGGCAGAAACCGCGCGCAGCAGGTCGTCGGCGTCAGCGCGGATCGGCCTAGGCGGGGGTGGCGCACGCACCGGCTCCGGGGCGCCCGGCGCGAACAGCAGGTCGCGCGCGTCCTCGGCCGGCTTTACGGCGAGCGGTACCAGCTTCGGGCTGCCGGTGCGGGCTTGCGTGATCGTCGCGCCGATCGACACCGAGATCGGGCGGCGCGACAGCGCGGGGCCGAGCGCGAGGAAGCGCCCGCGCTCGAGGTCACGGATCGTGTCGGCCTGCCGGCGCTCCATGCCGAGCAAATCCGCGGCGCGCGCCATGTCGATATCGAGGAAGGTTCGCCCCATCAGGAAGTTCGACGCCTCGGCCGCGACGTTCTTTGCCAGCTTCGCAAGGCGCTGCGTGGCGATGACGCCGGCCAGCCCGCGCTTGCGGCCGCGGCACATCAGGTTGGTCATCGCGCCGAGCGAGCTCTTGCGCGCCTCGTCCGACACTTCGCCGGCGGCGGCCGGCGCGAACAGCTGCGCCTCGTCGACGACGACGAGCATCGGGTACCAATGGTCGCGCTCGGCATCGAACAGCCCGCCCAGGAAGGCGGCGGCGCAGCGCATCTGCGCCTCGATGTCGAGGCCCTCGAGATTGAGCACCACTGAGACGCGGTGCTGGCGCGCGCGTCCCGCGACGCGCTGGATATCGGTCTCGGCATAGGTCGCTGCCTCGACGACGACATGGCCGTAGCGCTCGGCGAGCGTCACGAAGTCGCCTTCGGGGTCGATGATCGCCTGCTGCACCCACTCGGCGCTCTGCTCGAGCAGGCGGCGCAGCAGGTGCGACTTGCCCGACCCCGAGTTGCCCTGGACCAGCAGACGGGTCGCGAGCAGCTCCTCAAGGTCGCAGGCCACCACACTCCCGCGCTCGTCCGTGCCGATGTCGATGCCGACCTTCATCCCCGCCCCGCAACCGATTCAGCGGGAGCCGATAGCATGGCGGCGCAATTTTCGCGCGCTTGTTTCGGGAGCATTCCGATGATGAAGGGCGGGGCCGACAGGACTTCCTTGATCGGAACCTCCATCGCGCATATAGGCTTATGCATGCATCGGCCGCCCCGCACAGGGCGGCCCTTTCTTTATCCGGAGGTATCATGGCCCAGCCGCTCATGCCGCACGCGACCGCGTCCTGGCTGGTCGACAACACGTCGCTCAGCTTCGAACAGATCGCCGAGTTCTGCGGGCTGCACATCCTCGAGGTGCAGGCGATCGCCGATGAGAACACGCCGACCCGCCTGATCGGTCGCGATCCCATCCGCGCCGGCGAGCTGACGATGGCCGAGATCGAGAAGGGCCAGAAGAACCCCGATTACCGGCTCGTCCAGGAAAAGGGGCCGGAGCAGCTGCGCCGCACCAAGGGGCCACGCTACACGCCGGTCTCGAAGCGGCAGGACAAGCCGGACGGCATCGCCTGGATCATCCGCAACCACCCCGAGGTGACCGACGCGCAGATCTCGAAGCTGATCGGCACTACCAAGACGACGATCGCGGCGATCCGCGACCGCAGCCACTGGAACATCGCCAACATCACGCCGAAGGACCCGGTGACGCTGGGCCTCTGCTCGCAGCGCGAGCTCGACGCGCTGGTGGCGATCGCGGCGAAGAAGGCCGGCATCAGCACCGAGGACACGCGTCTCGACGCCGACCGCGCCGAGCTCCTCGACCAGCTCCGCGCCGAGCGCGAAGCCGCCGAGCACGCGGGCGAGGAAGGCGAGAGCACCCGCCCCGTCGAGATCACCGCTGAGAACCTGTTCAAGCGGTAAGGCGCCTCGCCTAACACTTGCACTTTCCGTCATCCCGGCGAAGGCCGGGGCCCAGGCCGCCTGTTGTTCTGGGTCCCGGCCTTCGCCGGGATGACGGCGTTTTGGATTTGGTCACCCCGCCTTCGCCCCTCGACTTGACGCTTACGTAAACGTAAAGTGCTCGGCGAAGGAGTTTGCCGCCCATGCAGGACGCGTCGCTGGCGTTGGCCGAACCGCCCGAAGACGGGCTGGAACGGCGCGGGCTGTTCTACCCGTACGGGCGCTGGGTGCCGCCTGCCGGCAAGCCGCACCAGGTCGCGGACGGCGTGTTCTGGCTGCGCATGCCGCTGCCGTTCAGCCTCGATCACATCAACCTGTGGCTGCTCGAGGACGGCGCCGGCTGGGCGATCGTCGATACCGGGCTCAACGCCTCGGCATGCAAGGACATCTGGCGCGCGCTGTTCGACGGCTTCATGGCCGGCCGGCCGGTCACGCGCGTGATCGTCACCCACTATCACCCCGATCATCTCGGCCTCGCCGGTTGGCTCACGCACAAATGGGGCGTGCCGCTTGAGATCGCCCGCGCCGAGTTCCTGCTGGCGCGCGTACTGACGCTCGACGTGGCGGAACATCCGCCGCAGGCGGCGGTCGACTTCTACGCCCGCGCCGGCTGGCCCGACGAGGCGGTCGAGCGGTTCAAGGGGCAGGGCTGGGGGCGCTTCGGCATGGCCGTCTCGCGCCTGCCGCTCGGCTACAGCCGCCTCGTCGAAGGCGACGTGCTGACGATCGGCGGCCGCGCGTGGCGCATCGTGACGGGCAGCGGCCATTCGCCCGAGCATAGCTGCCTCGTGTGCGACGAAGCGGGGCTGATGATCTCGGGCGATCAGGTGCTGCCGCGCATCACCTCGAACGTGTCGGTGTATCCAACCGAGCCGCGCGGCAATCCGCTGGGCGACTGGTTCGCGAGCCTCGACAAGCTGCAGACACTCGATGCCGGCTTGCGCGTTCTTCCGGCACATAACGAGCCGTTCGAGGGGCTGCACATTCG